>NZ_JBQENC010000002.1:34412-287216 GCF_052044485.1 Pseudoxanthomonas sp. 22568
GACTGACGTCGCTCCTGCAGGGGGATGCGCGCCGCAATCAGGCCAGCAGGCTGCGGGCTTTCTTCAGCGCGGCGGCGAAGGCTTCGATTTCGGCGTGGGTGTTGTAGAAGGCCAGCGAGGCCCGGCAGGTCGCGGCGACCCCGAAGAACTGCAGCAGCGGATGCGCGCAGTGCTGGCCGGAACGGATCGCCACGCCTTCCAGGTCCAGCAGGGTCGCCAGATCGTGCGCATGGGCGCCTTCGACCAGGAAGGAGATGACCGCGGCTTTCTCCGGCGCGGTGCCGAAGATGCGCAGGCCGTCGATCTTGCGCAGCTCTTCGGTCGCGTGGGCCAGCAGTTCGGTTTCGCGCGCCTCGATGTTGGCCATGCCGACCGACTCGAGGTAGTCCACCGCCGCGCCCAGGCCGATGAAACCGGCGATGTTGGGCGTGCCGGCCTCGAACTTGTGCGGCGGGTCGTTGAACACAGTGCCGTCGAAGCTGACCTCCTTGATCATCTCGCCGCCACCGATGAAGGGCGGCATGGCCTGCAGATGCTCGCGCCGGGCCCACAGCGCGCCGGTGCCGGTGGGCCCGCACATCTTGTGGCCGGTCAGGGCATAGAAATCGCAGCCGATCGCGGCCACGTCCACCGGGCGGTGCGGCGTGGCCTGCGAACCGTCCACCATCGTGACGATGCCGTGCTTGCGCGCTTCCCGGCAGATCTCGCGGACCGGATTGACCGTGCCCAGCACGTTGGACACGTGGGTAATCGCCAGCAGCTTCACATCCGGCGTCATCGCCGCGTACAGGCCGGGCAGGTCCAGCGAACCGTCCGGAAGAATCTCGGCCACGCGAAGGGTGGCGCCGGTGCGTTGGGCGACCAGCTGCCACGGCACGATGTTGGCGTGATGCTCCATCCGCGAAACCAGGATGACATCGCCCTTGCCCAGGCGCGGCAGCGCCCAGGAGTAGGCGACCAGGTTGATCGCGAAGGTGGTGCCGCTGCACAGCACCAGTTCGTCGGCGCGCACGTTGAGGAAGCGGGCCAGCTTGCGGCGCGCGCCTTCGTAAGCGTCGGTGGCCTCGGTGCCGAGCGTGTGCACCGCGCGGCTGACGTTGGCGTTGTGGCGGCGGTAGAACGCGTCCGTGGCGGCGATTACCGATGCCGGTTTCTGGCCGGTGTTGGCGCTGTCGAAATAGATCAGCGGCTTGCCGTGGACCTGGCGCTCCAGCAGCGGGAAGTCGGCGCGCACGCGCGCCCAGTCGGGCGTGCCGGCCGGATCGCGATGTGGCGCGGGACCGGCGTTCACGGCGCACCCAGCCCGGCCAGGGCCTGGTCGATGCGCTGCGACAACTGCTCACGCACCGCCGGGTTGGTGATGATGGACATCGGCTCGCGGCAGAACGCGGCGGTCAGCAACTGCTGCGCTTCCGTTTCCGGAAGGCCGCGCGAACGCAGGTAGAACAGCGCGTTGGCGTCCAGTCGGCCGACGGTCGCGCCGTGCGCGGCCTTCACTTCGTCGGCATGGATTTCCAGCACCGGCTGGGTGTCGATCTCGGCGTTGTCGGACAGCAGCAGGTTCTTGTTCGACAGCGCCGCGTCGGTACCGTCGGCACCCTCGCGGATCAAGATGCCGCCATGGAACACCGCGCGGCCGCGCCCGGCGCCCAGTCCGCGCCAAGTCAGTTCGCAGGTGGTGTCGCGGGCGATGTGGTCGATGCCCAGCCGGGTATCCAGGTGGCGGCGGCCGTCGGCGAGCAGCACGCCGTTGGCAATCAGGCGGGCCCGATCGCCTTCCAGCCGCACGTTGAACTCGTGCCGCGACAGCGCCGCGCCCAGTTCCAGATCGATGCGGCGGTATTCGGCATCGCTGGCCAGCACGGCATCCGTGCGCAACAGGTGGGTGGCTCGATCGCCGTCTTCCTGCACGCGCGCGTGGGCCAGGCGCGCACCGCGCCCGACATGGACATGGACCAGCGTGTTGGCCAGATGGGCGTGCGAGCCGGTGCCGAAATGATGTTCGAACACCTTGAGCGAGGCACCCGCGCGCAGTTCGACGAGATTGCGCAGATGCCAGGCATGGTCGGTGTCGTCGGGCGCGCCGATGAACACCAGGTGCAGCGGCGCCTCGACTTCGACGGACTCGGCTACCCGCAGCAGCACGCCTTCATTGGCGAGGGCCGCGTTGAGGCGGGCGAACACTTCATCGCTCCGTTCGAAACGGCGTTGCAGGAAGCGGGCGGATTCGCCGCCCTCGGCCAGCGCCTCGGACAACAGCTGCAGGCTGACGCCTTCCGGCAAGTCGCTGGTCAGCGAAAGCGCGACCGAATAGCGTCCATTGACGAACACCGCGCGCGGGCCCGGGATGTCGGCCAGCAGCATCGGATCCAGCGCGGGCAGGGCTTCGACTGGGGCGAAGCTGCGGCGTTCGAGCTGGCGCAGCGAGGTGTACTTCCACGCCTCGGCGCGCGGACCGGGCAGGCCGTCGCGCAGCGCCTCGTCCAGCACCGCGCGGCGCGCGGCGTCGCCGCTGAAGCCGGTGGCGAGGGAATCCAGCAGGGCGCTCATCCGGCGACCTTTTCGGGGGCCACCCGATCCTTGATCCAGGCGTAGCCGTGCTGCTCCAGTTCCAGCGCCAGTTCCGGACCGCCGGTTTCGACGATGCGGCCATCGGCCAGCACGTGCACCACGTCCGGCTTGATGTAATCGAGCAGGCGCTGGTAGTGGGTGATGACCAGGAAGGCGCGATCCGGTGAACGCAGTGCGTTGACGCCGTCGGCGACGTTCTTCAGCGCATCGATGTCCAGGCCGCTGTCGGTCTCGTCGAGGATCGCCAGCCGGGGTTCCAGCACGGCCAACTGGAAGATCTCGTTGCGCTTCTTCTCGCCGCCGGAGAAACCCTCGTTGACGCCCCGGTGCAGCAGGTCGTCGCGCAAGTGCAGCACGGCCAGCTTCTCGCGCACCAGCTTGAGGAACTGCATGGAATCCAGTTCGTCCTCGCCGCGCGCCTTGCGCTGGGCGTTGAGCGCCGCGCGCAGGAAGTAGGTGTTGTTCACGCCCGGGATTTCGACCGGGTACTGGAAGGCCAGGAACACGCCGGCGGCGGCGCGTTCTTCCGGCTCCAGCTCCAGCAGCGCCTTGCCGTCGAATTCGACCGAACCGGCGGTGACCTCATAGCCCTCGCGGCCGGCCAGGATGTTGCCCAGCGTGGACTTGCCGGCGCCGTTGGGGCCCATGATGGCGTGGACCTGGCCGGGCTTCACTTCCAGGGACAGGCCCTTGAGGATTTCCTTGCCGGCGACGCTGGCGTGGAGGTTTTCGATCTTGAGCATGGGATTGGGGATTCGAAATAGGGATTCGTTGAATGCAGGAGGGAAGCGGGGGAGCGGGTTTCGCTCTTGCGAACCCCCAATCTCCAATCCCGAATCCCGGGAAGAAAGCGTCAGCCGACGCTGCCTTCCAGCGACACTTCCAGCAGCTTCTTGGCTTCCACCGCGAACTCCATCGGCAGCTCGCGGAAGACCTGCTTGCAGAAGCCGTCGACGATCATCGACACCGCGTCCTCCTCGCTGATGCCGCGGGCGCGACAGTAGAACAGCTGGTCGTCGGAGATCTTGGAGGTGGTGGCCTCGTGCTCCAGGGTGGCGCTCGGATTCTTCACCTCGATGTAGGGGAAGGTGTGGGCGCCGCACTGCTTGCCGATCAGCAGGCTGTCGCACTGGGTGTAGTTGCGTGCGTTGGCGGCGTTGCGGTCCACCTTGACCAGGCCGCGGTAGGTGTTCTGGCCGCGGCCGGCGCTGATGCCCTTGCTGATGATCTTCGACTTGGTGTTCCTGCCGATGTGGATCATCTTGGTGCCGGTGTCGGCCTGCTGGCGGTGATGGGTCAGCGCCACCGAGTGGAATTCGCCGACCGAGTCGTCGCCCAGCAGCACGCAGGACGGGTACTTCCAGGTGATGGCCGAGCCGGTCTCCACCTGGGTCCAGGAAATCTTGCTGCGCGCACCGCGGCATTCGCCGCGCTTGGTCACGAAGTTGTAGATGCCGCCGCGGCCTTCCTCGTCGCCCGGGTACCAGTTCTGCACCGTGCTGTACTTGATCTCGGCGTCTTCCAGCGCCACCAGCTCGACCACCGCCGCATGCAGCTGGTTCTCGTCGCGCATCGGCGCCGTGCAGCCTTCCAGGTAGGACACGTAGCTCTTGTCCTCGGCGATGATCAGGGTGCGTTCGAACTGGCCCGTGTGGCCGGCGTTGATGCGGAAGTAGGTGCTCAGCTCCATCGGGCAGCGCACGCCCCTGGGGATGAACACGAAGCTGCCGTCGGAGAACACCGCCGAGTTCAGCGCGGCGAAGTAGTTGTCGCCGGTCGGCACCACGCTGCCCAGGTACTGGCGGACCAGTTCGGGGTGCTCGCGGATGGCCTCGCTCATCGAGCAGAAGATGATGCCCTTCTCGGCCAGTTCCTTGCGGAAGGTGGTGCCCACCGAGACCGAGTCGAACACCGCGTCGACCGCGACGCCGGCCAGCTTGGCGCGCTCGTGCAGCGGCACGCCCAGCTTGTCATAGGTGTCGAGCAGTTCCTGCGGCACCTCGTCCAGCGACTTGTACTTGGCCTTGGGCGCGCTGTAATAGCTGATGGCCTGGAAGTCGATGGGGGCGATCTTCAGCTTGGCCCAGTGCGGCACCGGCATGGTCAGCCAGTGGCGGTAGGCGGCCAGCCGCCATTCGGTCATCCACTCCGGTTCGTCCTTCTTGGCGGACAGCGCCCGCACCACGTCCTCGTTGAGGCCGGGCGGCAGCGAATCGGATTCGATGTCGGTGATGAAGCCGGCGTCATAGCGACGTCCCAGCTGTTCCAGGATTTCTGCGTTCTCGGTGGCCATTGGGCTGCCTGTGTACTCAACTGCTGGCGACGCGCACGGCGATCGGGCGCCGGCGGACGTCGTCGGGGGAAGCGGGAGGGTGGAGCATCTGCGCCAGGGTCACGCCGCGCAGGGCGTCGGCGACCACGTCGTTGATCAGGCGCCAGTTGGCGCGGGCGCCGCACTGGTGCGCGATCCCGCAGTGGCTGTCGGCCTGGCTGCATTCGGTCATCGCCAGCGGCCCTTCCATGGCCTCGACGATCTCGATCAGGCTGATGTCGGCGGCGGCCCGGCTCAGCCGGTAGCCGCCATGCACGCCGCGCAGGCCCTCGACCAGGCCGGCCTGGGCCAGCGGCTTGAGGACCTTGCTGACGGTGGGCGATTCCAGCCCGGAGTGATCGGCCAGATCGGTGGCGCTCAGCACCTCGCCCGGCCGTGCGGCGAGCACGGTCAGCACCACGGTGGCGTAGTCGGTGAGCTTGGTGACGCGGAGCATGGCGGGACGGGGGAATTAAAAACGTACCGAAATTGTACGCTTTAACCCGGCGCCCCGCCAAGCGTGAACTTGTTCAGTTTCGCGCCGGGGCCGTGGCGGTGGCTGGCGCGGCCGGAGCGCCCTGGGCCGGGGCTTCCGGCAGGACCAGGGAGAAGTAGGGAGCGGGCGGGGTCTGGCCGGGCGGCAGGTAGGCCGGCGCGGTTTCTCCGGCCGGGCCCAACGAGTGCACGAACCGGTAGATCGCGCGGCGGTCGGCTTCGCTCATGGCCCGCAGGGTGAAGTCCGGCATGATCGGCCGGGTACGCAGGTTGCCGCTGTAGGCCAACCACTGGGCTTCGCTCATCTCCTGCATGCGCAGGCGCAGGTTGCTGGCGTAGGTCGTGCCCCACGGGCCGTGGTAGCCCAGCGGCGAGCCGGTCAGCCACTGCGCGGTCGGCACCTCGCCCTGGCGCTCGGCGTAGCCCACCGTATGGCAATCGTTGCACCCGCCGATCCGGACCAGGTATTCGCCACGCGCCATGACGTCAGCGGCCGCGTCCGCCACGTGCGGGAGCGCGGCGGGGGAGGTTCCCGGCTTGCCGGCCTGCGCCTGGCAGCCTCCGAGCAGCACGATCGATGACAGCAGGCAGGACCGCAGTCCTGGCGAGGAAACGGGGTTGGGCATGGCGGCGGCTCGTGGTGGTTGCGGAGAAGGGTGGTTGGGAAGCAGGCGGTTTAACGCGCGGTTCCGGGGCGACCGGACAAGCGGTGCGCGCGGGATTCATGCGCCGGCCATGGACGTGCCGGCCCCGGTTTGCGGTTGGCGGGGATTCGCCGGAATCGCGGATGCTTGGGATCCCCGGCGGTCTGAGCGAGAATCCTCCTTCCCGCCCTCCACCGGAACCCGCATGCCCCGCAAGATTGAAGCCCGCAAGTCCGACATCCATGGCAATGGCGTATTCGCCATCGCGCCCCTCGAGAAGGGCGAACGCGTCGTCGAGTACAAGGGCAAGCGGCGCACCCACGAGGAAGTGGACGAGGACGACAGCGGCGACGTGGAATCCGGCCACACCTTCCTGTTCACCCTCAACGACGAATACGTCATCGACGCCAACCACAAGGGCAACAAGGCGCGCTGGATCAACCACAGCTGCGATCCCAACTGCGAAGCGGTCATCGAGGAACACGACGGCAAGAACCGCAAGAAGGACAAGGTGTTCATCGAGGCCATCCGTGACATCAAGCCCGGCGAGGAACTGACCTACAACTACGGCATCGTCCTGGACGAGCCGCACACCGCCCGCCTGAAGAAGGTCTGGGCCTGCCGGTGCGGCAGCAAGAAGTGCACGGGCACGATGCTGCAACCCAAATCGTAATCGCCGCTACACCGGGTGCCGCCTGTGACGGGATGCAGGCGGCGGCCAAA
This sequence comes from Pseudoxanthomonas sp. 22568, assembly GCF_052044485.1. Classification (NCBI taxonomy): domain Bacteria; kingdom Pseudomonadati; phylum Pseudomonadota; class Gammaproteobacteria; order Lysobacterales; family Lysobacteraceae; genus Pseudoxanthomonas; species Pseudoxanthomonas sp. 22568. The sequence goes on from NZ_JBQENC010000002.1 coordinate 41,157, forward strand.
TGGTTGACATGACCTACGCCAGTCGGTGACCGGTCACCGGAACGCTAGGGTGGCGTCCAACGGGCACGAGCCCAACGGAATTCCCGACATGCGCGCGGCAATCCTGAGTCTCTCCATCCTGATGGCGTTGTCCGCGCCGGCCCTGGCCATCGACGTGGACGGCCGCATCGATCCGGCCGAATGGCAGGGCGCGCGGCACATCACCGATTTCCGCAAGGTGCAGCCGCTGACCGGCACGCCGGCGACCCACCCGACCGAGGCGTGGGTGCTGGCCACGCCCGATGGGCTTGCCATCGGCTTCCGCAATATCCAGCCGGCCGCCAGTCGTACCCGCCAGCGCGTGCAGCGGGATTTCGAGGACCAGGTGGACCGGGTCAACCTGATGATCGATTTCGACGGTGACGGCCGCACCGGCTACAACTTCACCATTTCCTCGACCGATGGCGTCGCCGACGCGGTGATCACCAACGAGTCCGATTTCAACGACGACTGGGACGGCAACTGGAAGCACGCGGTCAGCGAGGATGCCGACGGCTGGTCGGCGGAAATGCTGATTCCCTGGTACATCGCACCGATGCGCGGTGGCGAGGGCGATGTCCGCCGGATGAAGATCTATCTGGATCGCGTGGTCGGCTCCACCGGGGAACGCGTGGCCTGGCCGGTGGCGAGCTTCGAGCGGTCACGGTTCCTGTCCGAGTTCACGCCTGTCGAGGTGCCGCGATACAGCCAGTCGCTGCTGGCGGTCACGCCGTACGCGTCGGGCCTGTACGACAACATCCGCGGCGACAGCGATTTCGATGGCGGCGTGGATCTGTTCTGGAAGCCGAACGGCCAGTTCCAGATGACCGCCACGCTGAATCCTGATTTCGGCCAGGTGGAAAGCGATGACCTGGTCGTCAACTTCAGCGCCACCGAAACCTTCATCAGCGACAAGCGGCCGTTCTTCACCGAGAACCAGGGCCTGTTCGAATACACCACGCCGTCGGATTTCAGCCAGTTGCTGTATACCCGCCGGGTCGGCGGGCCGGCCGACGATGGGCGTGGCGCGGGCGACATCACCGCCGCGGTCAAGCTAAACGGCTCGTTCGGGCAGACCAAGTACGGCGTGTTTGCCGCCGACGAGGCGGACGAGGTGGGGCGCTCGTTCTACGCGCTGCGGCTGGTGCGGGATTTCAAGGACCAGAACCTGGGCATGATGATGACCCGCGTGGATCGCCCGTACTTCGATCGCGAGGCGACCGTGTTCGGCATCGACCACAACTGGCGTCCGACCGCGCGCTGGAACGTGCGCACGCGCGTGTTCGGCAGCCAGATCGACGAGCATGGCGACACCACCCGCGATCTGGGCGCCACGGTCTGGGCCGACTACGAGATGGATCATGGCTGGCGCCAGCAGTGGATCGCCATGCATTTCGGCAACGACCTGCAGATCAACGACGCCGGCTACCTGTCGCGCAACAGCATGAACTACCTGCACTGGGAGGTGAAGCGGCGCTTCGCCGACCAGCCCGAAAGCTCGCGTTACTCATCGAAGGAATGGCGCTGGCGGGTCAGTTCGGTCTACAACAACCACGGCGAGCGGTTGAACAACCAGTTCCGGATGAGCCGGCAGGGACAACTGCGCAACGGTGCCAGCGAGTACGCCCAGATCAATATCAACACCTCGGGCGTCGAGGACCTGCTGACCCGCGGCCATGGTTCGGTGAACGTGCCGGCCCGCTTCAATGCGCACTACGAGTACGAACGTCCGCGCAAGGGACACTGGGCGCACGACGTCTATGCGGATCTGGTCAGCGGCGGCCTCGCCGGCAACGACGAGATCGGCTACGCCTTCGAATACCAGGCCACCTATTTCATCAACGACGCCTTCAGCCTGTACGGCGGCTTCTATGCCGATCGCACCCCGGACTGGCTGGTCTGGCAGTACGACAACCTGATCGGCAGCTTCGAGGGGCGCGAGTGGCATGTGAATGCCGGCCTCAACTGGACCATCAGCGACCGCCAGGAACTGCGCGTCAAGCTGCAGTCGATCGCGCTCGACGCCCGTGCCCGCCAGGCCTACCGGGTGATGGCCGGCGGCGATGCGCTGCGCAGCGACGACGAGATCAACGATTTCAGCCTGAGCAATCTGGGTTTCCAGATCCGCTATCGCTACGAGCTGGCGCCGCTGTCCTACCTGTATGTCGTCTACGGCCGTGGCGGACGCGAGAACAACCGCTTCGGGGATAGCGCAGGCGCGTTGCTGGGCGATGCGTTCGGGTTGCGCGACGACGAACAACTGCTGGTCAAGCTGAGCTATCGCTTCGAGCTGTGACCTTTTGGCCGGTCGCGTTCACTGGCCCAGACGCAGGTGGACCTGCCCGTCCTGGATGCGGATGGCGTCGGACGAGAGGGTGCCGGGGATTTGCGCCAGCGCCTCGGCGTCGAGCCGATAAATCGGTTCGTCCTGCGCGTATTGTTCCAGCAGGCCGTTGATCATCTCGCGGGTCTGCGCGTCCATCGGCTTGCCTTGGCCATCCGCCTGCAGATCCAGCAGTTCCGGGCGCTCCAGGTGCAGGCCCTGGGTGGCCGGGTCATAGCGCAGTCCGCTGGCGACCCGGAAGCGTCCCTGCCGGTTGCCGCTGCCGGCCAGTGAGGCGTCGTAGTCGAGATCCATCTGGATGCGATCCCCGCCGGCCGGAATGGCGATCACCGGCCGGCTGAGGGTCAGGCGCGCCAGTCCGCCCAGCCAGGTCTCCTTGCGTGGAAATGCCGGTTCGGCCGCGCTTTGCAACTGCGCGGGCGTGAGGGTCAGGCTGTCCGCCGCGACGGCGGCGGCCGGTTCGGCATGCGCGAGCCACGCGGGGAAGGGCAGTGCGGCCGTGCTGGCGGCGAGCGCGGCGGCCAGCAGGCGACGGGAGCGCCGCAGTCGGCGCAGGGTGCGGGTATCAGTTTCCATCCAGTTTCACCACGATTTTTCCGTTTTCGATGAGGGTCGCACCGATGTGCTTGCCGCGCGGCAAGCGATCCAGCACGTCGCTGTCGATGCGGTATATCGGTTCCTGGCGCGCGTATTCGGCCAGTACCGCGTTGATGAGTTCGCGCGTGCCGCCCTTCATGACGCTGCCGGAGCCGGGCAGATCCACGCTCAGCAGTTCCGGGTTGTCCAGATGCAGGCCCTGGGTGGCCGGGTCGTAACGCAGGCGGCTGGCGACGGCGAAGCGCCCGCGGGCGACGTCGCCCGCGCCAATCGCGCTGACGCCGATGTCGAAATCCAGCCGCAGGCGATCGTCGCCACCGGCCAGCGACAGGCGGGGATGGCTCAGCGTGGCCGACACCAGTCCGCCGAGCTTGTCGAACTCGCGCGGGAAGCTGCGGTCGAGCCGTTTTTGCAACTGGGGTTCGGTGAAGCTGATCTGATCGCCGAAGAAACCGGTGACGGCGTTCATGGTGCCGCAGCCGGCCAGCAGCAACAGCAGGCCGAGCAGGGCGGTCGACGCCAGCGGGCGGAAGCGTGGAGTCATGCGTTGCCGGGATCCATGAAAAAGGGAGTCATCGCACGATAACGCGGGGATTCTGTCCGCCGGCTAACCGGTGGCGGCAATCTTCAGTCAACCGGGCGCGCGCTGCTTCAGGTCCTGCAGGAACACCTCGACATGCGGCCGCAGGGAAGCGAACAGATCGTCCTGATCGTTGCGGTGGTCGGCCATCAGGCCACCGAGCAGCTTGGCGCCGATCACCAGCGCGGTGCGCTCGTCGCCGGTGAAGCCGCGGAGCCGCTGCACGTTCTCCAGCACCCGCATCCAGTCGTCGTGGCAGTGATGCTCGAATTCAATGGTGCACCGGCTGGTGCAGGGCAGCCCGTCCGCCTCCACGGGCGTGACGGTGATGCGATAGCGTTGGGGACGATTGGCCATGGAAGGGGCACCGCGGGGAGACAGGGGCAAGATAGGCGCGCCCCGGTGCCGGCACGAGGCCCGCCGCCGCGATGGAGTGTTCCGCCGGGCCGCGGATTCAGCGTCGTCCCGATACCGCGCCGGCGCGCAGCCTGGGCAGCGGATCCCGTGCGCCGTCGCGGGCATAGATGCCGAAATGCAGGTGTGGTGGCGTGCCCTTCGCGTTGCCGGTGGTGCCCACCGTGCCCAGCGGCGTCCCGGCCGCCACCACGTCGCCGCTGGCCAGGCCGGGGGCCCAGTCGTCCAGGTGGGCGTAGTAGTAGCGTTCCATTCCCGGCCCCAGCACCCAGACCTGGCGACCGCCCAGGCCGCCGTCGCGGATGGTAGTGATCACGCCGCGGGTGCTGCTGAGCACCGGCGTTCCGCGGCGCGCGAAGATGTCCACGCCGGCATGCTGGCGATCGTTGCCGCGCGGAGCGCCAAACGTGGCCGCGATGTCGCGCGCGGACACGCCATGCACCGGCACCGGCAACGAGGTGGACGCGGGCAGGCGCGACAGTTCCCACAGGGTGCGCAGCGGCAACAGGAAGGGTTGCCGCCATGACCACGCCGCCAGCCAGGCCAGCAGTGCCGCCACCGCCAGCACGACCAGGACGCGACGCGCGCGATGGCGGTGGGGCGAGGGCGGCATGTGCATGTCAGGCGCGTGCGGCCTGTTCCGTCAGTTGGCGCTCCAGGCGGGTCTTCAGGTCGGCATCCAGCTTCAGTTGCCGCGCCAGTTCGTCCAGGTAGGCGCGTTCCATGAAGTTCTGTTCGTCGACCACCATCAGGCTGGCCAGGTACATCTCCGACGCCACTTCCGGGGTCTCGCCGGCCTGCGCGACCTCGGCCGGATCCAGCGGCTTCTGCAGTTCCGCCTGCAGCCAGCGTTGCAGGTCGGCATCGTCGCCGATACGGCGGAACTCGCCTTCGATCACGGCGCGCTCGCGATCATCGACGTGGCCGTCGGCCTTGGCGGCGGCAATCAGCGCCCGCAGGATGGCCTGGCTGTGCTGCTCGGCCTGCGGCGGCGGCAGGCGATCGACGGTGCGTGGTTCGGTGGCGGTGGCCGCGGTCTGCTGCTGGTGGTCGCGGTAGGCCTGGTAGGCCATCACGCCGATCGCGGCCAGGCCGCCATAGGTGGCCAGCTTGCGGGTCTTGCGGTTCTTGCCGAGCAGCAGGCCCAACGCGCCGCCGGCCACCGCGCCCTTGCCGAAGTCGGCATTGAGCAGGCTGCCGCCGGTCTGGGATTTGAGCAACTGCTCCAGGAAGCCTTGAATCTTCATGCGGGTCGATCCTCGGTTGTGCGGAAAGGGAATGACTCCCCTGCAATGGGGATGATCGGCGCGCGGCGCAAGCATGACCGATGGCAGGGCGGAGCCGGCGTCAGCCCATCGCATGGGGGTGGCGACAATGGGACGCCACCGGGCAAAAAAAAACGGGACGGCTGGGCCGTCCCGTTTTCGATGCGGGTGTCGCGCCTGGATCAGGCCGCGGCGTCCTTCAGCTTCTTGAGCGGACGGACCTTCACCTTCACCGAGGCGGGCTTGGCGGCGAACCACTGCTCTTCCTTGGTGAACGGGTTGATGCCCTTGCGCTTCGGCTTGGCCGGCACGTTGATGGCGCTGATCTTCAGCAGGCCCGGCAGGGTGAAGGAGCCAGCGCCCTTCTTGCTGATGGAGGCGTGCACGGCGCTTTCCAGCGAAGCCAGCACGGCGCGCACGTCCTTCGCAGCCACGGCGGTGGCTTCAGCGATGTGGGCGACCAGGCCGGACTTGCTCAGCGCTTCCTTGATCGGCTTCGGGGCTGCCGGCTTGGCAGCGGCCTTCGGTGCGGCTTTCTTGGCGGCCTTTTTCGGCGCTGCCTTCTTGGTGCTCTTTGCCATAAGTGTCCTGTTTTTACAGTCTGTAGGTGGGTAATCGGGCCGACCGCGTCGGCAGGCGCAATGTAGGACAAAGAAAACGCGTCGCACAAGTAGCAAAGTGCAAATTCACCGCTTTTTTTTGCGGTTTCCGGCGGATGGCGCGATGGGAAGCGTGGAATCCGCCCTGGAAACAGCCAACGAACGTGGCGGTGGCGGTGCGGATGCGGGTGGACGGGCGGGCGGATCGTCGTTGGCGATCCGCCCCGCTGCGGCACTCAGTCGTCCTCGGGTTTGGGCTTGTAGGCCTCGGCCAGCTTCTGCTGGACGTTGGCCGGCACCGGTTCGTAGTGGCTGAAATCCAGGTTGTAGCGACCCCTGCCGGCGGTCACCGATTTCAGTTCCGCTGCGTAGCCGTCCAGTTCGGAGAGCGGCACCTGCGCCCGTACGACGATTTCCCCGCGCACCGTATCGGTGCCATTGATCCGCGCGCGCTTGCTGGAAAGCCCGCCGGTGATGTCGCCGACCTGGGCTTCCGGCGCGGCGACCTCCAGGTCCACCACCGGCTCCAGCACCTGCGGACGCGCCTTGCCGATGGCATCCAGGAAGGCCTTCTTGCCGGCGGCGACGAACGCGACCTCCTTGCTGTCCACCGGATGGTGCTTGCCATCCAGGATCACCACGCGCAGGTCCTGCAGGGGATAGCCGGCCACGGCGCCGCTGGCGAGCACCTGGCGCACGCCCTTTTCCACCGCGGGCATGAACTGGCCGGGGATGGTGCCGCCCTTGACCTCGTCCACGAACTCGAAGCCCTGGCCGCGCGCCAGCGGTTCAACCCGCAGAGACACCTCGCCGAACTGGCCGGCGCCACCGGTCTGCTTCTTGTGCCGGTAGTGGCCATCCGCCTTCGCGGAAATGGTTTCGCGGTAGGCGATGCGCGGCGGCCGGGTCTTCACCTCGACGCCATGGCGATCCTTGAGCCGCTCCAGCATCACCCGCAGATGCAGATCCGACAGGCCGCGGATGACCGTCTCGTTGAGCTCGGCCGAATGCTCGACCACGAAGGCCGGATCCTCCTCGGCCAGCTTCTGCAGGGCGGTGGACAGTTTCTGCTCCTGGCCCTTGCTGGCCGCTTCGATGGCCAGGCCGAACATCGGCCGGGGGAAATCCACCGGCGCCAGGTGGATGTGGTCCTCGTCGTGGCTGTCGTGGAGCACGGCGTCGAAATGCAGTTCCTCGATCTTGGGAACGGCGGCGATGTCGCCGGGAACGGCCTGGTCGATTTCGGCGTGGTCCTTGCCCTTGAGCTTGAACAGGTGCGCGACCTTGAACGCCTTCTTGCCGTCGTCGACGAACAGCGAGCCCTCTTTCTTCACCGTGCCCTGGTAGACCCGGAAGATGCCCAGCTTGCCGACGAAGGGATCGTTGACGATCTTGAACACGTCGGCGATGACATGCGCCTGCGGATCCGGCTGCGCCCGCACCGCTTCGGTGCCGGCGCCGTTGGTGCGCTGGAACGGCGGCGGATTGCCCTCGCCCGGATGCGGGAACAGGCGCTCGGCCACATCCAGCAGTTCGGGCACGCCGACCCCGGTGCGCGCGGACACGAAGCAGACCGGCACCAGATGCCCCTCGCGCAGGCACTGCTCGAACGCGTCGTGCAGTTCCGCGCCGGACAGACCGCCTTCGCCGGCATCCAGGAAGTGTTCCATCACGGTTTCGTTGATCTCCACCACCTGGTCGATGATCTTCTGGTGCCAGTCGGCCACCGGACCCAGATCGGAATCGCCCTGGGCATGGCCAAAGCAGTCCACCACCTTTTGGCCGGCGTCGGCCGGCAGATTGAGCGGCAGCACTTCCGGGCCGAAGGATTCGCGCAAATCGGCCAGCACGCGCGCGCAGTCGGCGCCTTCGTGGTCGATCTTGTTCACCACGATGGCCCGGCACAGATTGCGCTGGCGGGCGCGTTCCATCAGGCGGCGGGTGCCGTGGGCCACGCCGGTGTCGGCATCGACGACGATCAGCGCGGTTTCCACCGCCGACAGCGCCGACAGCGCCGGGCCGCGGAATTCCGGATAGCCGGGCGTGTCGATCAGGTTGAGATGGATGCGTTCGCCGGAGGCCGCGAGATGGTCGGTGCTGGCGATGGCGGTGTCGATGGAGTGGCCGCGGGCCTTTTCGATGGGATCGTGATCGGACACGGTGGTGCCGCGCTCGATGGTGCCTGCCGTCTGGAGGGTGCCGCCGGCATGCAGCAGGGCTTCGAAAAGCGTTGTTTTGCCGGCGCCAGGGTGGCCTGCCAGGGCCACGTTGCGGATTTGGGGTGTGCTGTACGACATGAGGCCGTTCCTCCCGGGAGTTGGGTCGAAGGGCCGTCATGGCTGTCCGGGCCGGCGCGACCCGTGAGCGTGCGCTCGGCGGGCGGTCATGGCGGGGAGCCAGCATCGGACGCACCGGCGGCGGGGTCAAGTCGCAACGCGCAACCGGCGCTACACGCGCGCGGGTGTAAGCTCCGGGCTCCCCCTGGACGAGGAGCGACAGCCATGGCTTTGAAACGTTACGCGGACGCGGTGTGGAAGGGCGACCTGCAGGCCGGCAAGGGCAACATCAGCACGCCGCAGAGCGGGCTTTTCGACGCCCAGAACTATTCGTTCAAGACCCGCTTCGGCGACGAGAAGGGCACCAATCCGGAAGAACTCCTGGCGGCGGCGCACGCGGGCTGTTTCAGCATGGCGCTGTCGGCGGTGCTGGGGAAGGCCGGATTCACCCCGGAGATCATCCAGACCCGCGCCGAGGCGACGATGGAGCCGGGCATGGATCCGGGACCGACCATCACCGGCATCAAGCTGATCGTGTCGGCCCGCGTACCCGGCATCAGCGGCGCCCAGTTCGATGACATCGCGAACCAGGCCAAGGCGGGTTGCCTGATCTCGCGCGCGCTGGCGGTGCCGGTGTCGATGGAAGCGACCCTGCTTGCCTGAGCGGGGCGCGTCGGCCTGGAGCGCGTTGTTCCTGCACGGCGCGGGCGGCGGTGGCTGGGAATGGAACCTCTGGAGCGGCATCTGGCGCGCGCAGGGCATCGCCGTGAACGCGCCGGATCTGCAGCCGGCGGATGCCGGACTCGAGGCGACGGAATGGGAAGACTATCGACGGCAGGCCGCGGCATGGCTGGCGGCATTGCCGCGCCCGCGCGTGCTGGTCGGGGCGAGCATGGGCGGCCTGCTCGCGTTGCAGGCGGCGGCGGAGGCCGACGCGCTTGTCGCGATCAATCCGTTGCCGCCGGCACCGTTGCACACGGCGTTGCCGGCCCGCGAATGGCCCGCGCGTGTGGCCTGGCGGCGGCACGCGCGGCTGGCTTCCACGCGTCGGGCGATGCCCGAATCCGATCCCGCCTCGATCCTGTACGCGCTGCGACGCTGGCGCGACGAATCCGGCGCGGTGCTGCGCGCGGCCCAGTCCGGCATCGAGATTCCGATGCCGGACTGCCCGGCGCTGTTCATGGCCTCGCGGCGGGACGGGGACGTTCCCGCGCAGGCGGTACGGCGATTGGCCGGGCAGGCCGGCGGCGCGTTCGTCGAACTGGCCGGCGACCATCTGGCGCCGCTGATGGGCCGGGACGCGCCGCGGGCCGCGCGGCAAGCTGTCGAATGGCTAAACGCCGCCGCCGCGACCGTTTGAGTTCAGTCTGTTTTCACCCGTCCGAATCGACGATGCGCGCACGCCATCCCGGCGTGGGGAGCTCCACATGAACCGCCTTTCCACATCCCTGCTGGCGTTCGGCCTGCTGGCTTCCGGCACCGCCTCGGCGCAGTCCTATTCCGGCGGCTACGGGGATCGCTATTCCACCGCCGAGTATGACTACGCCAGGGTCGTCCGGGTGGATCCGATCATCGAAGGCGATCGCTACGGCGGCCGCACCGTCAGCACCTCGCAGCGTTGCTATTACCGCGACGCGGACGACCAGTATGTCTATGACGACGGCGGCTACCGGAACGATGGTTACTACGGCGACGATGATCGTTATCGCGATGACCGCTATGGCGACGATCGCTACCGCGGCACCGACACCGGCCGCACCGTGGCCACCGTGATCGGCGGCATCGCCGGTGCCGTGCTCGGCAGCAAGATCGGCGACGGCAGCGGCCGCTACGTGGGTACCGCAGTGGGCTCGATGGTCGGCGGGATGGCCGGGCGTTCGATCTACGACAACACCCAGCGCAACCGCCAGGCACGGCGCGGCACGGTCCGGGTCTGCGATCCCGAGCCGGTCAATGGTGGTTACAACGGCGGCTACAGCGGCGATGGCCGGGTCACCGGTTACGACGTGACTTACGAATACGCCAATCGCACTTATCACACCCGCACCAGCTACCACCCCGGTGATCGGATCCGGGTCAGGGTGGACGTGCGGCCGGAGTAAGCCGGCGCATCACGCGAAGGGGCCCCGCGGGGCCCTTTCCGTTTTCCGGCGCTTGAACGCACCGGCCATCGAACGCATAGTCGCCCGGGTTCAAACACACGGGAGCGGGGAATGCGCAGATGCTTGCTGGCGATGGTGTTGGGTGCGATGTCCGGAGCGGGACTGGCGGCGGAGGTCACCGTGCTGACCGCCGATCGCATCCATACCTCCGATCCGCGGCGGCCGGAGGTCCAGGCCATGGCCTGGGATTCGGCGGGGCGGTTGCTGGCGTTGGGTGATGCGGCGGAACTGCGCGCGAAGTATCCACAGGCCGAGCGCGTCGAGGCCGCCGGCAAGACGGTGATTCCGGGACTCATCGATGCGCATGGCCACCTGATGGGGCTGGGCTTCGCGCTCATGCGCGCGGACCTGACCGGTACCCGCAGCAAGCAGGAAATCGTGGAACGCCTGCGCGCCTACGCGTCGCAATTGCCGAAGGACGCCTGGTTGCTGGGCGGTGGCTGGGATCAGAACGACTGGCCCGAGAAGCGGTTCCCGACCGCCGCGGATCTGGATGCCGCGTTCCCGGATCGCCCGGTTTGGCTGGAACGCGTGGACGGGCATGCCGGCTGGGCGAATTCGGCGGCATTGCGCGCGGTGGCGGCGAAATCCGCCAGGTCGCTGGAAGGGGATTGGCAACCGGATGGCGGCCGCATCGAGCGCGCCGGCGGCAAGCCGGACGGCGTATTCGTCGATGGCGCGATGGGACTGGTGTACGCGGTGATTCCTCCCGCCGATGACGCGACCCGCGAGCAGGCGGCCGCCAAGGCGTTCGATGCGGCGGTGCGGCATGGCCTGACTGGCGTGCACGACATGGGCGTGTCGCGCGAGGATCTGGCCCTGTTCAAGCGCTTCGCCGATCAGGGCCGCCTCCCGCTGAGGGTGGACGCCTATGCCGACGGTGACGGAAACGCGCTGGCGGATCTGTGCGCCAACGGACTCTACCGCCACTCCGGCGGACGTCTGGAAATGCGTGGAGTGAAGCTGTACATCGACGGTGCGCTGGGCAGCCGGGGCGCGGCCATGCTGGAGGAATACAGCGATGATCACGGCAATCGCGGCCTGCTGGTCACCGATCCCGCGAGCTACGAAACCGCGGTGCGCAAGGCGCGCGGATGCGACGTGCAGGTGGCGACCCACGCGATCGGCGATCGCGGCAACCGGATCGTGCTGGACACCTACCAGAAGGTGCTGGGAGATGGCGCCGGCTCGGATCACCGCTGGCGCATCGAACACTCGCAGATCGTCGCGCCGGAGGACATCCCGCGGTTCGCCAGGCTGGGCGTGATCGCCTCGATGCAGCCGACCCATGCGACCTCCGACATGCCCTGGGCGGAGGACCGGGTCGGCCCGCAGCGCATCCTCGGCGCCTACGCCTGGCAGCGATTCCTGCATAGCGGCGCGCGGCTCGCGCTGGGTTCGGATTTCCCGGTGGAATCGGTGGATCCGCGGCTGGGCCTGTATGCGGCGGTGACCCGCCAGGATCGCGACGGCCAGCCGCCCGGTGGATGGCAGCCGGATCAGCGGCTCAGCGCCGCCGAGGCGGTGCGTGGGTTCACCGCCGATGCCGCCTGGGCGGGACGCGACGAGAAGGAAGTGGGCCAATTGGCGCCGGGGTTGCGCGCGGATTTCGTGATCCTCGACGAGGATCCGCTGGCGGTGCCGGCCGCGCAGCTGGACGAGTTGCATATCCGTTCCACCTGGGTGGACGGCAAACCGGTTTACGAGGCGCGCTGAAACCGGCGGCAGCACGCGAGTGGCGCGTGCTGCCGTCTTTACTTTGCCGGACTCATCCCGTTTGCCGGAACGATGCGGTGCAGGGGGCTCCGATCACCAGTCCAGCGTGCCGCTGACCACCGTGCGGACGTGACCGCCGGACCAGACGTCGCCATGCTCGTCCACGTGCAGCTGCAGGCGGGCATCGTGGCCGACCTCGCGGCCCTGGCTGACGGTATAGCGGGTGCGTCCGGCGGGCAGCGCGCCACGTTCGGCCAGCCAGGCGGCCAGGGTCGCATTGGCGGCGCCGGACGCGGCGTCCTCGAACACCGCCGGCGCGCCGACGAAGGCGCGCACCACCAGGTCGTAGTCCTGGCCTGCGTCGGCGCGCGCGTAGGCGCACACGCCCATGCTGTCGGTGGCCTTGGCCAGCGTGGCGATCGCGTTCCAGTCGGGCGCGGCCGTGCGCAGCGTCTGTTCGTCGCGAACCTCGGCCAGCCACCAGCGGCGGCCGCCGTCGACCAGCGCGGGAGGCAAGGCACCGGCGGGCAAACTGGCGAGCGCCGCCTGCAATAACGGATCGTTGGCCGGTTCGCCGGTTTTCAGCACGCTGGCGCGCGGAGTGCGCACGGCGATGCTGCGCCCGTGGCCCTCGCCATCCACCCGCAGCGGCAGGCGGCCAGCGATGCCTTCCTGCACCAGCACGCCCTCGCGCGGCTCCGCCAGGCCCGCTTCCAGCACCACGTGTGCGGTACCCACGCTGGGGTGGCCGGCGAACGGCACCTCGCGGCGCGGACTGAAGATGCGCAGGCCGTAGCTGGCTTCCGCCGACGGGGCGGGAAACACGAAGGTGGTTTCCGGCAGGCGGGTCCAGCGGGCGATCGCCTGCATGGCGTCGTCGTCCAGGCCCTCGGCGTCCAGGACCACGGCGAGCGGATTGCCGGCGCCGGGGCGGTCGGCGAAAACGTCCAGTTGGACGTAGCGGCGAAGGGTCATCGGGGGAATCTCGGTGGGGGCGCGCAGCTTACCAAGTCGCGCTGCCGGCGATGACCGCCTGCACCTGCCCGCCGATCCAGATGTCGCCGGTGGCGTCGAGCTCCACCGTGACCCGCCCGTCGCGTCCCAGTTCGCGGCCCTGGCTGGCGATGTAGCGGCCGTGCAGGCCCGGAAAGCGGCCCGCGGCGTGCAGCAACGCGCCGATGGCGGCGTTCGCGCTGCCGGTCACCGGATCCTCCGGTATGTCGTCGGCCGGACAGAACGCACGCACGGCGAGCGCGTGCTTCTGATCCATTGGGGCCTGATTCGTCGCAGCCTGGCCGAACACTGCCAGGCCGATCGCGCCGCTGGCCCGGCTCAGTGCGTCGATGGCGGAAAGGTCGGGCACCAGCGCGCGGACCGCGGCGGCATCCTCCAGTTCCACCAGCCACCATGCCGGACCGTTGTTCCAGAGCGCGGCGGGCAGCGGGCCGAGCGGGAGCGGCGCGAGCACCGCGGCAAGCAGGTTGCGCGCCGGTGCGGATACCGGCTGCGGACGCGCCGCCGGCGCACGCAACCGCACCAGCCGGTCGGCGCCACGGCCTTCCACCGACACCGGCAGCAGGCCGGCCTCGCATTCCTGCACCAGCGCACCGGTTTCCGGCGCCAGCCCGGTCTCCAGCGCCGCCCAGGCCGCGCCGATGCTGGGATGGCCGGCGAACGGCAGTTCCCGGCGCGGGGTGAAGATGCGGATGCGGTAGTCGGCCTCGGCCGAGGTCGGCGGCAGGAAGAAGATGGTTTCGGACAGCCGGGTCCAGGCCGCGAACGCCTGCATGGCCGCGGTGTCCAGATCGGCCGCGTCCAGCACCACCCCCAGCGGATTGCCGGCGCCGGGGCGGTCGGCGAAGACGTCGAGCTGCAGGTAGCGGCGAGGGCGCATGGGTCGCTGTCCTTCGGTGCCGGTCCGGGCCAAATTCGGCGGGGCGTTCGGCTAGAATCGAGGGTTCACGCCCGAATGTTTCGGGCATTTCCCCGCCATTCTATCCATGCCCTCCGCCCCTATCGCGCCTGATCCCTGGATCGTCCTCAAGTTCGGTGGCACTTCGGTGTCCCGTCGTCATCGTTGGGACACGATTGGCCGGCTGGCGAAAAAACGGGCGGACGAGCAGGGCGCGCGCGTGCTGGTGGTGGTGTCGGCGCTGTCCGGCGTCACCAACGAGCTGACCGCGATTGCCGATGGCGCGGCCGACAGCGCCGAGCGTGTCGCGAAACTGGAGCAGCGCCACCGCGAATTCGCCGTCGAACTGGAACTGGACGCCGACGCGGTGCTCGGTACCCGGCTGGCGGCGTTGCGCGATTTGCTGGCCGATTCGCGCGTCGCGGCCCGCAGCCTCGACTGGCAGGCCGAGGTGATGGCGCAGGGCGAATTGCTGTCCTCCACGCTGGGCGCGGCCTACCTGAAATCGCAGGGACTGGACTTCGGCTGGATGGACGCACGCCACTGGTTGCAGGCCAGCATCCTGCCCAACCAGAGCGCGTGGGCGCAGCGCCTGTCGGTGTCCTGCGCGACCGCGCCGGACCAGGACTGGCGGCGCGCCTTTGCCGCCCAGGACTGCGCGATGCTGCTGACCCAGGGCTTCATCGCCCGTCACGGCGATGGCGGCACCGCGATCCTGGGCCGCGGCGGCTCGGATACCTCGGCGGCCTACTTCGGCGCGCTGCTGGGCGCGCGCCGGGTGGAAATCTGGACCGACGTGCCCGGCATGTTCAGCGCCAACCCGCGCGAAGTGCCGGATGCGCGCCTGCTGACCCGGCTGGATTATTACGAAGCGCAGGAAATCGCCACCACCGGCGCCAAGGTCCTGCATCCGCGCTCGATCAAGCCGTGCCGCAACGCCGGCGTGCCGATGGCGATCCTGGATACCGAGCGTCCGGATCTGCCGGGTACCAGCATCGACGACAAGGCCGCGACGGTTCCCGGCGTGAAGGCGGTGAGCCGGCGCAACGGCATCGTGCTGGTGTCGATGGAAGGCATCGGCATGTGGCAGCAGGTCGGCTTCCTGGCCGACGTGTTCGCGCGCTTCAAGAAGCATGGCCTGTCGGTGGACCTGATCGGTTCGTCGGAAACCAACGTCACCGTGTCGCTGGATCCCAGCGAGAACCTGGTCAGCACCGACGTGCTGGCGGCGCTGTCGGCGGATCTGGCCGAAGTGTGCCGGGTCAAGGTGATCGCGCCGTGCACCGCGATCACCCTGGTCGGCCGCGGCATGCGCTCGCTGCTGCACAAGCTGTCGGATGTGTGGGCGATGTTCGGCCGCGAACGCGTGCACCTGATTTCGCAGTCGTCCAACGACCTCAACCTGACCTTCGTCATCGACGAGGCCACCGCCGACGGCATGTTGCCGGTGCTGCACGCGGCGCTGATCGACAGCGGCGCGATGCCGACCGACGAGACCAGTGTGTTCGGTCCGAGCTGGCGCGAGATCAACGGCGCGATCCGCCGCCGCGGCATGCCGTGGTGGCAGGCGCCGAAGGAACGCGAACGCCTGCTGTCGCTCGCCGGCGTCGGCACCCCGCGCTACGTCTACCACCTGCCGACCGTGCGGGNCGCGCGCTGGCCGGCATCGCCGCCATCGATCGCCGCTTCTATGCGATCAAGGCCAACTCGCATCCGGCCGTACTGCGCGCGATCGCCGGCGAGGGCTTCGGCCTGGAATGCGTGTCGCAGGGCGAACTGGAGCGCGTGTTCGCGGAAGTGCCTTCGCTGGCGCCGCAGAACGTGCTGTTCACCCCCAGCTTCGCGCCGCGGGGAGAGTACGAATTCGCGCTGTCGCGCGGCGTCATCGTCACCCTCGACAACGTCGAGGCGCTGCGGAACTGGCCCGAGGTGTTCCGTGGTCGCAAGCTGTGGGTGCGCATTGATCTGGGACGTGGCGATGGCCATCACGACAAGGTCAAGACGGGCGGCAAGACCTCCAAGTTCGGCTTGCCGCTGGCGCGCCTGGACGAGTTCCTCGCCGCCGCGCGCGCGCTCGACATCCGCATCGTCGGCCTGCATGCGCACCTGGGCAGCGGAGTGGAGACGCCGTTGCACTGGAAGCAGGTCAGCGACGAGCTGGGCGGGCTGGCCGATCAGATCGGCACCATCGAAAGCATCGACATCGGCGGCGGATTGCCGATTCCTTACGCGGCCGAGGACGAGCCCTTCGATCTGGAGTCCTGGGCGACCGGGCTGGCCGAAATCAAGGCCGCGTATCCCGCCTATCAGCTGATCATCGAACCGGGCCGCTACCTGGTGGCCGAATCGGGGGCGCTGCTGACCCATGTCACCCAGGTGGTGGAGAAGCAGGGCATCCGCAGGGTTGGCGCGGACGCAGGCATGAACGCGCTGATCCGCCCGGCGCTGTACGACGCCTGGCACGACGTGGCCAATCTGAGCCGGCTGGGCGACACGCTGGAGGACAGCTTCGACGTGGTCGGCCCGATCTGCGAATCCAGCGACGTGTTCGGCAAGCGCCGGCGCCTGCCGGCGGCGACCGCCGAGGGCGACGTGCTGGTGTTCGCCGATGCCGGCGCCTACGGCTTCTCGATGGCCAACACCTACAACCTCCGCGATCTGCCGGCGGAGGAAGTGCTTGACGAGGCCGTGGGCGATGAAACCGCGCGCTGAGTTCGTGCTGACCACGGCGGTCATCGCGCTGGCGCTGGCGATCATCGCCTTCGTGGCGATGCTTCACCAGTGGAATGTCTCGCAATGGCCGGCCGGAGCACTGGAGGCGCTGAAATGGGCGCCAGCGGCGTTCTTCGCCGCGTTGCTGGGGGCGTTGGGCACCACGGCCTGGCATCGCCGCGCACTGGCGCGCCAGCGGCGCTGGTCGGCTGGGGGCATGACCCTGCGCACGCTGCTGTTGTCCTATCTGGCGTTCCCGCTTTTGCTGGGTGCGTGGGTCGCCGCCGTATCCGCCGGCGACCAGCTCTGGGCGGCCAGCCCGGCACCGGTGGAAGACAGCCTGTCCTGGCTGCCGCTGACCATGCTGCTGTTCACCGTGTTCGCCATCGTGCTGGGCGCGGTGCCCGCTTTCATCCTCGAATACTTCGTCAGCCGCCGTTACCTGCGCCGGCAGGCGGCCGTCACCACAGGTTCCGCATGAGCAATTTCGATCGTTCCTCCATCCGCTGTTTCCGGTTCGTCCGCTGTTCCCTCGATCCGGAAACCGGCGTCGCGCGCCTGGTCTACGCTTTCGACGACGGTCCCGAACTGATCGAGACCGTCACTTTCCCCGGCGCCCCCTTCACGTTGGACACGCAACGGGCGCAGGCCGCGCAGCAGGCGCTGCGGCTGCTGCACCTGCTGACCGGCGTGAGTTACTACAAGGCCGCGGTGCCGCCGGAAATCCGCATCGACGACTACGCCATCGACGCCGATACCGCGGCGATGATGGAAGAGATCTACGTCAATGGGCTGGGCGAGTTCGCCTACCGCAACGGCCTGGACCTGCATGGTCGGGTGCGCTTTCCGATCGGCAAGACCGAGCCGGATGCGCCCGCACCGGCGCTGGGCCTGCGCCGGCACGCGCTGGTCGCGATCGGCGGCGGCAAGGATTCGCTGGTCAGCATCGAGGCGTTGCGCGGCGCGGGCGTCGGGCAGACCGTCACCTGGGTGGGTGGTTCGCAGCTGATCGCCGCCTGCGCGGCGCGCACCGGTCTGCCGACCTTCAACCTGGGGCGCGCGCTGGCGCCGGAACTGTTCGAGTACAACCGGCAGGGCGCCTGGAACGGCCATATCCCGGTCACCGCGATCAATTCGGCGATCATGGTGCTGGCGGCGCTGCTGCAGGACGCCGACCAGGTGGTGTTCTCCAATGAGCGCTCGGCCAGCTACGGCAGCGTCATCCCCGGCACCGGCGAAGTGAACCACCAGTGGTCCAAGGGCTGGCGCTGCGAGCAGTTGCTGGGCGACTACGTGCAGCGGCACGTGGCCGCGGACCTGCACTACTACTCGCTGTTGCGGCCGCTGTCCGAACTGGCGGTGGCGCGGCAGTTCGCCCGCACCGATCATTACGACGCGCATTTCTCCAGTTGCAACCGCAACTTCCACATCCTCGGCGAGCGCCCGGTGAACCGCTGGTGCGGCGTCTGCCCGAAGTGCCACTTCGTGTTCCTGGCGCTGGCACCGTTCATGCCCAAGCCGCGCCTGGTCGGCATCTTCGGCCGCAACCTGCTGGATGACCCGGGCCAGATCGGCGGCTTCGACGCGCTGCTGGAATACCAGGACCACAAGCCGTTCGAATGCGTCGGCGAAGGCCAGGAATCGCGCGCGGCGATGGCCGCGCTGGGCGAACGCCCGGAATGGCGCGAGGACGCGCTGGTGGCGCGTTTCAACCGCGAAATCCGGCCGCAGCTGGATCCGGCCGAACTGGCGATCGCGCCGCTGCTGGAAGTGGGGGGCGAACACCGCATCCCCGCCGCGCTGTGGGAGCGACTGCGTGCGAATTTCGCAGCTTGAGGGACGCCGGGTCGCGTTGTGGGGCTGGGGCCGGGAAGGCCGCGCCGCGCATGACGCGATTCGCGCGCGACTGCCCGCGCTGCCACTGACGCTGTTCTGCGGCACGGGCGAGGCCGATGACGCCGCCGCGCTCGGCGACGGGCAACTGCGCATCGTCACCACGATCGATGCGGACGCGCTGTCCGCCTTCGAGATCGTGGTGAAGTCGCCGGGCATCAGCCCCAACAAGCCCGAGGCACTCGCCGCCGCCGCGCGAGGTACCCGCTTCATCGGCGGCACCGCGCTGTGGTTCGCCGAACATGCCGGCGCCGACGGTGTCGCCGCGCATACCCTCTGTGTGACCGGCACCAAGGGCAAGAGCACCACCACGTCATTGCTGGCCCACCTGTTGCGCGCGGCCGGACATCGCACCGCGCTGGCCGGCAACATCGGCTTGCCGCTGCTGGAAGTGCTGGAACCGCGGCCGGCGCCGGAGTACTGGGCCATCGAACTGTCCAGCTACCAGACCGGCGATGTCGCCGCCAGCGGCGCGCGCCCGGACGTGGCGGTGGTGCTGAACCTGTTTCCGGAGCATCTGGACTGGCATGGTAGCCAGGCGCGCTATGTCGAGGACAAGCTGGCCCTGGTGACCCGCGCGCATCCGCGCGTGGCTGTGCTCAACGCGACCGATCCGCAACTGGCCACGTTGTCGCTGCCGCACAGCGAGATCCACTGGTTCAACACGCCGCGGGGCTGGCACCTGCGCGGCGACGATCTGTACCGCGGCGAGCAGCGGGTGATGGATACCACCTCGGTGCCGGTGCCCGGCCGGCACAACCGCAGCAACCTGTGCGCGGTGCTGACCGCGCTGGAAGCGGTGGGCATCGATGGCGCCGGGGTCGCCGCGGCGGCGCGGGATTTCCGGCCGTTGCCCAATCGCCTGCAGACCCTGGGCGAACGGGATGGCTACACCTATGTCAACGACTCGATCAGCACCACGCCGCACGCGAGCCTGGCGGCGCTGGAATGCTTCGCCGGCAAGCCGATCGCGCTGTTGGTCGGTGGCCATGATCGCGGCCTGGAGTGGGAAGGATTCGCCGCCCGCATGGAGCACGACGCGCCACGGGTGATCGTCACCATGGGTGCCAACGGGCCACGCATCCACGCGTTGCTGGCGCCGCTCGCGGCGGCGGGCCGCTTCGTTCTGCTGGCGGCGGAAAGCCTGCCGGATGCGATGGCGCAGGCACGCGCGCATCTGTCCGCGCCCGGCGTCATCCTGCTGTCGCCGGGCGCCCCCAGCTACGGTCCGTATCGCGACTACGTGGCGCGCGGGCGTCATTTCGCCGAGCTGGCGGGGTTCGACCCGGCGCTGATTTCGGCGATTCCCGGCATCGGCATCGCCTGAGTACAACAGGTCCGCCACTGCACACTCGCGGCGCCCGGACCGGCGTACACTCCGCCGGTCTTTCCTTGCAAGGAACTGTCATGCGTCCGTTGTCCGTACTGGCGGCCCTGCTGGCCGCGTTGTGGGTATTCCCGCTGCTTGCCGCGCCGCAGGCCAAACCGCTGGAATGGAAAGTCGGCAAGCAGACCTTTTCCGGTTTCCTGGTCTACGACGACGCCAGCAAGGAACAGCGTCCTGGCCTGCTGATGGTGCCGGATTGGCTGGGCGTGACCGACGATGCGGTGGCCAAGGCCAAGCAGGTCGCCGGCGACGACTACGTGGTGCTGGTAGTCGACATGTACGGCAAGGGTGTGCGGCCGCAGAACCCGGACCAGGCATTGGCCCAGGTCAAGCCGCTGTACGCGGATCCGGCGACGATGCGCGCGCGCATGGACGCGGCGCTCGCGGCGCTGAAGGGGCAGGCCGGCAAGGCACCCGTGGATGCCGCGAAAATCGGTGCGTTCGGTTTCTGCTTCGGTGGCTCGTCGGTGCTGGAACTGGCTCGCGGTGGCGCCGCGGTCTCCGGCGTGGTGAGCTTCCACGGCGGCCTGGACACGCAATCGCCGGCAAAGGCGGGTATGGTGAAGTCGCCGATCCTGGTCCTGAATGGCGCCGAGGATCGTGGCACCGCACCGCACATCGCGGCGTTCGAGAAGGAAATGAACGAGGCGGGCGCCGACTGGCAGTTCGTCAACTTCAGCGGCGCGGTGCACTGCTTCGCGCTGGAGAATGCCAACCGGCCGCCGGGCTGTGTCTACAACGCGCGCGCGGCCAAGCGCGCCTACCGGATGATGGATGACTTCTTCGAGGAAGTGTTCGGCGACTGATCCTGTGCCACCGCGATCGCGTTGGCGATCGCGGTGCGCGCCTGCGGGCTGTTGCGCCAGCAGGTGGTGCCCAGCATCGCCGCAATCTGCGCGTTGATGTCCGCGGGCGTGGCCTGGGCCAGATCGGCGAGGGTGTGGTAGCCGATCTGTTCCAGTCGCGCGATCACGGTGGGACCCACGCCGTGCGCGGCCAGCAACCGTTCCCGCTCGTGCGTGGCGAACGGCATCAGTGGCTGCGTTCGACCGCGTAGCGGGCCAGTCCGCGCAATGCGGCGACGGCTTCGTTTTCGGCCAGGCCGTCCAGGCAGCGCTCGGCGGCATCGGCGTATTCGCGTGCGCGCCGCTGGCTGTATTCCAGCCCGCCGGTCGCGTGGATGGCCGCCAGCACTTCCGGCATCGCCGCGGCGTCGCCTTCCTGCACGATCATGCGCAGGCGGGCGGTGGTCGCGGCATCCGAATGACGGATGGCGTGGATCAGCGGCAGGGTCGCCTTGCCTTCGGCCAGATCGTCGCCCAGGTTCTTGCCCAGGTCGGTGGCGTCGGCGGTGTAGTCCAGCACGTCGTCGGCGATCTGGAAGGCATAGCCGAGGTTCATGCCGTAGTCGTAGAGACGCTGCTGGGTCGCGGCGTCGACCCGCGACGCCAGCGCGCCCAACTGGGTACCGGCGGCGAACAGCACCGCCGTCTTGCGCTCGATGACGCGCAGGTAGGCGGCTTCGTCGGTATCGGGGTTGTGCACATGCAGCAACTGCAGCACTTCGCCTTCGGCGATGCGGTTGGTGGTGTCGGCCAGGATCCGCATCACGTCCATGCGGTCCAGTTCCACCATCAGCTGGAAGCTGCGCGAATACAGGAAGTCGCCGACCAGCACGCTGGGCGCGTTGCCCCACAGCGCGTTGGCGGTACTGCGGCCACGGCGCAGGTCCGACTCGTCCACCACGTCGTCGTGGAGCAGGGTGGAGGTATGGATGAACTCGATGATGGCGGCCAACTGGTGGTGATCCGGCCCGATCGCGCCGGTGGCCCGTCCGGCCAGCGCCACCAGCATCGGGCGCAGGCGCTTGCCGCCGGCCGAGACGATGTGGTCCGCGATCTGGTTGATCAGCACGACGTCCGAGGCCAGCCGGCGCCGGATCAGGGCGTCGATGGCGGCCATGTCCGCCGCGGCGAGGGACTGGATCTGGGGCAGGGCCAGGGCGGAACGCGGGGATTCGACGACGGACATGGGAAATCGGGCAGGGAAGTGCCTGAATTATAAGGCGGGCGGGACGGGGAATTCCTACAGGACGTCACGGAGCCACCTGATGGTCAGGCCGGCATGGGTATACTTCACTGGTCCATGCCCGCGTCCGGCGGGCGATCACTAACGGAAATCAGCGCTATGGCCCGCGGCATCAACAAAGTCATCCTGGTCGGCAATCTCGGCAACGACCCCGAAACCAAGTACACCCAGGGAGGCATGGCCATCACCCGGATCAGCCTGGCCACCACCAGCGTCCGCAAGGACCGCGACGGCAACCAGCAGGAACGCACCGAATGGCACCGCGTGGTGTTCTTCGGCAAGCTGGGCGAAATCGCCGGCGAGTACCTGCGCAAGGGCAGCCAGGTGTATGTGGAAGGCTCGCTCCGCTATGACAAGTACACCGGCCAGGACGGCGTGGAGAAGTACTCCACCGACATCATCGCCGATGAAATGCAGATGCTGGGTGGACGCGGCGAAGGCGGCGGTGGCGGTGGCGGCATGGACCGCCCGCAGCGCCCGCAGCGGCAGGAATATTCCCAGCAGGCCCCGCGCCGGCAGGCCCCGGCCCAGCAGCCCGCGCCGATGGACGACTTCGCCGACGACGATATTCCGTTCTGAGACGGCCCCGGCGTTCAGGCGATGCTTCGGGAAACCCGCCAGCTGGCGGGTTTTCTATTTTCGGCGCTTCCCGGGCTACGTTTCCTCGTGATGCCCTTTTGGCGGCCCCGATCACTACAATCTTCATGTGTGCGCCAGGATGGCGTGCCGGCAGGGCTTTTTTTGCTGCGGCAGGGCCGTCGGAAAGGCATGCGAAGAAGATGCCGCCCGACCGATGTCCCGCGGAACAACAGAACTGGACGAGGTGAGAGATGACGACATGGCTGGTAACCGGCGGGGCCGGTTTCATCGGGGGCAACTTCGTGCTTCGTGCCGTTGCCGATGGCATCCGGGTGGTCAATCTCGATGCACTGACCTACGCCGGCAACCTGGACACGCTTTCCTCGCTGGCAGGCAATGCCAACCATGTCTTCGTCAAGGGCGACATCGGCGATTCGAGACTCGTTGCGTCCCTGCTGGCGGAACATCGGCCGGAAGCCGTCCTGAACTTTGCCGCCGAGAGCCACGTGGATCGTTCGATAGACGGACCCGGCGCCTTCATCCAGACCAACGTGGTCGGCACCCTGGGCCTGCTGGAAGCCGTCCGTGATCATTGGCGTTCGCTGCCCGACGGGGAGCGGGAGCGTTTCCGCTTCCTGCATGTGTCCACCGACGAGGTCTACGGTTCGCTGGGTGAAACGGGAAGGTTCACGGAAATCACGCCATATGCGCCGAATTCACCCTATTCGGCCTCGAAGGCCGCATCGGATCACCTGGTGCGCGCATTCCATCACACCTATGGATTGCCGACCCTCACCACCCACTGCTCCAACAACTATGGCCCTTACCATTTCCCCGAAAAACTGATCCCCCTGATCATCCAGCGTGCACTGGCGGGTGAACCCCTGCCGGTCTACGGTGATGGCCAGCATGTCCGGGATTGGCTGTTCGTCGGCGACCATTGCTCGGCCATCCGCGATGTCCTGTTGAGGGGACGGGCGGGCGAGGCCTACAACGTTGGCGGGAACGCGGAGCGCCGGAATCTCGACGTGGTGGAAACCATCTGCCGCCTGCTCGACGAGCGTCATCCACGGGCCGATGGCAAGCCGCGCAGCAGCCAGATCAGATTCGTGGCGGATCGCCCCGGGCACGACCGCCGCTACGCCATCGACGCATCCAAATTGCGCGACGAGCTGGGGTGGGAACCGCAGCACACCTTCGAACAGGGCATCGCCGAAACCGTGGACTGGTACCTGGCGAACCAGGATTGGGTGAATCGCGTGCTGGACGGGAGTTATCGTCTGGAACGCATCGGCACCGCAGCTTGAGCAGGAAACCCGCATGAGCACACGCAAGGGCATCATCCTGGCCGGTGGGACCGGCACGCGCCTGTATCCCATCACCCAGGCCATCAGCAAGCAGTTGTTGCCCGTCTATGACAAACCAATGATCTACTACCCGCTCAGCGTGCTGATGCTGGCGGGAATCCGCGAAGTCCTGATCATCAACACGCCGCACGAACAGATCCTGTTCCGCAACCTGATCGGGGATGGCTCGCAGTGGGGGATGCGGATCGAGTATGCCGTGCAGCCCAGTCCGGATGGATTGGCGCAGGCATTCCTCATCGGCAGTGATTTTCTCGCCGGCGGGCCCAGTTGCCTTGTCTTGGGCGACAACATTTTCCACGGGCACGGTTTCAGCCAGATTCTCAAGCGCGCCGACGCGAGGACGGAAGGCGCGACCGTGTTCGGTTACTGGGTGCGGGATCCGGAACGCTATGGCGTGGCGGAATTCAATGCCGATGGAACCGTTGTTGGAATCGAGGAAAAACCTACGAAACCCCGTTCGAATTATGCGGTCACCGGCCTTTACTTCTATGACGGCCGTGCCAGCGAATATTCCGCTTCATTGCGGCCGTCACCGCGTGGCGAACTGGAGATCACCGATCTCAACCGACGTTATCTGGAAGACGGCAGCTTGCACCTCGAACCGCTGGGACGCGGATACGCGTGGTTGGATACAGGTACCCACCAATCGCTGCTCGAAGCTTCCACGTTCATCGAAACCATCGAGGCCAGGCAGGGTCTGCGTGTGTGCTGTCCGGAGGAGATCGCCTACCGCAACGGCTGGATTGACGGCGAGCAATTGCGCCGCCTGGCGGCGCCGCTGGCGAAGAACGGTTACGGCGAATACCTGCTGGCGCTGCTGGAACGGGGGATTGTCCCTTGAAGATTGTCGAGACTCCGTTGCCGGGCTGCGTCGTGATCGAGCCCACCGTTTTCGGTGACGATCGCGGCTTCTTCTACGAAGCATGGAATGCCGAGCGGTTCGGCAAGCATGGCCTGCCCGCCAGATTCGTGCAGAGCAACATATCCTCGTCTTCCCGGGGCGTGCTGCGTGGCCTGCACTATCAATGGCCGAATCCGCAAGGGAAGTTGGTCAGCGTGCTGGAGGGCGAGGTATATGACGTCGCGGTGGACATCCGCAGGGGCTCGCCGCATTTCGGGCGTTGGACGGCAGTGATGCTGAGTGCGGAGAACAAGCGTGAATTCTGGATTCCGGAAGGATTTGCGCATGGCTTCGCCGTTCTTTCCGAGCGGGCGATCTTCAGCTACCTGTGCACGGCTACGTACGACAAGGCCAGCGACGCGGGCATCCGCTGGGACGATGCCAGCATCGGCATCGACTGGCCGATCCATGATCCCGTGCTTTCAGACAAGGATGCGCGCATGCCTTTCCTGGATGAGATGAAGCCTGAACAGCTGCCTCCGTTTGCTGCATGACGAGGATCCTGTTGCTAGGCGCCAACGGGCAGGTTGGCCATGAGCTGAAGCGCAGCTTGGCGCGGCTGGGAACGATCATTCCGACCACCCGCACGGGCGTGCTGCCGGGAGGCATGCCTTGCGAAGCTGTCGACTTTGATCGGCCAGCCTCTCTGCCTGGGCTGCTTGGGCGGCTGCGTCCCGGACTGGTTGTGAACGCGGCCGCCTATACGGCGGTGGACCGTGCCGAGGATGATGTCGACGCCGCCTGGCGCGCCAATGCGGAAGCGCCGGCGATGTTGGCGAGCTATTGCGCGAAGCATGGCGTTCCGCTGGTCCACTACTCCACGGATTATGTGTTCGACGGCACGCGTGAACGAGCGTATCGAGAAGAGGATCCAACGGCGCCGCTGGGCGTGTATGGCGCGTCCAAGCGTGCGGGGGAGGAAGCGATTCTCAGGTCCGGAGCACCGCACTTGATTTTCCGGACCGCATGGGTCTACGGGGAACGTGGTAGCAACTTCCTGTTGACGATGTTGCGGCTGGCCAGGGAGCACGACGAACTGCGGGTCGTGTCTGATCAGCGGGGCACACCCACGCCGGCAGGGATGATCGCCGACGTGACTTCCGAAGTCATCGCCAATCATCCACAGGAACGTGGACTGATACACCTGACCGCCGCCGGCGAAACCAGCTGGCACGGATTCGCCGAGGCCATCATGGCCGGTGCGCATCGCCGCGGACTGATTCCGCGCCTGCCGCGGGTGCTGCCGATTCCTTCTTCCGCCTATCCCACGCGGGCTTCGCGCCCGGCCTATTCGCGGCTGGATACCGGAAAACTGGAAGCGCTGCTGGGCCGGCCGATGCCCGCCTGGGAAACCGGATTGGAAGCGGTACTGGATCACATTTCCCCCGATTTGCCGTTAGACTCCCTGTAATCCGGCTTCTGCCGGATTCAACCATGGGGGAACAATGAAAATGGGGAAATGGAAGTGGGCCGGCGTCGCGGCCGCGATGGGGATGTCGTGCGCCGCGCAGGCGGTTGAATTGATCCCGGTGCAGGATTTCGTCAAGCATCCGACCTACAGCAGCGTGAAGATTTCGCCCAATGGCGAATATCTGGCGATGACCGTCGACCGGGGCGACCAGGATGTCCTGACCGTGCTGCGGACCAAGGACCTGAGCATCGTCAAGATCAACCAGCTGCCCGAAGAAAAGAGCGTCGGCAGTTTCTACTGGACATCGCCGGATCGCCTGCTGTTCAACTCGATCAAGAAGATCGGCAGCTATGCGCGGCCGTTCGGCACCGGTGAATGGTATGCCGTCAATGCCGACGGTTCGCAGCCGCGGCCGCTGATTTTCTACGGCACCCGCGATGCCACACAGCGCGGCAAGCAGGTAGGCAACGAAAGCTTCGACCTGCTGGACACGCTGAAGGATGATCCGGACAACGTCATGATGACCGCGATGTATGCAAGGTCCTCCACCGGCGCCGGAACCGAAATCGTGCTGATGGACACGTTGAGCGGACGTCGCAAGTCGCTGGCGCGCGCGCCGCGCGACGACTGCGGTATCGCGTTGGACGAGAAGAAGGAGCCGCGCTTCGCGGTCTGCTACGACCGCTATGACGAGGAAGGCAATTTCTCCGACGCGCACAACGAACTGTATCGGCGCGACGCAAGTGGCAAGTGGACGCTGATCAACAGTTCCAAGGCCAGTGGCAAGCGCATCGAAATCCTCGGCACCGCAGCGGACGGCACCGTCTACGCGACCCAGGGCGACGGCAAGAAACCGTCGGCGTTCGGCACCCTCAACACCAGCGATGGCAGCTTCACGGTGCTGCACCAGGATCCGGTGTCGGAAATCTCCACGCTGATCCAGGCCGCCGACGGCGACACCGTGATCGCGACGGTCACCGAGGCCGGCGCGCCGCAGGTCAAGCTGATCAACGAGGACCATCCGGACGCGGAGCTGTACGCCTCCCTGGCGGCGGCGTTCCCGGGCCAGTTCGTCGACTTCGCCAGCGCCACCCAGGATGGCAAGAAGATCGTCGTCTCGGTTCGCAGCGATGCCAACCCGGGCGAGCTCTACCTGTATGACCGCGACACCGGCAAAGCCCGGTTCCTGATGAAGAACCGCCAGTGGCTCGACGCCAGCAAGATGGCCTCGGTCAAACCGGTCAGCTTCAAGTCCCGCGATGGCCTGACCATCCATGGCTACCTGACCATCCCCAATGGGTCCGACGGCAAGAACCTGCCGATGATCGTCAACGTCCACGGTGGTCCGATGGGCCCGCGTGACGACTGGGGCTTCCAGTTCGAGAACCAGATGTTCGCCAACCGCGGCTACGCGGTGCTGCAGGTGAACTACCGCGGTTCCGGCGGCTTCGGCAAGGCGTTCGAGGAAATGGCCTACGGGCAGTGGGCCGAGGGCATCATGAACGATATCCTCGACGGCACCCACTGGGCCATCCAGCAGGGCTATGCCAACAAGGATCGCATCTGCATCTACGGCGGCAGCTTCGGCGGCTATGCCTCGATGATGGCGCCGGCACGCGAGCCGGGGCTGTACAAGTGCGCGTTCGGCTACGTGGGCAATTACAGCGCCGCGATCCAGATGAAGCTCAGCGACACCAGCAAGCGCGAGGACGGCATGAAGTACCTGATCCGCGCCTACGGCAGCACCAAGGCCGAGCAGGACGCGATGTCGCCGATCAACCACGTCGACAAGCTGAAGCTGCCGATCTACCTGGCCGCCGGTGCGCGCGACGCGCGCTGCCCGCCGGAACACACCGAGGCGATGGCCAAGGCGCTGACCGCGGCCGGCAATGCGCCGCAGGGCGTGATCATCCAGTCGGGCGAAGGACATGGCTTCTACAAGGAAGAGAACAACCTCAACCTGTACAGCAAGATGCTGGATTTCTTCGCCCAGCACATCGGAGGCAAGGGCGCGAGCCAGTAAGGTCGTTCGACTCGCGAGCAATACCAGGACGGCGCCTCGCGGCGCCGTTCTTTTTTCAGTGCACCCCGTGCATCATCCGCCGAAGCAGCGGCGAGAACAGGAGGGCGATCAGGCCGCAACCCACGCCGATTGCGGTCATCAGCCAGAACAGGTCGGCATAGCGTCCGGCCGCGTCGGCGACAACCAGGCTGCCGCCCTCGGGGACCTCGATCGCGGCGAGTTTGCCGAACTGTGCCGCCAAGGCTTCGGAGAAGGCGGTGGCGAGGAACCAGGTGCCCATCATCAGGCTGACCACGCGCGGGACCGACAACTGGGTCACCGCCGACAGGCTCACCGGCGACAGGCACATCTCGCCGATCTCCAGCACCAGGTAGGCCAGCACCAGCCACCATACGCTGGCCATCTGCCCGCTCTCGCCAACCAGATGGGCGGCCCAGGCCAGCGGAATGAAGGACAGCCCGGCGATGATCAGGCCCAGCGACAACTTGAACGGTTTCGACGGATCCCGCCCGCGTTGGCCCAGCCAGGCCCAGAGCGCGGCGAACATCGGCGCCAGCAGCACCAGGAACAGCGCGCCGAGATAGGTCAGCGAGCCGGCGGTCTGCGGCAGCACCACGCAATCGCGCAACAGGAAAACCAGCATCAACACCACCACCGCGATGAACACGGCACGCGGCGCGGAGGAGCCGGGATCGCGATCGGACAGCCGCGCGGCAATCACGAAACCCAGCGGCGCCAGCAGCAGCGACCAGGTCGACCAGGGCGCGCGCGCCAACAACGTGATCGCATCCGTACCCCAGTGTCCGCTCCAGTTCACCGCCAGGGGGGCCTGCACCAGTGCGGGGACGACATCCTTGGTCAACAGGCGATCCGTGAAGGTCACCCATGAACCGTAGGTCTGCTCGTAGAGGGTGAAGAAGATCAGCGCCATGAAGATCAGCGCCATCAGCGCGAGCATCTGTTGCCGCTGCACCGGCGTGCACTGGGTCGACAGGAACCAGCCGAACCACGCCAGCACGCAAGCCAGCACCGCCAGCATCAACAGCAGCGCCAGCGAGATTTCGCCGCCCAGCGAGAACGCGCCGTTGGCGGCGGCCCACATCAGCCATGCCACCGGTAGCACGCCCAGCAGCGCGCCGAGGTAGATCAACCACTCGCGCGGGATGCCGGCGACGCGCTCGCGCAGTCGTTCGGGTGCGGCTGGTTCGGCATGGCCGTGCAGGTACTTCTGGCCCCACAGGAACATGCACAGGCCCAGCAGCATGCCGATGCCGGCGGCGCCGAAGCCGTAGCGCCAGCCCAGGGTTTCGCCCAGGTAGCCGCAGACCAGCGAGGCGAACAGCGCGCCCAGGTTGATGCCGGCATAGAACAGGCTGAAGCCTGCGTCGCGGCGCGGATCGTTCTGCGTGTAGAGCCGGCCGACGATGGTAGAGATGTTGGGCTTGAGGAAGCCCACGCCCATGATGATCAGCGCCAGCGACAGATAGGTGATGCGCAGCGAGCCCTCGTCGCGAACGACGCCGCCGTCCACGTAGGTGGCGGCATGGCCCTCGAACGCCATGCCGACATGGCCGGCAACCAGCAGCAGGCCGCCGAACACCACTGCCTTGCGCATGCCCAGCCAGCGATCCGCCAGCACGCCGCCGATGACCGGGATGCAGTACACCAGTCCCCCGTAGGCACCCAGGAGATCCAGGCCGGCCTTGTCGCCGAACAGGTGGTACTTGGTCAGGTAGAGCAGCAGCAACGCCTTCATCCCGTAGAAGGAAAAGCGCTCCCACATCTCGGTGAAGAAGCAGATATAGACGCCCTTGGGATGGCCGAGGAAGTCCTCGCGGGCGGGCAGGGGCGTGGCGGAAACGGAGGCTTGGGCCATGGGCGGACGGGCGATGCGGAACCGGCCGAGTATAGCCACGCGGACCTTTCCGGCTGGACTTGCCGGGGCGTAGCCGATAGTTTGTCGGGCTTCTGTATCCCCGGAACCGCGTCATGAACCAGGCTGCGACGCCTCAACTTACCTTCCGTGCCGTGCTGCTGGCCGTCGTGCTGGCGGTCGTCCTGTCCGCCGCCAACGCCTACCTGGGCCTGTTCGCCGGCCTGACCATCGCCACCGCCATCCCGGCCGCGGTGGTGTCCATGGGCGTGCTGCGGGTGCTGGGAGGCGGCTCCATCCTGGAGAACAACATCGTCCAGACCGGCGCCTCGGCCGGCTCGTCGATCGCCGCCGGCGTCATCTTCACCATCCCGGCGCTGGTCATCATGGGCTACTGGCCGGACTTCAAGTACTGGTGGGTGCTGGGCATCGCCGGGCTGGGCGGATTGCTGGGCGTGCTGTTCTCGGTGCCGCTGCGCCGTTCGATGATCGTCGAGGATCCGCTGCCGTTCCCGGAAGGCAAGGCCGCTGCGGAAGTGCTCAAGGCCGGTGACAACCCCGGTCCGGGCCTGAAGATCCTGGCCCTGTCCGGCGTGATCGGCGCGGTGGTCAAGCTGGCCGCGGCCAGCGGCCTGCGGATGATTCCGGATACCTGGACCCAGTCGGCCTACGTCGGCAGCTCCAAGGTCACCGCCTTCCTTGGCACCAACCTGTCGCCGGCGCTGCTGGGTGTGGGCTACATCGTCGGCTTGAACGTCGGCATCGTGGTGCTGTCCGGCGCGGTGCTGTCCTGGCATATCGCCATCCCGCTGTACCAGGCGTTCTTCATCGGTTCGGATCCGGATCTGGCGGCCTCGATCGCCAACGCCGCCTCGGCCGATGCGGCGTTCGCCATCTGGGGCGCCAAGGTCCGATACCTGGGCGTGGGCGCGATGCTGGTCGGCGGCGTGTGGACGCTGTTCTCGCTGCGCAAGTCGCTGCTCAAGGGCATCAAGAGCGGCTTTGCCGCGGCGCGTAGCAGCGGTGCCGGTGGCCAGGCGCTGCTGGAGACCGAACGCGATCTGCCGATGAAGTGGATGCTGGTGGCCCTGGTGGTGTTCACCCTGCCGCTGCTGGGCCTGTACCAGGCCATCGTCGGCCAGTGGCACGTCAGCGTGCCGATGACCTTGATCATGATCGCGGCCGGCTTCCTGTTCGTGAGTGTGTCGGCTTACCTGGCCGGCTTGATCGGTTCCTCCAACAACCCGGTTTCGGGCATCACCATCTCCACCATCCTGTTCGCCTCGGCGGTACTGGTGCTGTTGCTGGGCAAGAGCGGCATGTCGCCGGTCGGAGCCGGCGGCGCCCCGCTGGGCGCGGTCGCGGCGATCATGATTGGCGCGGTGGTGTGCTGCGCCGCGGCAGTGGGCGGTGACAACCTGCAGGATCTCAAGGCCGGCTACCTGGTCGGCGCGACTCCGTGGAAGCAGCAGTTGATGCTGGGCATCGGCGCGTTCTCCTGCGCGCTTATCATGGCGCCGGTGCTGAACCTGCTGGCGCAGGCCTACGGCATCGGCGCGCCGACCCCGGAGCATCCCAATTCGCTGGCCGCGCCGCAGGCCAACCTGATGGCGTCGGTGGCGCGCGGCCTGTTCGGTGGCGAACTGCCGTGGGCAATGATCGGCATCGGTGCGGTGGTCGGTGCGCTGGTGATTGCGTTCGACGAATGGCTGAAGTCGCGCAAGGCCCGCTTCCGCGTGCCGGTGCTGGCCGCGGCGATCGGCATCTACCTGCCGCTGGAATTGATGGTGCCGATCTTCCTCGGTGGCCTGCTGGCGCACCTGGTGGAGCGTTTCCACAAGGTCCGCGCCGACGACGAGGAAGGGCGCGATCGCGTGCATCGCCCGGGCGTGCTGTTCTCGGCCGGCCTGATCACCGGCGAAGCGCTGATGGGCATCGCCATCGCGATTCCGATCGTCGCCTCGGCCCGCGCCGACGTGCTGGCGCTGCCGGAAGCCTGGCACTTCAGCCAGTGGATCGGCCTGGCCGTGCTGGCGGTGGTCGGCTGGCTGCTGTACCGGACCGGCCAGCGCGGCGAAAAGGCCTGAAACCGGCGCCTGGCCGCGCCACGGCGGCGCAGGGGCATGACCTCATGCCTTTGCGCCGGGCCGCCGTATCGGCCTAACATCGGGGTTTTCCTGTTTGCCCGGAGCCCCGGATGAAATTGCGTCTCGCCGTACTGCCCCTCTGCCTGCTGGCGACCCTGCCGGCACTTGCCGCCCAGCGGGGCCTGGACATCCGCGATCTGGCCGCGCTGGATCGCGTCTCCTCGCCGACGCTGTCGCCGGATGGCCGCGCGGTGGTGTTCGCCAAGCGCCAGATCGACAAGGAACTGACCAAGGCCGGCAGCGCGCTGTACGTGCGCAACCTGCTCACCCGCGACATGGCGCCGCCGAAGCGGCTGACCCCGGAAGGCTGGAACGTCAATTCCCCATCCTTCTCGGCCGATGGCCAGACGGTCTACTTCCTCAGCGGCAAGTCCGGCAGCCAGCAGCTGTACGCCATCCCGACCAGCGGCGGCGAGCCGCGCCAGCTGACCGGGTTCGCGCTGGACGTGGGCAGCTACAAGATCTCCCCGGACGGCGGCCGCGTCGCCTTCAGCGCAGACACCTTCGCCGACTGCAAGGCCGACTTCGCCTGCACCCAGAAGAAGCTTGAAGCCACTTCCGCGAAAAAGAACACCGGCGTGCTGTTCGACAACATGTTCGTGCGCCATTGGGATACCTGGGCCGATGGCCGTCGCAGCCGCCTGTTCGTGGCCGCCTTGCCGGCCACCGGCGCCCAGCCGGTCGCCAGCGCGACCTCGCTGACCGACAGCCTGGATGGCGACGTGCCTTCCAAACCCTTCGGCGGCGCCGATGAATACGCCTGGGCGCCGGATGGCAAGTCGCTGGTCGCCAGCCTGCGCGTGCAGTCCAAAGGCGAGCCGTGGTCGACCAACTTCGATCTGTATCGCTTGTCCGCCGACGGCCAGGGCATGCCGGCCAACCTGACCGCCGCCAACCCGGCCTGGGATACCGGCCCGGCATTCAGCGCCGATGGCAAGACTCTCTACTACCGCGCGATGAAGCGCCCCGGCTTCGAAGCCGATCGCTTCGCGCTGATGGCGATGGATGCCGCCGGCGGCGCGGCGCGCGAAATCGCCGCGGACTGGGATCGTTCCGCCGACGGCATCACCCTCTCGGCCGACGGCAAGCGGATCTACACCACCGCGCAGGACATGGGCGAGCATCCGCTGTTCGTCGTCGACATCGCCAGCGGCAAGGCGGAGAAGGTGATCGGCAACGGCAGCATCTCCGCGTTCGAGATCGCCGGCGACACCCTGGCCTTCACGCGCAATTCGCTCAAGAGCGGCGACCAGCTGTTCACCACTTCGCTGGCCGGCGCGCCGGAACGCGCGATCACGTCCAGCGCGCAGGACATGCTGAAGGACGTGTCGTTCGGCGACTTCGAGCAGTTCAGCTTTAAGGGCTGGAACGACGAGACCGTGCACGGTTACGTGGTCAAGCCGTACAACTACCAGGAAGGCAGGAAGTATCCGGTCGCGTTCCTGATCCACGGCGGCCCGCAGGGCAGCTTCGGCAACGGCTGGAGTTATCGCTGGAACCCGCAGACCTACGCCGGCCAGGGCTACGCGGTGGTGATGATCGACTTCCACGGCTCCACCGGTTACGGCCAGGCCTTCACCGACGCGATCAGCCAGCATTGGGGCGATCGCCCGCTGGAGGATCTGCAGAAGGGCTGGGCCGCGGCGCAACAGAAGTATTCCTTCCTCGACGGCAACAAGGCCTGTGCGCTGGGCGCCAGCTACGGCGGCTTCATGGTCAATTGGATAGCCGGCAACTGGAACCAGCCGTGGAAGTGCCTGGTCAACCACGACGGCGTGTTCGACCAGCGCATGATGGGCTACTCCACCGAGGAGCTGTGGTTCACCGAGTGGGAGCAGGGCGGCACGCCGTACGCGGTGCCGGCCAACTACGAGAAGTTCAATCCGGTCAACCACGTCAAGGACTGGAAGGTGCCGATGCTGGTCGTGCACGGCCAGCTCGATTACCGCATTCCGGTCGAGCAGGGCCTGGCGGCGTTCACCGCGCTGCAGCGCCAGGGCATCAAGTCGCAGTTCCTGTACTTCCCGGACGAGAACCACTGGGTGCTGAAGCCGCAGAACAGCGTGCAGTGGCATGACACCGTCAACGCCTGGCTGAAGCAGCACATCGGCCAGTGACGCACGCAGGGCGCGCCGCGATCGCGGCGTGCCCTTTTTTCGTGCCAGGGAAACGGCTGGGCCGGGGGCACGCTTTCATCACCAGGGGAGACATACCGGATGGCGGCAGCAGGCACCGGCGGCGCACTCATCACCAACGACATCATCGTGTTCGGCCTGATCGCGGCCACCCTCGGCGCGATCTTCTGGACCTCGAGCAGCGAGAACCGCTTCCTGCGCAAGTTCTACGGCTTCGTGCCGGCGCTGCTGCTGTGCTACTTCATTCCCGGCGTCTACAACACCATCGGCCTGATCGATGGCGAGAACACCAAGCTCTACAACCCGGTGGCGCGCGACGTGTTCCTGCCGGCCGCGCTGGTGCTGCTGACCCTGAGCATCGACCTGAAGGGCATCCTCGGCCTGGGCTGGAAGATGCTGGTGATGTACGTCGCCGCGGTGCTGAGCATCATGCTGGGCGCGGTGGTGGCCTTCAAGCTGATGGGCTGGTTCCATCCCGAAACCGTCGCCGGCGACACTTGGGCCGGCATGGCGGCGCTGGCCGGCAGCTGGATTGGCGGCGGTGCGAACATGCTGGCGATGAAGGAGATCTTCGAGGTCAACGCGACCACTTTCGGCCAGTTCGCCGTGGTCGATGTCGGCGTCGGCTACGTGTGGATGGCAGTGCTGATCTTCTTCGCCGCCCGTGCGCCCGCGCTGGATCGCCATAGCGGAGCAGACACATCGGCCATTGACGAGCTGCGCGAGCGCATCGCCAGCTACCAGGCACAGCATGCACGCATTCCCACGCTCACGGATCTGATGGTGCTGGGCGGCGTTGCCTTCGGCACCGTGGGCCTGGCACATGCGGTCGCCGCGCCGCTGGCGGACTGGTTCGCTGCCAACGTCGCATGGTCACCGATGGTGAGCCTGGACAAACCGTTCGTGTGGGTGGTGCTGCTGGCGACCTTCGCCGGTCTGCTATTGAGTTTCACCCGCATGCGCACGCTGGAAGGCGTGGGCGCGTCCAAGTGGGGCTCGCTGTTCCTGTATTTCCTGATCGCCTGCATCGGCATGCAGATGGATCTGCTGGCGCTACTGGAACGTCCGTGGCTTTTCCTGCTCGGCGTGATGTGGATCGCAGTGCATATCGTGCTGCTGTGGGGCGTTGGCAAGCTGCTGCGCACGCCGTTCTTCTATTTCGCGATCGCCTCGCAGAGCAATATCGGCGGTCCGGCTTCGGCACCGGTGCTGGCCACCGCGTTCCATCCGGCGCTGGCGCCCGTGGGCGTGCTGCTCGGCACGCTGGGCTACGCCACCGGTACCGGCGCGGCCTATCTGGTCGGCATCATCCTGCGCGCGATGGCGGGGCAGGGATAGCCGGAGGCCGCCGGCCATGCGGATACTGGACCCATGAAAAAACACGGCGGCCATCAGGCCGCCGTGTTTTTTTCAGGGGTATCGCGTTTCAGTTCAGCGGGCAACCCTGGTTGTTGTAGGCATCCAGGGTGGCGGACAGCGAGATCATCACGTCGCGATCGCCACTGTCCAGCGCGAAGGTGACCTGCTGGATCACCTGGGCGGTGGTCAGCGGGAAGTCCACGCCCGACGATGCCGCGTTCAACAACGATGCCACCGCCTGCTTCAGCAGGATGCGCTCGCCGCCATCCACGCCCGGGCCGCCCTGGAAATTGAGCGCGGTCAAGAAGGTCACGTCGGGCGCACTGCTGCCGAAGTAGCTCTGCAGTGACGTGTTGATGGTGAACGGTGCCGGCCAGGAATCGTGGTGCTTCTTGACCTTCCAGTAGCCCAGCGTGCAACCCTCGAAGCCGGTCTGATCCGGCGTGGAGTAGCAGAAGCTGGCGCGGCTGATGTGCGGATACGGATTGTTGGTGAGGATGGTGAATCCCGGCGCGGCGGGCAGGTGCAGTCCGGCGTCGCTGGTGACCGGCGGATCGTAGCTGTAGAGAACGCCGCCGTTGTCGTCGCTGATCGACACGCTGTGGATGGATTGCCCGGTGCTCAGCTGCTCCCAGTACAGCAGCCAGCCGCTGGTGGATTCGAAATGGATGGTATCCACGGTCAGGACACCGTCGGTGTGCGCCTGCACGCCGTCCGGCAGCGGATTGATGACCAGTTCGCTGAGGATGCCGGCGGTATCGAAGTCCTTGCAGCTCAGGCCGACGTCGACCGGCGTCGGCGTGCCGATGGTACCGGTGGCGTGGGCGGGCATTGACAGCACCAGGCCGAGCGCGGCGGTGGCGGTGACGGTGGACAGGAACCT
Organism: Pseudoxanthomonas sp. 22568; assembly: GCF_052044485.1. Taxonomy (NCBI): domain Bacteria; kingdom Pseudomonadati; phylum Pseudomonadota; class Gammaproteobacteria; order Lysobacterales; family Lysobacteraceae; genus Pseudoxanthomonas; species Pseudoxanthomonas sp. 22568. Next base: position 77,798 of record NZ_JBQENC010000002.1, read on the forward strand.
GCGGAAGGATGTGAGCGTGCGCGCCGGTTTGCGGCGGGACGGTGCATTCATGGCGAACCCCTTTGGCGTCGAGTGAAACGGCGGCTACGCGGCGCGCAGTTCCGTTGGTGACTGGGGAAACGCCGGGCCGTCGGCGATACGGCCAGCGCATGTCGGTTCAGCCGATGAGCGGTCGATGGAAACAGAAAGGGCGGGACCTGATGGTCCCGCCCCGGCCGGGAACGGAAATGGCCTCAGCAGCAGCGGAAGCCGCTCCTGCCGCCGTAGCGCGCCTCCTGGCGCTCGCGGAAGAACGTCCGGTAATCCATGATCTCGCGATCCGGATGCTTCTCCAGCATGTGCCGGACATAGTTGTCGTAGTCCGGCACGCCACAGCACAGTCGCGCCGTCTGCACCAGCCGGCGCCACACCCGGCGGTGCATCTGGTAGTGGCTGACGGGAACGAGCGCGGTACCCATCACAGGTTCGCCAGTTGCTGCGGATCGACCTGCACGTAGGGCGTCTCGCGATCGGTGCGGACCGTGCTGCGGCGCGCGGCGAGGATGGTCTTGATCGAGTAGATCAGGATCGCCGCGACCACGAACAGGAACAGCGCGGTCAGGCCGGTGTTGACGTAGGCGTTGACCACGATCTTGTGCATCTCGCCCATGTTCTGCGCCGGCGCGGTGACAGTGTTGGTCGCGATGGCGGCCTGATACTTGTGCGCCTGCGCCAGGAAGCCCTGCGCCGGATTGCTGTCGAAGATCTTCAGCAGGCCGGCGGTGGTCGTGCACAGCAGCAGCCACACCGCCGGAACCGCGGTGACCCAGGCGTAGCGATCGCGCTTCATCTTGAACAGGACCACCGTGCCCAGCATCAGCGCGATGCCCGCCAGCATCTGGTTGGAGATGCCGAACAGCGGCCACAGGGTCTTGATGCCGCCGAACGGATCGGTGACGCCGGTGTACAGCAGGTAGCCCCACAACGCCACGCAGCCGCCGGTGGCGATGATGTTCGCGGTCCAGGACTCGGTGCGGCGCATCGCCGGGACGAAGTTGCCGAGCAGATCCTGCAGCATGAAGCGCCCGGCGCGGGTGCCGGCGTCGACCGCGGTCAGGATGAACAACGCCTCGAACAGGATCGCGAAGTGGTACCAGAACGCCATCGTGTCTTCGCCGGGAAGCACGCTGTGCAGGATCTGGGCAATGCCCACCGCCAGGGTCGGCGCGCCACCGGCACGGTTGAGGATGGTGCTTTCGCCGATGTCCCTGGCCGTGGCCGTGAGCACGTCCGGGCTGATCGCGAAGCCCCATTCGCTGACCTTGGCGGCCACCGCTATCACGTCCTTGCCGACCGCGGCCGGCGGCGCATTCATCGCGAAGTACACGCCCGGCTCGATGATCGAGGCCGCGACCAGCGCCATCACCGCGACGAAGGACTCCATCAGCATGCCGCCGTAGCCGATGTAGGGCATGTGGCGCTCGCTGGCCAGCAGCTTGGGCGTGGTGCCGGAGGAAATCAGCGCATGGAAGCCGGACACCGCGCCGCAGGCGATAGTGATGAACAGGAACGGGAACAGGCCGCCGGTCCAGACCGGGCCCATGCCGGTGCGGGCGTACTCGGTCACCGCCGGCATCTTCAGATCCGGCATCACGATCAGGATGCCGATCGCCAGCGCGACGATGGTGCCGATCTTGAGGAAGGTGGACAGATAGTCGCGCGGTGCCAGCAGCAGCCACACCGGCAGCACCGAGGCGATGAAGCCGTAGGCGACCATCATCCAGGTGATGGATTCCTTGGAGAAGGTGAACGCCGGCCCCCAGGTGGGATCCGCGGCGACCTTGCCGCCCAGCCAGATCGCGCCCAGCAGCAGGAGCAGGCCAACCACCGAAATCTCGCCGATCCGGCCGGGCCGGATGTAGCGCATGTAGATGCCCATCAGGATCGCGATCGGCATGGTCGCGGCGACGGTGAACATGCCCCACGGACTTTCGGCCAGTGCATTGACCACCACCATCGCCAGCACCGCCAGGATGATGATCATGATCAGGAAGGCGCCGAACAACGCGATGGTGCCGGGAATCGGCCCCATTTCCTCGCGCACCAGGTCACCCAGCGAGCGCGCGTCGCGGCGGCTGGAAATGAACAGCACCATGAAGTCCTGCACCGCGCCGGCCAGCACCACGCCGACCACCAGCCACAACAGGCCGGGCAGGTAGCCCATCTGCGCGGCCAGCACCGGGCCGACCAGCGGGCCGGCACCGGCGATGGCGGCGAAATGGTGGCCGAACAGCACGTGCTTGTTGGTGGGCACGTAATCCAGGCCGTCGTTGCGCAGCACCGCCGGCGTGGCCCGGGTGGGATCCAGTTGCATGACCCGGCTGGCGATGAACTGCGCGTAGAAGCGGTACGCGATCAGATAGATCGAGACCGCCGCGGTGACGATCCAGATCGCGTTGATGTGCTCGCCCCGGCGCAGCGCGACCGTGCCCAGCGCGAATGCACCGAGTACGGCCAGCGCCGCCCAGCCGAGTTTCGACAGACCTTTCATGAATCCACCCTCCACGGAGACTGCCGCTAGAGTCCTCCGATGCCGGGGGAGGGTCAATCCGTAAGCCGGATTCCCGCCTTCGACTTTGGTCGAAACCGGCCGGCGGTCACCGGATCGTCACAACCAGCGCACGCGCTTGAACAGGCGATACAGGCCGATGCAGACCGCCGCCACGCCGATCATCAGCAGCGGATAGGAGAACCGGCCCGCCAGTTCGGGCATGTGCTCGAAGTTCATGCCGTACCAACTGGTGATCAGGGTGGGCGCGGCGAGCAGCGCCGCCCAGGCGCCCAGGCGCTTGACCGTCTCGCCCTGGGCCAGGGTTACCAGCGACAGGTTGACGCTCAACGCGGTGGTCAGCATCTCGCGCAGGGTGTCGGTGGATTCGTTGACCCGCAGCACGTGGTCGTGGACATCGCGGAAATACAGCCGTACCTCTTCCGGGATCAGCGCGCTTTGCGTGCGCGACAGTTGCGCCAGCACATCCTGCAGCGGCGCCACCGCCAGCCGCATCTTGGTCAACTCGCGCTTGAGTTCGTACAGCTTGACCACGGTCACCCGCCGGTAGGTGTCGGCGAAGATGTCCTTCTCCAGCGTGTCCAGGGTCTGGCGGAACTCGTCGACGATCGGACGGTAGTTGTCGACGATGAAGTCGAGCACCGCGTACAACCCGTACGAAGGACCCAGTCCCAGCAGGTCCGGTTCGCGCTGCACGCGCTCGCGCACCGGCGCATACGACAGCGAGGCGCCATGGCGCACGGTGACCAGGTAGCGCGGCCCGAGGAAGGCGTGGGTTTCGCCGTAGCGAATCCGGTCGTCCACCACCTGCGCGGTCTGCATGACGATGAACAGGGAATTGCCATAGGCTTCCAGCTTGGGCCGCTGGTGCGCGTTCTGCGCATCCTCGACCGCCAGGTCGTGCAGGCAGAATTCCTCCTGCAGCTTCTCCAGCACCGAATCGGCCGGTTCGTACAGGCCTACCCAGATGAACGTGCCGTCGTCCACCGCCAGCACATCGCTGATTTCATCCAGGCCGATGTCCCGGCGCTTGCCGTGCTGGTCATAGACCACGCAGTTGATGACGCAGGAGGGCAGGGCGTTCTGGACGGGGTTCAGCGAAGGCGATTGGTTCATGTGCCGGATCGTGCGCCAGTTGACCTTGAGCGGCAAGCGGGCCGGGCACGCCGTGTAGGAGCGACGTGAGTCGCGACCGCCATCCCACCGTACAGGGGTTCACGGCCGCGCTGGCAACGTCTGGCGGTGGGAACCGCGGGTCGCGACTCACGTCGCTCCTACAGGGAGGCTGGCTTTACCGGGCCACGAAGCGGATCGCCTGGCCGCCGCCGGGTGCCAGTTTCAGTTCCAGTGTGTCGGTCGAGCCGATCTCGCGCTCCTCGATGACGATGTCCTCGCGCCGGTCCTTCCAGCCGGCCTTCGGGCCATCCCGGTAGATCTGCGCGGTGTAGCGGCGGCCGGGATCCAGGAACGACAGCGGCGCCTTCAGCGTGCGCGGCTCCTCGTCGGTGATGGCGCCCAGGTACCAGTTGTCGCCCCCGCGTTCCCTGCGCACGAGGGTCACGTAGTCGCCGACTTCGCCATTGAGCACGCGGGTCTCTTCCCAATCGACCGGCACGTCCTTGATGAACTGGAATGGGCCTGGATTGGCCTCGTAGTTTTCCAGCAGATCCGCGGCCATCTGGATCGGGCTGTAGATGACCACGTAGAGGGCGAGTTGCTTGGCCCAGGTGGTTGCCACGCCGTCCGGCGCGCGGGTCTTCATGCCGAAGACGCCGGGGGTGAAATCCATCGGCCCGGCCAGCAGGCGGGTGAACACCAGCATGGCTTCATGCTCGGGCGGATTGCCGGGGTTGCCCCAGGCGTTGTACTCCATGCCGCGCGCGCCCTCGCGCGAGATCCAGTTGGGATAGGTGCGGCGCAGGCCGGTGTCCTTGATCGGCTCGTGGGCGTTGATCGCGATGTGGCGCCTGGCCGCCTCGGTCACCACCTTCAGGTGATGGCGGGCCAGGTCCTGGCCTTCATGCCAGGCGTAGTGGACCTTGCCATCGGCACCGATCACCTTGGCCTGACCGGCGTCGGACACGTAGCCGGTCTTGACCGCCGGAACGCCGACCCGCTGGTACAGATCGAACGCGGCGCCCATCTGCGATTCGTAGTGGGCGGCGTTGGCGGAGGTCTCGTGATGGCCGATCAGTACGACACCCTTTGATTTCGCGTAGGCGCCCAGCTTCTCCAGATCGAAGTCGGGATACGAGCGGGTGAAGCTGAAATCCTCGCCGTTGCCGAACCAGTCGCCGTCCCAGCCGACGTTCCACCCCTCGACCAGCACGCCGCCGAAGCCGTGCTTCGCGGCGAAGTCGATGTGCTTCATCACGTTCTCGTTGGTCGCGCCGTGGCGCGGGCCGGAGGCCCAGGTCTTGGTGTCCAAGTGCATTTCCCACCACACGCCGACGTACTTCATCGGCCTGACCCACGACACGTCGCCCAGCACGTTCGGTTCGTTGAGGTTGAGGATAAGGCTGGAGGTCACCAGTCCACCCGCGTCATCGGCGATCTGCACGGTGCGCCAGGGCGTGTTGAACGGTGCCTCGCGCGTGACCTTGGCGCCGTCGATGCCGGGTGTCAGCGATGCCTTCAATCGCCGGCCTTCGACGCGGATGAGGTTCATGCCGGAATAGTCGACCAGCGCGGCTTCATGAATCGACAGATGGGTGCCGTCGGCCAGCCGGAAGGTAATCGGCGTCTGCGCGTCGCCGACGGCTTCCACCGGCGTGCGGTGGTACAGGTACTCCTCGCGGTTCCATTCGCCGGCCGGAATCCACCACGCGGTGGCATCGCCGGCGAGGGTGAACTCGGTGAGCTCCTCGCGGATCCTCACCGTCGACAAGCCCTCCTGGCGCGGGAACTCGTAACGGAAGCCGAGGCCATCGTCGTACACGCGGAACACCAGATCCAGGTGCCGGCGGGGCTTGGCGTTCTCGGCCAGGGTCACCCGCAGTTCGTTGTAATGATTGCGGATGCGGCGGCGCTCGCCCCAGGGCTGTTCCCAGGTCTCGTCGAAGCTGCGCGTGCGCGGCGCGGTCACCGCGATGGCGCGATCCAGCTTGGGCGTGTCGACCAGCAGGAAGCCCAGCCGCGATGGCGCCAGCAGCGGCTTGCCGTCGCGTTGCACCGCATAGGTCGGGCGGCCATCGGGATCGGAATCCAGTTCCACCACGATGCGGCCATCGGGCGAGCTGACGCGTACCGGCGGCGCGGCCAGCGCGGTGAGCGGAAGCGACAGGACGGTCAGGGCGAACAGTCGAATCAGCATGCGGACCCTGCGGATGCGGCGGGAAAGGCCGCATCCTGCGTCAGCCGGCGTGAGGCGACCGTCTGAATACGTATGCGAGCGCGAGGTGGACGGGCAGCAGCAACGCAATCCACGGCTGGTTGAACTGGTAGCCGAACGCGAAAGGCAGCCACTGCACGAACCACGCGAACAGCGCGCACAACGCGACCATCAGCAGGGTGGAACGGAACAGCCGGCCCGGATTGCGGCGGCGCAGCACGGCGATTGCGCCGGGCAGCAGCAACAGGCACAGCGGATTGAGCAGCAGCAGGTTGTGGTTGCGCCAGGCGGCCCAGTGCTCGCTGAAACCCCACAGGTACACCAGCAGGCCACCGGCGATCATGCACAGCAGCCAGAACGGCAGCGCGGCCGCGGCCACCGCGCGCGGATGCCGGCGACCTGCCAGGACCAGCAAGGCCGCGAGGGCCAGGCCGGCGATCAGCCATGGCCACCAGCGCCGCGGAGCCTCGGCCGGTTCCGGCGCGATCCGGTGCGGCAGCAGTTCTTCCTCGGCCTGTACCAGCGGACGGCCGGCGGCGTTCTTCGCCTCGCGCAGGCTGTCGGCCAGGCGCATCGGAATGAAGGCTTCCTCCCAGCGCGACATCGGCTGGTCCGCCGAAGGCCCCAGGCCCAGATCGAAGCCCAGCCACATCCAGGTCGCCGGCGAGGCCAGCCGCACGCTTTCGCTGCGGTAGGTATTGCCGCGCGAGCGGCCGGCCAGCTGCGGCTTCAGGGCGCCGCCCATCGCCGCGTCCAGCGCGTCGCGCACCTGGGTGGAGCAGTTGGCGGTGAAATAGTCGTAGCGGTAGCGCGCGTTCTCCGGCCGTGCCCGTACGGCCAGCGCCGCGGCCAGTGCCTGCGCCTGTTCCGGCGGCAGGTCCAGCCATTGCAGGCGCACCCCGCGGCCGCTGTCGCGGTACTGGGCCAGATCCTCGCCCAGCGGCAGATCGACCAGGTAGTACTGCATCACCCCGCGCGCGAAGTTGCCGACGAAGTCGGATTCGCCCGGATCGAAATAGCCGAAGTTGTAGGAAGTGGCCGCGCCGGTGGCGGGATCCACCACCACGATGGCGTTGTGGCCGAAGCGTTCGAAGAACACCTCGCCCGGCTGCATGGTCGCCACGCCGATGCGCGGCGCGGCGAAGGCCGACGCCGCCAGCAGCCAGAGCGCGGCGACGAGGATCAGGCGGCGCAGCATGTCAGGCGTCGGCCAGGATGCCGACATGGAACGCATGCACGCGGCGCGCATCGGCCTTGGCGACACGGAAGGCGAAACGGCCCAGTGTGAGTTCCTCGCCGGTTTCCGGCAGGTGACCGATGGCGGCGGTGACCAGGCCGCCGATGGTGTCGTATTCGTCATCCAGGAAATCCGCGCCGAAGCGTTCGTTGAAATCGGCGATGGGCGTCAGCGCATCCACCACGTACTGCCCGTCGGCCTGCACCGCGATCAGCGAGGCGCCGTCCTCGGCTTCGTCGTGCTCGTCGTCGATCTCGCCGACGATCTGCTCCAGCACGTCCTCGATGGTGACCACGCCGGCGACGCCGCCGTACTCGTCCACCACGATCGCCATGTGGTTGCGCGACAGCCGGAATTCCTTGAGCAGCAGGTTGAGCTTCTTGGACTCGGGGATCAGCACCGCCGGGCGCAGCAGTTCGCGGATGCTGCCCGGGCCGTTGTCGGCGACCACGCCGCGCAGCAGATCCTTGGCCAGCAGGATGCCGAGGATCTCGTCCTTGTTGTCGCCGTGCACCGGGAAGCGCGAATGGCCGGATTCGACCACCAGCTTCATCAGGTCCAGGAAGCGGCCGTCCACCGGCAGCGAGATCATCTGTGCGCGCGGCACCATCACGTCGCCCACGGTCAGCTCGGCGACCGTCAGCGCGCCTTCCATCATCCGCAGGGTGTCGCCGCCGATCAGGCCGTCGCTCTGCGCATCGCGCAGGATCGCGACCAGGTCTTCGCGGGAGGTGGGTTCGCCGGAAAACGCCGAACTCAGGCGTTCCAGCCAGCTGCGCCGTTTTTCGTGGTGCTCCGGCGCGGGGGTACTGTCGTCTTCTGACATCTCTCGGAAAGGGGCGCCCGCGGTGCGGGCGACGGGGCAGAGTCTAGCAGGCGCGGCGGACGCTCAGCCGGCGGCGGGCGCCTCGGCCGGCTCTTCCTCAAGCGGATCAATGCTGTAGGTGCAGCCGACCAGGGTCTTGCCGGGGTGGGAGGTGACGTTGGAGACGTTGAGTACCGCCGAGCGGACCAGGGCCGCGCCGGTGGCCGGATCGCGGACCTCCTCGCTGACCAGTTCCTTGCCGAACATGGCCTTGTCGGGTGTATCGACCGCCGTTTCCAGTTCCAGTTGCCGGGCCAGCGGGCGCGGGTCCGGCAGGTCCAGCACCGCCATCACGCTGGAACCGGCGAAGGCGATGCGACGGGTGGGATGGCCGAACACCGTCAGCGGCGCGGCCAGTTCGTATTCGCTGAGGAACATGTTGGCCTGGGGCAGCGGCCGCCAGCCCAGCGCGACCGCCTTCAGCGGATCCTGCTGCGCGACCGCCAGCGCCATGAATTCCTCCGGCTGGCCCTGGCAGGCGATCAGCCGGGCAAGGTCGACCTTGGCGGGATCCGGCCCCGCCGCCTGTTCCGATGCCTGCGCAGGCGCGCCGCCGGCCGCGGCCAGCAGCAGGAGGGCGAGAGCGGAACGGGCAGGACGCATGTGACGGATCCGGAACATCGGGAAAGCGCGAAGCGTAGCGGCTGCGCGCGGCCGGGACTACTGCTCGGCGTAGGGATCGTCGATGCCCAGTTCGGCCAGGATCTCGCGTTCCAACTGCTCCATGCACTCGGCTTCCTTGTCGTCCTCGTGATCCCAGCCCAGCAGGTGCAGGGTGCCATGCACGGTGAGATGGGCGTAGTGGGCGGCGAGGGGTTTCTTCTGCTCGCGCGCCTCGCGCGCCACCACTGGCGCACAGATCACCAAGTCGCCCAGCAAGGGCATCTTCACGCCCTTGGGCAGCTTGACGCCCTCGGCGACGTCGGCCGGGAAACTCAGCACGTTGGTGGCGTAGTCGCGGCCACGGTAGTGCCGGTTGAGCGCGCGGCCTTCCTTGCTGTCGACGATGCGGATGGCCAGGTCGGCCTCGCGGATGCGCCCGTGCAGCGCCGCCGCCACCCACTTGCGGAAGCTGACCGCCGCGGGCAGGCCCGCGCGCGGCAGCGCGTAGCTGACCGAAACCTCCAGCCGTGTCGGACCCTGCGTCATGCTGGACCTGTCTCCGAATCCTTGCCCTCGCGCGCATCGTAAGCCTGGACGATGCGCGCGACCAGCGGATGCCGGACCACGTCGCGGCTGCTGAAGAAGGTGAAGGAGATGCCGTCCACGTTGCGCAGCACGTCCAGCGCGTCCTTCAGGCCGGACTTCTGGTGGCGGGGCAGGTCGATCTGGGTCAGGTCGCCGGTGACCACGGCGGTGCTGCCGTAGCCGATACGGGTCAGGAACATTTTCATCTGCTCGATGCTGGTGTTCTGCGCCTCGTCGAGGATGACAAACGCGTCGTTAAGCGTCCGTCCGCGCATGTAGGCCAGCGGCGCGATCTCGATCACGTTCTTCTCGAGCAGCTTGACCACCTTTTCCACCCCGAGCATCTCGTACAGGGCGTCGTACAGCGGGCGCAGGTAGGGATCGACCTTCTGGGTGAGATCGCCGGGCAGGAAGCCCAGCTTCTCGCCGGCTTCCACCGCCGGGCGCACCAGGATCAGCCGCTGCACCCGCGATTCGTTCAGCGCCTCGACCGCGCTGGCCACGGCCAGGAAGGTCTTGCCGGTACCGGCTGGGCCGATGCCGAAGTTGATGTCGTGGGTGGCGATGGCGTGCAGGTAGTTGGCCTGGTTGGCACCGCGTCCGCGGACGGTGCCGCGCTTGACCTTGATCGCCACTTCCTGCGGTTCGAAGCCACCAGCGGCGACGTGGTCGACGTTGGCGTCGTTGAGGCGCAGGTGGATGGCCTCGCTGTCGAAGGTCTCGCTGGCGGTCTCCGCATAGAGGGAGCGCAGCAGTTTCTCGGCAGCGGCGACCGCCTTTTCCGGGCCGGTGACCCGGAAGATCGCGCCGCGGTTGGCGATCTCCACGCCAAGGCGCAGTTCGATCTGGCGCAGGTGGGCATCGAACGGGCCGGCCAGGTTGGCCAGGCGTTCGGCGGTTTCGGGTTCCAGGGTGAATTCGCGTTTGCTGGGTGCAGTCATGGGTAGCGGAGGAAATGGCCTTGCCGCGGCGGACGGACCGAAGGCGGCCGGCGGTGCCGGACGGGCAGGGCGGAATTGGAAATGGGGAACGGCCGCTTCGATGTGGAGCGGGCACGGCGGATTTGCAAGCGGCAGATCAGCGGAAGTGCGGGATCACGGCGGCGTTCCTCGACCGAGGTGTCTGGAGCGAAAGGTTAAACCGGCGCCCCCCTCCGCGCCACATGGAAGGCCGGACGGCGACCGTCCGTCGGCCCGGCCTTGCATTAATTAAACGATGAATTAAATAATGCGCGCATGCCGAAATCACCCACTCCCTCCCGTTCCCGCACGCCTGCCGCCGAAAGCGCGCGCGGCGCCGCCGGACGCCGCAAGCGCGCCCCCGGCCGGCCCGGTGCCGATCAGGCCGATCAACGCGAACGCCTGCTCGACGCCGCGCTGGCCTGCTTCGTCCGGCAGGGCATCGCCGCGACCTCGCTGCGCGACATCGCCGGCGAGGCGGGGGTGACCCCGGCGCTGGTGCATTACTACTTCGGCGACAAGCCGCAGTTGCAGCAGGCGGTGGTGGCCGAGCGGCTGTTGCCGGTGGTGGCGCAACTGCGCGAGCCGGTCAGCCAGGCGGGTGACGACGTGGCCGCCCTGATCGCCGCGTTCGTGCAAGGCGTTGGCGGGCTGGTCGCGCGCCATCCCTGGTTGCCCACGTTGTGGGTGCGCGAAGTGTTGTGCGAGGGCGGCGCGCTGCGCGACCTGCTGATCGAACAGGTGGGGCCGATGCTGCCGCGGATGATGTCAGGGCGCTTCGCCGAAGCGCAGCGGCAGGGGCGGTTGAACGCCGAGCTCGATCCCCGCCTGCTGATGGTCTCGCTGGTCGGCCTGACCTTCTTCCCGCTGGCCAGCGCGCCGATCTGGCGCGCGCTGTTCGGTGCCGGCGATGTCGATTTCGATGACCTGCGCCGGCACACGCTGGTGCTGCTGGATCGTGGACTGGAGCTTGATGATGCGAAGTGAGCGCAACCTGATCGCCGCCTGCGCGCTGCTGGCGCTGGCGGCCTGCAAGCCGGCCACGCCGCAGGCGCTGGGAACGCTGGAATGGGACCGGGTGACCCTGCCCGCGCCGGTGGCCGAGAGAATCGTGCGCATCGACGTGCGCGAAGGCCAGCAGGTCGCGGCCGGCGCGCCCCTGCTGCAGCTCGAACTGACCCGCACGCAGTCGCAACTGGAAGCGGCGCGCGCGCAGGCCAGGCAGAGTCGCGACGTGCTGTCGGAGCTGCAGGCGGGACCACGGGTCGAAGCCATCGCGCAGGCGCGCGCCGCGCTGGCCGCCGCGCAGGCGCAGGCCAGTGACACCCGCGCCTACTTCAACCGGCTGCAACCGCTGGGCAGGCAGCAACTGGTCGCGGCTTCCGAAGTGGATCGCGCCCGCGCCGCCGCCGACAACGCCGCCGCGCAGGTGCGTTCGGCGCAGGCGGCATTGCTGGAACTGGAGCGCGGCACCCGCCGCGAGCAGGTCGCGCAGGGCGAAGCGGCGCTTGCCGCCGCCGAGGCGCAGGCGGCGGTGCAGGCCGTCACCCTGGACAAGCTCAACGTGGTGGCGCCGCGCGCCGGGCGCGTGGACAGCTTGCCGTATCGCCTGGGCGATCAGGCGCCGATCGGCGCGCCACTGGCGGTGATGCTGGTCGGCGAGGCGCCGTATGCGCGCATCTACGTGCCGGAACCGCTGCGCGCGCGGGTCAAGGTCGGCGACGCGGTGCGCGTGCACGTGGACGGCCGCGAACAGGTGTATGCCGGCAAGGTCAGGATGATTCGCAGCGAGCCGGTGTTCACCCCGTACTACGCGCTGACCGGCAAGGACGCCGCGCGTCTGAGTTACCTGGCGGAAGTCAGCCTGGGCAAGGACGCGGCGGAACTGCCGGCGGGTTTCCCGGTGCGCGTGGAGTTCGGCGATGGCCACGGCAAGTGACGCCGACGGCCTGGCGATCCAGGCGCGCGGGCTGACCAAGCGCTTCGGCCCACTGGTCGCGGTGAACGCGGTGGACCTGAGCGTGCCGCGACGCCACGTGTATGGATTCCTCGGGCCCAACGGTTCCGGCAAATCGACCACCATCCGCATGCTGTGCGGCCTGCTGACGCCCAGCGCGGGCGACATCGAGGTGCTGGGCCTGCGGATTCCCGAACAGGCCGAGCAACTGCGCACCCGCATCGGCTACATGACCCAGAAGTTCTCGCTGTTCGAGGACCTGAGCGTGCGCGAGAACCTGGAATTCCTCGCCGCCGTGCAGAACCTGTCGAAAGCCGAGGCACGCAAGCGCATCGACGAACTGGTCGAGCAATACCACTTCCAGGATCGGCAGAAGCAACTGGCCGGCACCATGAGTGGCGGCCAGAAGCAGCGCCTGGCGCTGGCCGGCGCGGTGATCCACCAGCCGGAACTGCTGTTCCTGGACGAGCCCACCAGCGCGGTGGATCCGGAATCGCGCCGCGATTTCTGGGAGAAGCTGTTCGAACTGGCCGACGCCGGCACCACGATCCTCGTGTCCACCCACTACATGGACGAGGCCGAGCGCTGCCACCGCATCGCCATCCTCGATCGCGGCGTGCTGGTGGCCGATGGCACCCCGGCGGACCTGACCGGCGAACTGGCCGGACGCACGCTGGCGGTGGACGCGGAACAGCCGCGCCAGGCGCAGAAGGTCCTGCTGGGCCTGCCCGGCGTGATCAGCGTGGCCCAGATCGGCAATACCCTGCGCGTGCTGATGGCGGGCAATGGTGATGCCGCCGGGCGGGTCGCCGCGGGACTGCGCCAGGCGGGCATGGCGGCGGAAGTCACGCCTTCGCAGGCCAACCTGGAAGACGTGTTCGTCGCCGCGACCCGCGGCCGCCCCGATCAGGACGGGCAGGAGCGTGCGGCATGATCTGGCGCAGGCTGTCGGCGGTGATGCTGAAGGAAGTGCGGCAGATGCGCCGCGATCGGATCACCCTGGCGATGATTGTCGCCATCCCGGTCATGCAGTTGCTGCTGTTCGGCTACGCCATCAACACCAACCTGCGCGACCTGAAGGCGGGCGTGGCCGACCAGGCGAACACCACGGCCTCGCGCGCGATGGTCATGGATATCGTCGCAACCACGGTGATCAAGCCGACCCTGGCCGCAAGCACGCCGCAGGAACTGATGGAAGCCATCCGGCGCGGCGAGATCAGCCTGGGCATCGTGGTGCCGCCGGATTTCGAGCGCCGTCGCGCCGAGGGCCGCGAACAGGTGCAGATCCTGGTCGACGGCAGCGACAACGCGGTGCAGAGCGCGGCCGCCCAGTTGGCCCAGATGCCCGCCGATACCGCGGTCCGCGCGGTGGTTCCGGTCGAGCGCCCGATCAGCGTGGTGGCGTTCTACAACCCGGAACGACGCTCCGCGGTGAATATCGTGCCGGGCCTGATCGGCGTGATCCTGACCATGACCATGGTGCTGTTCACCGGAGTGGCCATCGTGCGCGAACGCGAACGCGGCAACATGGAACTGTTGATCGCCACGCCGGTGAGCAGCGCCGAGCTGATGATCGGCAAGGTGCTGCCCTACATCGCCATCGGCCTGATCCAGACCACGGTGGTGCTGGCGCTGGGCATGTGGCTGTTCGACGTGCCGCTCAACGGCAGCGTCTGGCACGTCTACGTGGCGGCGATCCTGCTGATCGCGGCCAACCTGACCCTGGGCCTGTTGATTTCGACCCGGGCGCAGTCGCAGTTCCAGGCGATGCAGATGACCTTCTTCGTGTTCCTGCCGTCGATCCTGCTGTCGGGCTTCATGTTCCCGTTCTCGGGCATGCCGCGGCCGGTGCAGTGGCTGGCGGAAGCACTGCCGCTGACCCATTTCCTGCGCCTGATCCGCGGCATCATGCTGCGTGGCGCCAGCCTGTGGGAGCTGTGGCCCGACGTGCTGGCCCTGCTGGCCTTCACCACGGTGATGATGTCCGCCGCCATCCTGCGCTTCCGCAAGCGGCTGGATTGAAGACGTGGCCCCTTGTAGGAGCGACGTAAGNTGTTTCCGGTCGCGACTTACGTCGCTCCTACAGGGGGAGTGGCATCAAGCCGCGTTCTCGTCCACCGTGGCCACCCGGCCGCGCAGCGAATTGGTCAGCGCCTCGGTGATCACCACGTCGACGAACTGGCCGATCATCCGCGCGTGGCCCGGGAAGTTCACCGAGCGCATGTTCTCGGTCTTGCCGGTCAGTTCGTTCGGATTCTTGCGCGAGGGACCTTCCACCAGCACCGACTGCACGCTGCCGACCATCCGTTGCGAGATGCCGGCGGCGTAGGCGTTGATATGCGCCTGCAACTGCTCCAGGCGGGCGTGCTTGGTCGACTCGGCGGTGTCGTCTTCCAGATCCGCCGCGGGCGTGCCGGGCCGGCGCGAGTAGATGAAGGAGAACGACTGGTCGAAGCCGACGTCCTCGATCAACTTCATGGTCTTCTCGAAATCCGCATCGGTCTCGCCGGGAAAGCCGACGATGAAGTCAGAGGAGATCGAGATGTCCGGCCGCACCGCGCGCAACTTGCGGATCTTCTGCTTGAACTCCAGCGTGGTGTAGCCGCGCTTCATCGCCGCCAGGATGCGATCGCTGCCGGCCTGCACCGGCAGGTGCAGGTAGTTCGCCAGTTGCGGAACGTCGCGGTAGGCCTCCACCAGCGAATCGCTGAACTCCAGCGGGTGCGAGGTGGTGAAGCGGATCCGGCCGACGCCCTCGATCTCGGCGATGGCGCGGATCAGCAGGCCCAGGTCGGCCACTTCGCCGTCGCCGTAGGGGCCGCGGTAGGCGTTGACGTTCTGGCCCAGCAGGTTGATCTCGCGCACGCCCTGGGCGGCCAGTTGCGCCACTTCCACCAGCACGTCCTCGAACGGCCGGCTGACTTCCTCGCCGCGGGTGTAGGGCACCACGCAGAACGAGCAATACTTGGAGCAGCCTTCCATGATCGAGACGAACGCGCTCGGGCCTTCGGCGCGCGGCTCGGGCAGGCGATCGAACTTCTCGATTTCCGGAAAGCTGATGTCCACCTGCGGCCGGCCTGACTGGCGGCGCTCGCGGATCAGCTCGGGCAGGCGATGCAGGGTCTGCGGACCGAACACCAGATCCACGTAGGGCGCGCGCTTGACGATGGCTTCGCCCTCCTGCGAGGCCACACAGCCGCCGACGCCGATCAGGACCGGCTTGCCGTCCTTCTTCAGCGACTTCCAGCGGCCGAGCTGGCTGAACACCTTTTCCTGCGCCTTCTCGCGGATGGAACAGGTGTTGACCAGCACCACGTCGGCTTCTTCGGGATTGTCGGTCAGTTCCAGGCCTTCGGCGGCGGCCAGCACGTCGGCCATCTTCGCCGAGTCGTACTCGTTCATCTGGCAACCGTGAGTCTTGATGAACAGCTTGCCGCGGGCCGGCGCGACGGCCGGACGGGCGGGGGAGGCGACGGGCGGATCGCCCGTCAGGGCGGTATCGGGGGCTTGCGTCCCGGTCATGGCGCTTATTCCAGTCGGGTGGGCGGGCGGAAACCGCATAGTTTACGCGGGGCGGTCCGGTTCGGCGCCGATTCGGCGTTGAAGGTGAGGAACACGCCCGTCGGGGCGGACGCACGGGCGGGATGCGGAGCGGATATCCGGATCCCGGACCCACTGCACAGATTCGAGGATTCCTTTCTTGGACAAGGACTTGGCAATCACTCCCGGATCCGGGACACTGCCCCGCATGAGGGGGACGCTACTGCCATTGGGGATGCTGGCCGCGCTTGCCTGCGCGGTGCCGGCCGCGAGTGCCGGCACGCTGTACAAGTGCACCGGCGCCGATGGTGTTCCCGCCTATGTCAGCAAGCGCGTCAGCGGTGCCCGCTGCGAGGTGATCAGCCAGTACACGCCCGAGCGTGGCGGCCGCCGGGTTTCGTCCGTGTCCCGCCCGGCCGATGCTTCCACCCTGTCCGCGCCGGCGGCCCCGCCGACCCGGCCCGGAACCGCGATGGGCGGCACGACCAGCGCGGCCGCTCCGGTCACGACCGCGGCATCGGCGGCGCCGACGGCGATCACCCCGGCACCGCTGCAGGCCGCCAATCCCGCGGGCGGAACCCGCCGGGTGGTCAGCGGACAGGTCTACTCCTACATCAAGGATGGCGTGCGCCATTACACCAGTGCCCGTCCGCGCGGCGGTGCCGGTGCGGTCGCCAGCCTGCGCACCATCAAGTACAGCTTCATCGAAACCTGCTTCGCCTGCGGCAACCCGGGACTCAACTTCGGGACCCTGCGCCTGAACACCGCGGCCTACCAGGCCGAGATCGCCGCGGCGTCCCGCGAATTCGGGGTCGACGAGGCGGTGATCCGCGCGATCATGCACGCCGAATCCTCGTACAACCCGATGGCTCTTTCCCACGCCGGAGCCCAGGGCCTGATGCAGCTGATGCCGGCCACCGCGCGCCGGTTCGGTGTCAGCGACGCCTTCAACGCCGGCCAGAACATCCGCGGCGGCGTGCAGTACCTGTCCTGGTTGCTCAAGCGCTTCAACGGCGACCTGCGCCTGGCCGCGGCCGGCTACAACGCCGGCGAGGGCGCGGTGGACCGCCACGGCGGGGTGCCGCCATACCGGGAAACCCAGCGCTACGTCGAGCGGGTGGCGGTCCTGGCGGATCGCTATCGCGGCAACATCGCTGCCGCGCGTTGACGCGGAATCCCGCCGCGCAGCGGGTTCGGACCGTCGCAAACCCTTGATCCACGGCAAAACGTTGTCGGTCGGTTAAGGCTTCCGCTACACTTTGCTGTCTTTGCGGCCCGCCCCGAGCTTCGGGCGCGGGTGCTGGCAGCCTTTTAGCTACCTGATTGTTTTGCGGAGTGCCGGAATGGCCAACGATGGGGTCAATGGGCCTGTGAATACAGGCCGACGCCGGTTTCTGACTGCGACCACGGCTGTGGTTGGTGCGGTCGGAGCCGGTTTCGCAGCAGTACCGTTTATCAAGTCGTGGAACCCGAGTGCGAGGGCCAAGCTGGCCGGCGCCCCGGTGACCGCCGACCTCACCGGCCTGCAGGAAGGGCAACGCCTGATCCTGGAATGGCGCGGCCAGCCGATCTGGATCGTCAAGCGCTCCAAGGCGATCCTGGACGCGCTGCCGACCTTGGACAGCCGCCTGCGGGATCCGGAGTCCAAGAACACGGACCAGCAGCCGGCCTACATCAAGGGCGAGACCCGCTCCCTGAAGCCGGAAATCTCCGTGCTGGTCGGCCTGTGCACCCACCTGGGCTGCTCGCCGGAAATGGTCGCGGAAATCCGTCCCGAGCCGTACGACCCGGACTGGAAGGGCGGCTACTTCTGCCCCTGCCACAAGTCGCGTTTCGACATGGCCGGCCGCGTGTTCCAGGGCGTTCCCGCCCCGACCAATCTGGTGGTGCCGCCGCACTACTACGAGAACGACACGACGATCGTGATCGGCGTCGATCCGAAGGGAGCTGCGTAAGCCATGTCGAACATCATTACCCGTACCGCCGATGGCGTGATGGATTGGTTCACTGCGCGTGCGCCGAGTTTCATGCCGTTCTACCGGAAGCACATGTCGGAGTACTACGCTCCGAAGAACTTCAACATCTGGTACATCTTCGGCGTCCTGTCCTCGATCGTGCTGGTCAACCAGATCCTGACCGGCATCTTCCTGACGATGCACTTCAAGCCGAGCGCCGCGGAAGCGTTCGCCTCGGTCGAGTACATCATGCGCGACGTGGAGTGGGGCTGGCTGATCCGGTACATGCACAGCACCGGCGCCTCGCTGTTCTTCATCGTCGTCTACCTGCACATGTTCCGCGGGTTGATGTACGGCAGCTACCAGAAGCCGCGCGAACTGGTGTGGATCCTGGGCATGCTGATCTACCTGGTGCTGATGGCCGAAGCCTTCATGGGCTACGTGTTGCCGTGGGGCCAGATGTCGTTCTGGGGCGCCAAGGTGATCATCTCGCTGTTCGGTGCCATCCCGGTGATCGGCAACGGCCTGACCGAGTGGATCATGGGCGACTACCTGCCCGGCGACGCCACCCTCAACCGCTTCTTCGCCCTGCACGTCATCGCGCTGCCGCTGGTACTGTTGCTGCTGGTGGTGCTGCACATCTTCGCCCTGCACGAAGTCGGCTCCAACAACCCCGACGGCGTGGAAATCAAGAAGGGCCCGAAGGGCAACCGCTGGTCGCCGACCGCGCCGGCCGACGGCATTCCGTTCCACCCGTACTACACGGTTGGCAAGGACCTGTTCTACGTGTGCATGCTGGTGATGGTCGCCGCGTTCATCATCTTCTTCGCGCCGGCCTTCGGTGGCTGGTTCCTGGAACATGACAACTTCACCGAGGCCAACCGCCTGGTGACGCCGGAACACATCAAGCCGGTGTGGTACTACACCCCGTACTACGCGATGCTGCGCGTGGTCCCGCACAAGCTGAGCGGCGTGCTGGTGATGTTCGGCGCCATCGCGATCCTGTTCCTGGTGCCGTGGCTGGACCGCGCCAAGGTCAAGTCCTACCGCTATCGCGGCAAGCTGTCGTGGGCCCTGCTGCTGGCCTTCGCCGTCAGCTTCCTGTGGCTGGGCAAGATCGGCGCCGGCCCGGGTACCGACATGGTCGAGACCTATATCGGCCGCGTGCTGACCGTTTACTACTTCCTTTTCTTCCTGACCATGCCGCTGTGGACCAAGTTCGACAAGACCAAGCCGGTGCCGGAACGGGTGACGACGCATGACTAAGACCTTGACTTCCCGGCTAGCCGTATTCGCCAGCGGGTTGCTGATCTCGTTCTCCGCGCTGGCCGCCGAGGGCGGCGACAAGCTCCAGGCCGGCAACGACCTGAGCGACCGCGCCTCGCTGCAGCGTGGCGCCCAGTTGTACATGAACTACTGCTCGGGCTGCCATTCGCTCAAGTACCTGCGCTACTCGCGCATGGCCGAGGATCTGGGCCTGACCGAAGAAGAGGTGATGAACAACCTCAACTTCACCGGCGCCAAGTTCGGCGAGCAGATCCAGGTGTCGATGCCGCACGACCCGGCAGGCAAGTGGTTCGGCAAGATGCCGCCGGATCTGAGCACCATCGCGCGTGTCCGCGGCAGCGACTGGATCTACACCTACCTCAAGTCGTTCTACCTGGACGAGTCGCGTCCGCTGGGTTGGAACAACAAGCTGTTCCCGAATGCCTCGATGCCGAACCCGTTCTGGGAACTGCAGGGCCTGCAGCACGCCGAATACGGCAAGCCCGACGCGGCCACCGGCGAACGCCACGTCGAATCGCTGAAGCTGACCCAGCCGGGTCGCCTGAGCACGCAGGAATTCGATCAGGTCGCGCGCGACGTGACCAACTTCCTCGAGTACGCCGGCGAGCCGGCGGCCCTCAAGCGCCAGAGCCTGGGCGTGTGGGTCGTGCTGTTCCTGGCGGCGCTGTCGTTCCTGGCCTATCTGCTCAAGCAGGAGTACTGGAAGGACGTGCACTGACACGTCCGGCGCTCCCTGGTGCCGTCCGGCCGCATACGCCGGGCGGCGGGGCAATGCCCGGTGGCATGGTAGCCGCTTGGCATTTTCCTGAAGGGATTGCACACTCGGGGACCGTGGCGACCGCCGGCAAGGGGCTGGCGGCGTCGGTGCGATCGGCGGATTCCGATCGTCGGAGAGCCTGATGGCTGCGAGTCCACGTATGCGCAATACACTGACTTTGTTTTCCTCCATCGATGACGTGCTGTGCCATCGGGTACGGCTGGTGCTGGCCGCCAAGGGCGTCAGCTACGACTTCGTGCCGGTGGATCCGCAGAACCCGCCCGAAGATCTCATCGATCTGAATCCCTACCATTCCGTGCCCACGCTGGTGGAACGGGATCTGGTGCTGTACGCCGCCTCGGTGGTCAGCGAATACCTGGACGAACGCTATCCGCATCCTCCGCTGATGCCGGTGGATCCGCTTTCGCGCGCGCGCTTGCGCCTGGCGATGCTGCGCATCGAGCACGACTGGGTGCCGCAGGTGCAGGCCATCCAGCTGGGCAACAAGCAGCAGGCCGAGGCCGGCCGCAAGCGCCTGAAGGAACTGCTGACCGCGTCGGTGCCGCTGTTCAAGGCGAGCAAGTTCTTCCTCAACCCCGAAATGAGCCTGGCCGATTGCGCCATGGCGCCGATCATCTGGCGGCTGCCGTCGCTGGACATCCCGCTGCCCAAGGATGGCAAGGCCATCGAGGACTACGGCAACCGCATCTTCCGCAACCCCGGCTTCATCCGCAGTCTCACCGATGCGGAGAAGAAGCTGCGCGACATCCCGAACTGAATCCGGGACGACGCGAGTGAAGTCGCTGCCGCGGCGCTGGCATGGAACCGCGGGACGGTCGTGACTTATCCTAGGTCGGTGGCGCATGCCGCCGGCTCCGACGTCCGTGCAGCGGACGACTTCACCAGGCAGTACCGATGAATGATGAAACCCCCCGCATGACCAGCCACCGCCCGTACCTGTTGCGGGCACTGGTGGAGTGGATCGCCGACAACGGCATGACCCCGCACCTGCTGGTCGACGCGACCCAGGCGGGCGTGCAGGTGCCGGCCAGCGCGGTGAAGGAAGGCAAGGTGGTGCTCAACATCGCCGAGCGCGCGGTCGTGCAGCTGCACATCGACAATCATTCGGTCAGCTTCACGGCGCGTTTCGGTGGCGTGAGTTTCCCGGTGATGGTGCCGATTTCCGCCGTGCTGGCGATCTATGCGCGCGAGACCGGACAGGGCATGGCCCTGCCCGACGATGGTCATTCGCCCGGACCGGACGATGACGGTGGCGATGACGGTGCCGGTCCCGACAGCCCGGGCGACGACGACACCCCCGCGCCGCCGAAGCGTCCGCACCTGCGGGTGGTCAAGTAGGCCAAGGCCACCACGCGGTAACGACTGTAGGAGCGACGTGNNNCACGTCGCTCCTACAGGAAGGGAGCCCGACCGGGACTCAGTGCTCGAACGGCACCACGCTGGGCCGCGCCGGGCCGACGAACGAGACCAGCGTTTCGCCGCGCAGCACCAGCCGGCCGGTATGCCGGTCCATGCCGTCGTAGGAGTACTCGAAGCGGAACGTGCGTTCCCAGCCCAGCCGGCCGTCCTCGTTGCGCCGCAGGCGCAGGCCGGCGGCGTGCACGGTCTGGTCCAGCCAGATGACGCCCGCGGCGGAACAGGCATTGCGGCCGAGCGCTTCGGCGCGCTCGGCGGCCGCGCGCGCGGCGTTCCAGTACGCGAAGGCGGCGGCGCCGGCGATCATCAGCAGGATCAGGCTGGGCATGGGATGGCGGAACCGGGCGGGGACTAGCCGCGCTCGCCCGGCGGCGGACCGAGCTTGAGTGACAGGTCGATGGCGTGGACGTGCTTGGTCAGCCCGCCGATGGAAATGCAGTCGACGCCATCCTCGGCGATGCCGCGCAGCGTGCCCATGTCCACGCCGCCGGAAACCTCCAGCGGAACGCGGCCGGCGGCGATGCGTACCGCTTCCCGTCGCGTCGGCGCGTCGAAATCGTCGATCAGGATGCGATCGCAACCTTCGCGCAGCGCTTCTTCCAGTTGCGCCAGCGTTTCCACTTCCACGATCAACGGCAGGCCGGGCCGGGCTTCCCGCGCCGCGCGGATGGCGCCGCCGAGCGAGCCGTAGGCACGGATGTGGTTCTCCTTCAGCATCACCGCGTCGTACAGGCCGATCCGGTGATTGTGTCCGCCCCCGCAGCGCACCGCGTACTTCTGCGCCAGGCGCAGGCCGGGCAGGGTCTTGCGGGTATCGAGGATCTTCGCGCGGGTTCCCGCCACCGCCTCGACATGGCGCGCGGTCGCGGTGGCGGTGCCGGACAGGGTCTGCAGGAAGTTCAGCGAGGTCCGCTCCGCGGTGACGAGCGCACGCGAATGACCCTGCAGGGTGGCGAGCACGGTGCCGGCGGTGATGCGATCGCCTTCGGCCACGCGCCAATCGATCCGCACCTGCGGGTCGAGCATCCGATGGGTCGCGTCGAACCACGGGCGTCCGGCGATGACGCCATCCTCCTTGCACAGCAGGTAGGCGCTGTCGGGACGGTCGGGCAGCAGCGCGGCGGTGACGTCGCCGTCGCCGATGTCCTCGGCCAATGCGCGGCGCACGTCGCCTTCGACGATCTCGGAGGGAGGCGGCTGCAACCCGCTCATCGCGCGGGGAAATCTGCCAACTGCGAAGTGGCGATGGCCTCCTCGGCCAGCAATACCGGAATGCCGTCGTCGACCCGGTAGAGCGTCCGTCGATCCTGGGTGACCAGCGCTTCGCGCAGCGCCTCGGCTTGGGGCGAACCGTCCGCGCGGGTCACCCCGCCCGCCGCGATCGCGCGGTTGGCCGCGTCCAGCCCACGGCCGTCGAGCAGCGACAGGGACTGGCGGGTGGTGGGGCAGCAGAGGATGTCCAGCAGTTTGCGGTCCATGGGTCCAACGTCGTTCGGCAAGGAGGGTAGAATACGTCTTTGCGACAGAGGACGGCCATGACCGCCACCGTTGACAGCCCCGTCGTGGGCATCGTGATGGGTTCCCGTTCGGATTGGGAAACCATGCAGAACGCCGCCCAGAAGCTCGACGCGCTGGGCGTGCCCTACGAGGTGAAGGTGGTGTCCGCGCACCGGACCCCGGACGTGCTGTTCTCCTATGCCGAGACCGCCGGTCCGCGCGGCCTGCGCGCGATCATCGCCGGAGCCGGCGGCGCCGCCCACCTGCCGGGCATGCTGGCATCCAAGACGGCGGTGCCGGTGCTCGGCGTGCCGGTGCAGTCCAAGGCGCTGAACGGCATGGATTCATTGCTGTCGATCGTGCAGATGCCGGCCGGCATCCCGGTCGCCACGTTCGCGATCGGCAATGCCGGCGCCGCCAACGCGGCGCTGTTCGCCGCGGCCCTGCTGTCTCCCGAATACCCCGCGATCGGCGCCGCGCTGGCGACGTTTCGCGCGCGCCAGACCGACGACGTGATGGCGCACGACGATCCGCGCCTGCCGGCATGACCACGGTCGGCATCCTCGGCGGCGGGCAACTGGCCCGCATGCTCGCCCTTTCCGGCGCTCCCCTGGGCCTGCGTTTCCTGGTGATGGACACCGAGGCCGACGCCTGCGCCGGCCAGTTCGCGCCGCTGCTGGTGGGCGACTACCGCGACGAGGCCGCACTGGCCGAGTTCGCCGGCAAGGTCGATGTCACCACCTTCGATTTCGAGAACGTGCCGGCCGAAAGTGCCGAATGGCTGTCCGCGCGGGTGCCGGTGTTCCCCAACCCGCGCGCGCTGGCGACCGCGCAGGATCGCCTGGCGGAGAAGACGCTGTTTCGCGAACTGGATATCCCGGTACCCGATTTCGCGCCGGTATCCAACCGCGCGGAACTGGACGCGGCGCTGGCCAGCGTCGGCGTGCCGTGCATCCTCAAGACCCGCCGCCTGGGTTACGACGGCAAGGGCCAGTTCCGCATCCGTGCACTGGCCGATGCCGACGCGGCATGGGACGCGCTGGGCGCGCAGGCGGCCAAGGTCGGCCTGATCGTGGAGGCCTTCGTGCCGTTCGAGCGCGAGCTTTCCGTGGTCGCCGTGCGGGGGCGCGACGGCGAGTTCCGCACCTGGCCGCTGACCGAGAACTGGCACGTCGACGGCGTGCTGTCGGCGAGCCTGGCGCCGGCGCGGGCCGATGACGCGGTCGCCAGGACCGCGATCGATTACGCGCGCCGCCTGGCCGAGCGCACCGACTACGTGGGCGTGTTCGCGCTGGAGCTGTTCTACCGCGACGGCCAACTGCTCGCCAACGAGATGGCGCCGCGCGTGCACAACTCCGGGCACTGGACCATCGAGGGCGCGGAAACCTCGCAGTTCCAGAACCACCTGCGCGCGGTGCTCGGCCTGCCGCTGGGCGATACGCGCGTGCTCGGGCATGCGTGCATGCTCAACTGGATCGGCCAGATGCCGGATGCGCTGGCACTGCTGGGCGAAGCGGGCGGACATTGGCACGATTACGGCAAGCTGCCGCGCGCGGGTCGCAAGGTCGGGCACGCCACCGTGCGCGCCGACGACGTGGCGGAACTGGCGCAGGCACTGGAACGCGCCGGCCGCGCGCTGGGCCGCGAGGCGCAGGTGGCGCCGGTCATCGAACGCCTGCGCGGCTGAGCGCGGGCGGGTTGCGTGAAAAGCAGAAGGCCGGGGCATGCCCCGGCCTTCCCTGGTTTGCGGCGTTGAAACTCTGGACTCAGCGCAGGTTGCCGGCCACGAAGTCCCAGTTCACCAGCGCCCAGAACGATTCCACGTACTTCGGACGCGCGTTGCGGTAGTCGATGTAGTAGGCGTGTTCCCACACGTCGATGGTCAGCAGCGGCTTGTCCTCGCCGGTCAGCGGTGTGGCGGCGTTGGAGGTGCTGGCCAGCGCCAGCGAACCGTCCGGACGCTGTACCAGCCAGCCCCAGCCGGAACCGAAGGTGCCGATGGCGGTCTTGGTGAACTCTTCCTTGAACTTGGCGAAATCGCCGAACGCCTTGTTGATCAGCTCGGCCAGCTTGCCGGTCGGCTCGCCGCCGCCATTGGGCTTCAGGCAGTTCCAGTAGAAGGTGTGGTTCCAGATCTGGGCCGCGTTGTTGAACATGCCGCCCTGGGACTTGCGCACGATCTCTTCCAGCGAAAGATCGGCGAACTCGGTGCCTTCGATCAGCTTGTTGAGGTTGTCCACATAGGTCTTGTGATGCTTGCCGTAGTGGTAGTCGATGGTTTCGCCGGAAATGTGCGGCTCGAGCGCCGTACGGTCGTAGGGCAGGGGGGGCAGTTCGATGGCCATGGCTGGGATCCTTGCGCTAGGCGGTGGAAGGGGGGCGTCGGCAGGGCGGCGCACGGGGGCTTACAATGGCGTTCCCGGCGGACGCGGTCCGTCGGGACGGGCGGAAGTGTACCCGACACCGGTTGGGTTACCGTAAAAGCAGGAGAAAACAGCATGCCGGTGATGGAACGCATCCAGGCCGAAGTCGAAAGCCATCCGATCGTCCTCTTCATGAAGGGCACGCCGGAATTTCCCATGTGCGGCTTTTCCAGCCGCGCCGTGCAGGCGTTGCGCGATGCCGGCGCCGAACAGCTGTACACCATCAACGTGCTGGAGGAGCCGGAAATCCGCGCCAACCTCCCGCGCTTTTCCAACTGGCCGACGTTCCCGCAACTGTTCATCCAGGGTGAACTGATCGGTGGCTGCGACATCACGCTGGAACTGCACGAGTCCGGCGAACTGCGGCGCATCGTCGCCGAAGCCCTGTCGCCGTGAGGCAAGGTCCGTGAGCCTCATCGATCTGCCTACCCGCGCGGCGCGCGCGCTGGACAACCGCGTGGTGCTGATCAGCGGCGCGCATGGTGGCCTTGGCGCCGCCGCCGCGCTGGCATGCGCCGAAGCGGGCGCGACCCTGGTGCTGCTGGGACGCAAGGTGCCCAAGTTGAACCGCATCTACGACGCGGTGGCGCAGGCGGGACAGGAGCCCCTGTTGTATCCGCTGGATCTGGAAGGCGCTTCGCCCGACGACTATGCCGAACTGGTCGACCGCCTGTACGCGGAACTGGGGAGGTTGGACGGCGTGCTGCACTGCGCCGCCGAGTTCCGTGGCCTGACCCCGTTGGAGCACACGGATCCGGCGGCGTTCGCGCGCGCGCTCCACGTCAACCTGACCGCGCCGTGGTGGCTGTCGCAGGCCTGCCTGCCGTTGCTCAAGCAGTCCGATGACGCCGCGCTGGTATTCGCCATGGACGACCTGTCCCGGGTGGGGCAGGCCTACTGGGGCGGTTACGGCGTGGCCCAGCATGGGCTGGCCGGCCTGGTGGACATGCTTGCGGCCGAACTGGCCGGTGGACCGGTCAGGGTCTCGGGCCTGCAGCCCGGGCCGATGAGCACCGGCCTGCGCTCGCGCGCCTATGCCGACGACAGCGACGGCCAGGCCTGTGATCCGGCCCGGTACGGGGCCGCCTGTGTCACATTGCTGTCATCCGCGGGCGCCGAACACCGGGGCCGCGTCTGGACCGTCCGGGCATGACCATCCTTTCGGCCGCACTGCTGTTGTTCCTGATCCTGGACCCGCTGGGCAACATCCCGGTGTTCCTGAGCGTGCTCAAACCACTGACGCCGCAGCGCCAGCGGGTCGTGCTGGCCCGCGAACTGCTGATCGCGCTGGCCGTGCTGATGATGTTCCTGTGGGGCGGCAAGTATTTCCTGGAAATGATGCACCTGCGGCAGGAGTCGGTGGCGATCGCCGGCGGCATCGTGCTGTTCCTGATCGGCATCCGCATGATCTTCCCGCGGCCGGAAGGCCTGATGGGGGAAATCCCCGGCGGCGAGCCCTTCATCGTGCCGCTGGCCATCCCGCTGGTGGCCGGCCCGTCCGGCATGGCGGCGGTGATGCTGATGGGCAGCAACGAGCCGGCCCGGCTGGCGGACTGGAGCCTGGCCCTCATCCTGGCCTGGGGCGCGACCTCGGCGATCCTTTTCTCCGCCACACTGCTCTACAAATGGCTTGGCCGGCGCGTCCTGACCGCGGTCGAACGCCTGATGGGCATGCTGCTGGTGGCCCTTTCCGTGCAGATGTTCCTGGACGGCATCGGGACCTACCTCAAGCTGCCGCCGAGCATCTGAGCCGGCGCCGGGAAAAAGTGCTGCAGCGCGGAATTTTTGTCACGCGGCGGTCACAAAATGGTCCTATCGTGTTAACCTGTTATTAACCAACGCGGCCGTTCCGCGTAGGCTCAGGGAACCCTAGAAATGCCCCCCACGACCCGCCGAGAGGTGGGCCGCCTGCGCGTCCGCATTCAGCCAGCCAGTTTCGCAACGCCAATTCCCGTACCGAGGCTCATACCCATGAATCAATCCCGTTGTCTCCGGATGTCCAAGCTCACCCTTGGCCTCGTCGCCGCGCTCGCGGCCGCCCCGGTCTTCGCCCAGAGCACCTCCGCCGGCGTCGGCGGCGTGGTCACCGGTGCCGATGGCCAGCCCGTCACCGGTGCCGAGGTGGTCATCACCCACGTCGAATCCGGCACGACCAGCCGCGTTACCACCGACGCCAGCGGCCGTTACAGCGCCCGCGGCCTGCGCGTGGGCGGCCCGTACCAGATCACCGTGACCAAGTCCGGCTCCGGTACCAAGACCGAAGACAACGTCTACCTGAACCTCAACCAGGTCAACACGGTCAATGCCGCGCTGACCGGCGATGCCACCACCACCCTCGAGACCGTCACCGCGGTCGGCGTGGCGGGCGGCTCGGAAGTGTTCAGCGCCACCAAGATGGGCACCGGTTCCAACATCAACCGCGAGAGCATCGAAGCGCTGCCGTCGGCGAACCGCAACATCCAGGACTACATCCGCCTGGATCCGCGCATCTCGCAGGTCAGCAAGGCGGACGGCGCGATCTCCGCCGGCGGCCAGAACACCCGCTACAACGCCATCCGCATCGACGGCGTCAGCGTCGCCGACCCGTTCGGCCTGGAATCCAACAACCTGCCGACCGAACGCCAGCCGGTCTCGATGGACGCCATCGAGGAAATCAACATCGATCTGGCCAACTACGACGTGACCATCGTCGGCGGCACCGGCGCGGTGATCAACGCGGTCACCAAGTCGGGTACCAATGAATTCCACGGCACCGTCTACGGCACCTATCGCGACAAGAGTTGGGTGCGCGAGGAACTGGAAGGCGTCAAGTTCAACGGCTTCGACGACGAAATGACCTACGGTGCCACCTTCGGCGGCCCGATCGTCAAGGACAAGCTGTTCTTCTTCGCCAACTACGAGAAGTACGAGCGCAGCGCGCCGGGCACCAGCCTGACCAACACCCCCTACGGCACCGGCAACATCACCGACGCCGACATCGCCGACCTCGTTTCGGCGGCCAACGGCCACGGCATCAGCGCGGGCGGCTTCTCGCTGCCGGGCACCAACAAGACCGAGATCGAAGAGTACGCGCTGAAGCTGGACTGGAACATCAACGAAAGCCATCGCGCCGCCCTGCGCTACAGCAAGCTGGAGCAGAGCGTCCTGCGCTTCCCGGAAATCGACAACAACAGCGTCTCGCTGAGCAGCTTCTGGTACGCGTTGCCGAAGACCTTCGAAAGCTACGTCGGTGAACTGTTCAGCGATTGGAACGAGAATTTCTCCACCGAGTTCAAGGTCGGCTACAAGGACTACTCGGCGGTGCGCAGCACGTTCTCGAACCTGCCGCAGATCGAAGTCCGCGGTTTTGGCTCCAACGGCCAGTCGTCGGTGTTCCTGGGCACCGAGATCAACAGCCACGTCAACATCATCGAGACCAAGGAAACGACCGCTTTCGGTGCGGCCAACTGGTACATCGGTGACCACACCGTGAAGTTCGGCTTCGACTACTCGAAGAACGACATCCTGAACTTCTACGGCCGCGCGGTGAATGGCGTCTACACCTTCGCCGATATCGATGCCTTCCGTGCCGGCACGCCGAACAACTACCAGATCCGCGCCCCGCGTCCGGGCGGCAGCATCAACGACATCCCGGCCGAGTACACCCTGAAGAACGTCGGCCTGTTCGCGCAGGACACCTGGGCGGTCAACTACAACCTGACCCTGACCTTCGGCCTGCGCGTCGACATCCCGGACTTCAGCGACCAGCGCCTGTACAACCCGCTGATCGAGCAGACCTACGGCTACGACAACACCCAGACCGTCGACGACAAGCTGGTGCAGCCGCGCTTCGGCTTCAACTACACCTTCGACAGCGACCGTCCGACCCAGCTGCGCGGTGGCGTGGGCCTGTTCGGTGGCGCCGCCCCGAACGTGTGGCTGGCCGGCACCTACCAGAACACCGGCCTGAACTACGTCGAATACAGCTGCTCCGGCGCCCAGGCCCCGGTGTTCTCGCCGAGCCCGGCGCCGAACATCCCCGACAACTGCCTGGCCGGCAACGCGCGCGCCAACGTCGACATCGTCGAGCCCGGCCTGAAGCTGCCGTCGGTGTGGAAGGCGAACATCGCCCTGGATCACGAACTGCCGTGGTACGGCATCGTCGCCTCGGCCGAGCTGCTGTTCACCAAGGTCAATGACGGTATCGTGGTGGACCGCCTGGACATGTACAACGCCGCCGGCCAGGGCCCGACCGCCTACGGTCAGGATGGTCGCCCGATTTTCTGGGACGCCAACGGTCTGAACCCGGCCAATGCCCATGCCACCCGCGGCATCGTGTACGGCACCAACAACGTCAACCCGAAGGCCAACCGCCCGGCCGGCATCGGCGACGTGATGCTCCTGCGCAATACCGACGAGGGCAAGAGCCGCCAGTACACCTTCGGCCTGAACAAGCCGATGCTCAACGACTGGTCCTGGTCGCTGGCGTACACCTACACCAAGGCGACCGAAGTCAGCCCGCTGACCAGCTCGCAGAACACCTCGAACTGGGGCAGCACCCTGATCGGTGCGGTCAACGGCGATACCGCGTGGGACTCGCGCTATGCCATCCGCGATCGCATCACCGGTACCGTGGAGTGGAAGCACCAGTTCTTCGGTGACTACGACACCCGCATCGGCCTGTTCTACGAAGGCCGCACCGGCCGTCCGTACAGCTACATCTACTACAACGATCTGAACGGCGACAGCAACCCGACCACCAGCACCAGCAACGCCGGTCTGTTCAACGACCTGTTCTACGTGCCGGCGGCCCCGGGCGACGTGCTGTTCACCGGCGGCGCCCAGATGGAGCAGGCGTTCTTCGACTGGTTGAGCCAGAACCCGGAACTGCAGAAGTATCGCGGCCAGATCGCGCCGGCCAATGCGTTCCGCGCCAAGTGGGTCAACAGCTTCGACGTGCGCTTCAGCCAGGAACTGCCGGGCTTCATGAAGGGCCACAAGACCGAGCTGTCGCTGGACATCATGAACATCGGCAACCTGCTGAACAAGAAGTGGGGCCTGATCGACGACTACGGTTTCAACTCGACCCGCCGCGTGGCCAGCTACGCCGGTATCGATCCGGCCACCGGCAAGTACGTCTACCACTTCAGCGGCAGCACCGACAGCTCGCAGATCCAGGAAAACAACAACGACAAGGGCAACACCGGCGTGTCGCGCTGGTCGGTCATGTTGGGCCTGAAGTACAAGTTCTAAGCCGCAAGGCCAGGGAACACCAGAAACGGCCGGGGCAACCCGGCCGTTTTTTTATGGGAATGCCTTGAGCGCGGGACTGCGCTAAAGTCATCGGGTCATGACACGAAAAAACGACGGGAAACAAACATATGAGTGAAGCGCCATCGAGGGCGTTGCCGGTACAGAACGCGCAGATCCACCCCCGCGGGGCGCTGGATGTGCTGTCCCGGGCCGAAGTGGCCCGCCTGCGTGACGCTTCGGCGGGCGGCATGCACGACCTGCTGCGCCGCTGCGCGCTGGCCGTCCTGACCAGCGGCAGCGCGTCGGACGACCCGCGCGCCGCCCGCGACCTGTACCCGGATTTCGACATCCAGGTGCTGCAGCAGGACCGCGGCGTCCGCATCGATCTGTTCAATGCGCCGGCGATGGCCTTCGTCGACGGCGAGATCATCCGGGGCGTGGCCGAACTGCTGTTCGCGGTGGTTCGCGACCTGGCCTACACCGCCATCGAGTTGGGGCCGGATTGCAAGGACGACCTGGATACCTCCTCGGGCATCACCAACGCGGTGTTCGGACTGCTGCGCAATGCGCGCATCCTGCGCCCGGCCGACCCGAACCTGGTGGTGTGCTGGGGCGGCCACTCGATCTCGCGCGACGAGTACCTGTACACCAAGCAGGTCGGCTACGAGCTGGGCCTGCGCGGGCTGGACATCTGCACCGGCTGCGGTCCGGGCGCGATGAAGGGGCCGATGAAGGGCGCCACCATCGCCCACGCCAAGCAGCGCCGCCGCACCACGCGCTACATCGGCATCACCGAGCCGGGCATCATCGCCGCGGAATCGCCGAATCCGATCGTCAACCACCTGGTGATCATGCCGGACATCGAGAAGCGCCTGGAGGCGTTCGTGCGCATCGGCCACGGCATCATCGTGTTCCCCGGCGGCGTCGGTACGGCGGAGGAAATCCTCTATCTGCTGGGCATCCTGCTGCGCGAGGAAAACGCCGAACTGCCGTTCCCGCTGATCCTGACCGGACCGACCATCGCCGCGCCGTACTTCGAGCAGATCGATCAATTCATCCGCCTGACCCTCGGCGAGGAAGCGACCCGGCGCTACGAGATCATCATCGGTGACCCGGTCGCGGTGGCGAAGAAGATGGGCGCCGGCATCCGCAAGGTGCGCGAGTACCGAATCCAGCAGAAGGACTCGTTCTTCTTCAACTGGGCGGTGGATATCCCGGGCGATTTCCAGCAGCCGTTCGTGCCCAGCCACGAAGCGATGGCCGCGCTGGATCTGCACCATGGCCGTCCCGCGCACGCGCTGGCGGCGGACCTGCGCCGCGCGTTCTCCGGCATCGTCGCCGGCAACGTCAAGGAAGACGGCATGCGCCGGATCGAGGAGTTCGGTCCGTTCGAGATCCATGGCGACGCCGATATGATGCAGGCGCTGGACGCGCTCCTGCGCGCCTTCGTCGAGCAGCGGCGCATGAAGATCGCCGGCGAGTACAAGCCCTGCTACCGGGTGCTGACCTGATCAGGCCCATCCGGGAAAGCGGAAAGCGCCGCTTTCCCGGCTTCATTCCCGTCGTCGCGCGGTAGGGTGATGACGGCCAGGTAATGGCCGTCTTCCTGGCGGGTTTCCAGTTGCCCCAGGCCCTGGGTCAGCGCATGGATGCGGGCGCGCACCGAGCTCTGGCCGACCTGGTGCCCGCGGGTCGGCATCGCCCGTTCCGGGATCGGATTGCGGATGGTGATGACGATGTCGCGCACCGATGCCGCCACGCCGATGTCGAGCGTGCCGCCGGACGGACTGGGTTCGATGCCGTGGCGGATGGCGTTCTCCACCAGCGGCTGGATGGACAGGGTAGGAACCCTCACCTCCGGCACGGTGTCGGGCAGGTCCCAGCGTGCGTGCAGGCGTTCGCCGAAGCGCAGGCCCTCGATCTCCAGGTAGCGCCGGGTCAGCGCCAACTCCTCGGCCAGCGGGATCTCGCGGGGACCGGCCAGGGCCGCGCGAAA
This sequence comes from Pseudoxanthomonas sp. 22568, assembly GCF_052044485.1. Classification (NCBI taxonomy): domain Bacteria; kingdom Pseudomonadati; phylum Pseudomonadota; class Gammaproteobacteria; order Lysobacterales; family Lysobacteraceae; genus Pseudoxanthomonas; species Pseudoxanthomonas sp. 22568. The sequence goes on from NZ_JBQENC010000002.1 coordinate 110,007, forward strand.
CAGATCCGACAGATCCAGCAGCATCCGTTCGGCATCCTGCGGTCGTTGATGGACCAGCGCGGTGGCGGTGTTGAGCGTGTTGAACAGGAAGTGCGGCCGTATCCGCGCCTGCAGCGCCTCGAGCTCCGCCTGCTTGGCCTTCACCGCCATCTGGCGCGCGCGCCAATGATTCTGGAAGGCGGCCAGACCGAGCAGGCCGACGGTGATGGCCACGCCGGTGAAGCGCAGGAACATGTCTTTCCAGTCGTCCTTCAGGCTTGACCACAGATCGCCCAGCAACAACCAGGTGGCTGCGCAGAACAGCCAGGTGGTCAGTACCAGCAGGCACAGCGCGGTATATGCGACATAGGGCGGACGCAGCCTGCCCAACGGGCGCCGCAGCAGATACAAGGCACCCAGGGTGGTCAGCGAGATCCATTGGACGACCAGCGAGGTGAGCCCGAAATAGACCCAGGGACTGACGCCTCCGCCCGGTGCCAGGGTCAGTACCGCTGCGACGCCTTCGCCCGCAAGCACGACCCAGATGATGGCCGGGGCCTGCCAGAGGGCATCGAGTGGCGCGTTCTGCTGGACTGCCTTCATGGACCGGCGAAAAAGGGGAGACCCGGCCGCATGATGCCCGAAGGACCGGCGATTGGCAGCGTCCGCCCGTTGATGCCTTCAACGCCGCCGCCCATCGGCTCCCGACTGGCGGTCGCGGCGCACCGGGTCTACGGTGCGCCTGCTCACCGGGGAAGCAACCTATGTCATCTGGATGCAAGCGTGAGGCCCGGAGATGGGCTGGCAGGGGTGCCGGCCAAGCGGGTTTCAGCCTGATTGAACTGCTCGTGACCGCGGCCGTGCTGGCCATCCTGGCGGCGGTGGCATCGCCGTACCTGCTGGCCGTGGTCAACAACAACCGGCTGGCCAGCGGGACCAACGAGATCATCGCGGCGTTCCAGCAGGCGCGCATGGAGGCCATCCGGCGCAATGGCAGCGTCTCGGTCTGCCGGACCACCGACGGCGCCACCTGCGCCAACGATGCCGGCAATTGGGGACGCTGGCTGGTGGTGGTGGCCAGCGACGGCGAGGTGCTTCGCTCGGGAACCGCGACCGCTCCGCTGCGCCTGAGCGGCGGGCAGGGAACGATCACCTTCCGTGCCGATGGTCTTGCCCGCACGGGGGGCGCCCTGGTTTCCGCCGACATCGTCACCGTCTGCATTCCCACCACGCAACCCGCGGAAAACCGTCGCGTCATCAACATGGGAAGCGGCAGCCGCATTTCCACCTCGTCGAACAATGGCAACGGAGTTTGTCCCTGAAACCATGGGCATTTCCATGAATCGATTGCGTCATGCTTTTCCCGCCAGAACGCAGCAGATCGGCGCGGGCCTGCTGGAAGTGCTGATCGCCGTGTTGATTCTCGGGGTCGGCCTGCTTGGCATCGCCGCGATGCAGGCAACCGCCCTGCGCAACAGCCAGAGTTCGCTCGAGCGCAGTCAGGCGATCATCCAGACCTACGCCATCCTGGATGCGATGCGGGCCAACATCGACATCGCGCGGATTGGGGGATACAACCTCACCGCGATGACCTGCAATGCCCCCGATGCGGGCGCGTCGCTGGCCGCCACCGACCTGCATAACTGGATCGAGTCCCTGCACGCCACGATCGGTGACAACACCTGCGGGCAGATCAACTGCGGTGGCGTGAGCTGCGAGATCACGGTGCAATGGGATGAATCGCGCAGTGCCCGCGGACAGGAAGAGACCACCCAGCAGGTCACCACGAGGACCCGGCTATGAGGCGCGTGCAACCCCAACGCCGGTTTTCCATCCGCGGACTTTCGCTGGTGGAGTTGATGATCTCCATGCTGCTGGGCATGCTGGTCGCGGGCGCGGCCATCACCATCTTCATGAGCAACCGCGAGACCTATCGCGCGACCGACAACCTGGGACGCGTCCAGGAGAATCTTCGCACCTCGTTCGAGCTGATGGCACGCGACGTGCGCGAAGCCGGCGGCAACCCATGCGCCAACGACCTGCCCATAGCCAATGTGCTGAACGACCCGGCGGCGTCGTGGTGGTCCAACTGGAACGGCGGGCTGATCGGTTACGACGGCGGAACCGCGGCCCAGGGACTGAATACCGGTGGTGGCACCGCAGAGCGCGTCGCGGGCACGGATGCGATTGAAATCAAGGCCAGCGTCGATAGCAGCATCCGGGTGGTGGTCAAGATGCCCGAACCCTCGGCGGACATCGAGGTCAACGCGACCACGGGCCTGCAGAACAACGACGTCATCATGATCTGCGATTTCAACCAGGCCTCGATCGTCCAGGTCACCCAGACCCCGGCCGGCCTCAAGATCCAGCACAACAGCGGTGCGGGCACACCGGGTAACTGCACCAAGCACCTGGGTTATCCGGTGGTCTGCACCAATGGTGCGGGCAACAGCCCCTACCTGTATGACCAGAACGCGGTCATCGCCGTGTATCGCGCCATGCAATGGTACGTCGGCAACAATGCGCGCGGGGGAAGATCGCTGTATCGCCGCACGCTGCGCTTCAACGGGGCCGCGCCCGAGGCCCAGGCCGAGGAAATCGCCGATGGCGTCACCGACATGCAACTGGAATACCTGGTGCGGGGGGACGATGAATATGTCGATGCGGACCCCAGTCCCGACTGGCCCAATGTGGTCGCGGTCAAGATCGTCCTGACCCTGCGAACCAACGAGAACGTCGGCACGGATGGCAACCCGATCAACCGCCGGCTCGAGCATACCGTGGCATTGAGGAACCGCGCGCCATGAATCGACAACATTCCACTCGAGGCCCGGGTGCCGGACGCCAGCGCGGCGCCACCCTGATCGTCGTGCTCATCCTGTTGCTGGTGATGACGTTGCTGGCGTTGGCGAGCATGCGCGGTACGCTGCTGGAGGAGCGCATGAGCGCCAACCAGCGCGATCGCAGCCTGTCTTTCCAGGCCGTCGAAGCCGCCCTGCGCGAAGGTGAGGCCATCGCCGCGCAGAAGCAGATATATGCGGCCGGATGCGCCAACGGACGCTGCGGCATCCCGGATCCCCAGGCAGCGCCGGTGTGGACCAGCGAGGACGTCTGGGCCGCGGCGCCGGTAGCGCAGACACAACTGGGCGACCAGACCGCGCAGCCGAAGTACATCATCGAGCTGCTGGCCACCAACGTGCCTCCCAAGGGCACCTGCACCACCACCGGCGACGTGTCGCTGACCAGCGGCTGCACGGGCACCGAGTACCGCTACCGCATCACCGCGCGCAGCCAGGCCAACGATCGTGCCGAAGTGCTGCTGCAATCCACCTACGCCGTGCCGTGACGGACATTCCTATGAACATCCCCAACAACAAACCGCGTGGAAACAGGAAGGGGAGCCATGGTGGCCGCCTGTTGCCGATGCTGCTGGCCTGCGCGGCCACGCTTGTTTCGCTGCCAGGCGGGGCGATCACGGTTCCGGACGTGCCTTTGCAGTCCGGCCGGCCGTACCCTCCGCCGAACATGATGTTCATCCTGGACGACTCCGGTTCGATGAATTTCATCGCCATGCCGCATGACGTGGCGGACCCCTGGGACCCGCAGCGCGACGATTACGGTGTGCGGATAGGGCTGCGCGACAACCTTGCCGACAAGTCCTATATCAACAACAGCATCTACTACAACCCGGCGGTGACGTACAACGCGTGGATGGGCGCCAATCGGTCCCGCTACACCGGCGGCACCACCTACGGTTCGGCCTACTGGAATCCCAGCGCGCTGACCGATGCCATCGACCTGGGGGAGCAGGTACAGACCTTCTTCGTGCCGAAGAATCCCGCCACGGCGACGACGGCCACCGGTCTCGGCGACTACTACCGTTTCCAGATCCTGACGGACGGGCGCATCATCCGCAGCGCCGTGGGCAATCGCAACGATGCGAACGGCGTGGCGGATTCGGGCTGCGGCAACAACCGGAATGGCGGCTACGACAGTACCAATGATGTCTATTGGCGAGCCTGCACGGTTGCGAACCCGACCACGGGGCGCGATGCGGCGGCCGAGAAGAGCAATTATGCGACGTGGTATTCCTATCACCGCACCCGCATGAAGGTCGCCAAGGCCGGCGCCAGCGAGGCATTTGCGCAGCTTGAAAGCAACATCCGCGTGGGCCTGGATACGCTCAACCGCAACATCAGCGGACTGCCGTACTACATTCCCGTCGATTCCAGCGGCGGCCGGTTCGAAGGCGCCAACAAGACGACCTGGTTCACCTATCTGCAGTCGGCGACGGGCGGTGGCAATACGCCATTGCGGCGCGCATTGCACCGGGCCGGACAGTATTTTTCGGGCCTGGCCACGGATGCGCCCGATCCGATGGGACCGGTGGTCGAGGGTTCCATGCTGAGCTGCCGCCAGAACTTCACCATTCTCACCACCGATGGCTACTGGAACAGCGATTCTGGCTTCAATGCCGTGGGCGATGCGGATGGCACAGCTGGGCCCACCGTCACCGGTCCCAACGACAAGAGCTATACCTACGCGGTGGCCTCGCCCTACCGGGACAATTACGCGACCTCGCCCAGCAGCCGGGCCAACACCCTGGCCGATATCGCCATGTACTACTGGAAGCGCGACTTGCGCGACCTGGAAAACGACGTCCCCGATTCGGACGACGATCCGGCGTTCTGGCAGCACATGGTCACCTTCGGCGTCTCCATCGGGCAGAAGGGCACCCTGAATCCCACCCAGGCCACCCTGGATGCGATCGCCAACGGCAGCACGCGCTGGCCGGATCCGATCAGCAACAGCGGCGCCCAGCGCATTGATGATCTCTGGCATGCGGCGGTCAACGGGCGTGGCGATTTCATCGTGGCCAACAATACCCAGAACTTCGTCCAGGGCCTGCAGGATGCCATCAACACCATGGCCAAGCGCCAGGGGTCGGCATCCAACGTGACCGCCAACAGCACCTCGTTCGTATCGGACACGCGCGTCTACCAGGCCAAGTACATGTCGGGCAGTTGGACCGGCGAGTTGTCCGCCTATGACGCCACCGCGGCGGGCGTGGCGCGAAACCCGGCCTGGGAGGCCTCGCGGCAGTTCCCGGTGTGGAGTTCCCGCAGCATCTTCACCTGGAACGGGACCCAGGGGGCGACCTTCCCGACCAGCGATCAGGTCACCCTGCTCAACCAGAGTTCGCGCCTGGTCGCTCCGGTCAATGGCACGGACAATGCCAACTACATCAAGGGCGACGCGTCGCGCGAGCGCAAGAACACCAATGGCACCCTGCGCAACCGGGATGTGCTGCTGGGCGACATCGTCAACTCGTCGCCGATGTACGTGAAGGACAGCGAGACGATCTTCGTGGGCGCCAACGACGGCATGCTGCACGCTTTCTCGGCCATCAGCGTGGGTAGCGGCAACAACGCGATTCCGGGAGGGCGGGAGCTGTTTGCCTACGTCCCGGCCGGGGTGAACTTCACCGACCTGGCTTCGCTGAGCAACCCGAACTACCAGCACAAGTACTTCGTGGATGGCCCGATCGTGGTATCCACCCGCGCGCAGACCGGCGGCCGCAACTACCTGGTTGGCGCGCTCGGGCGCGGCGGCAAGGGCCTGTTCGGGCTGGACGTCACCGATCCCGCGCGCTTCCGCGCGACCGACGTGAAGTGGGAACTCACCAGCGGTACCCATATGGGCAACGTCCTGGGCGAGCCGCTCATCGTCACGCTGAACGATACCAACCACACCAAGGCCATCGTGGTCGGCAATGGCATCAACAGCACCAGCGGCAATGCGGTCCTGTTCGTGATCAACATCGCTACCGGCGCCGTGATCCAGACCATCGATACCGGCGTGAGCGGCGACAACGGCATGGCCGCACCGCGTGGCTGGGACGAGAACGGCGACGGCACGGTCGACTACATCTATGCCGGCGACATGCGCGGCAACCTGTGGAAGTTCGACTTCACCGGTGCGACCGCTTCGATCGCCTTCAGCGGCCAACCGATGTTCACCACCGCTTCCGGCCAGCCGATCACGACGGGTCTCGCGCTCGCCCGCGAGCCGCAGTCGGGACGGCGCTGGGTATTCGTCGGCACCGGCAGCTTCATCAGCGAAGACGACGTGGACAACACGACGACCCAGTCCGTGTACGCGCTCATCGACAGTTCGAGCGAGCCGATTGGGCGTGACGACCTGATCAGCCGGGACATCGTGGTGACCGGCACGATGAATGGCTCCGTGGTGCGCGGCTTCGAAACCCATGGTGGCCTGGTGGACACCGCGAAGGGCTGGTACCTCAACCTGGGCACGCCGACCGCGGGCGAGCGGGTGGTGAGTCGACCCGCGATCCTGGGCAAGGTGCTGATCTTCAGCAGCATCATCCCGCCACAGGATGACAACCCCTGCGCCGCCGGCGGTTCCGGCTTCCTGAACGCGATCGATGCGTTCACCGGTACCAGTACCAGCAAGACGTTCTTCGATGCCAACAATGACGGCACCGTCAACAGCTCAGATCAGATCGCGAATGGCAATACACGCTTGCCGGTGGGATCGTTCGACCCGGGCGTTGGCATGCCGACACTGCCGACGGTGATCGACAAGCTGATGGTGGTCGGCGGCTCGAAGGGCACGCTGAACGATACCGCGATCGATCCCGACATGGGCGCACCCAGACGGGTCTCGTGGCGCGAGATTGTCCGTGACTAGCCAAGTTCGAACCTGAGGAAACCGGAATGAAGCAACGAGGATTCTCCCTGCTCGAACTGCTGATCGTGCTGGCTATCACCGCCATCCTGGCGACGATTGCCTACGCCAGTTATCGGGATCAGGTCATCAAGTCACGGCGATCGGCGGGCGCCGCCTGCCTGCAGGAACGGGCCCAGTACCTGGAGCGCTACTACACCACCAACATGAGCTATGTGGACGGCGAAGACGCCTTGGGGCAATGCGATGCGGAAGTGCAGCCGTTCTACACGATTAGCGAGGTAGCCGCGTTCGACGCCACGAGCTATGCCATCCAGGCGGAGCCCACGGAAGACCAGCCGGATCCCAAATGCGGCACGCTCACGCTGAACTCCAGAGGAGAAAAGGGCGAGAGCGGAACCGGGACGGTGGCGGATTGCTGGTGATGCGCGCTGCGGGGCACTGGCCCACCGTTGCGTCAAAGGGATGAAGCACGGACAGGATGTGGTCGCCGCGCTTTGCCGACAGGAGTCGACACGCGACCACCCATCCGTGCGCGGGCGGGATACGATTTCCCGGAGCGCCCGACCTCGGTACGAGCCATGCTTGAACTGCGCCCTTTTTGCGAATGCTGCGGAAAAGCGCTGCCGCCGGAATCGCCGGAAGCGGTCATCTGCACCTTCGAATGCACGTTCTGCAGGGAGTGCGCCCGCGAGGTGTTGAACGGGACATGCCCCAACTGTGGCGGCAACTTCAGCGCGCGTCCCATCCGGCCGGCGCACCTGCTTGACAGGTATCCGCCGTCGGAAAAACGCGTCGTCAAGGCAGGTGGTTGCCGGTCACGGCCGGAATAGGGCGGCGACTCCGCGGATGCGCCGCTTTGCGGCATATGCCGGCCCAACAAAAAAGCCCCGCATCGCTGCGAGGCTTTCGAATCTGGCGCCCGAAGTTGGACTCGAACCAACGACCCCCTGATTAACAGTCAAGTGCTCTAACCGGCTGAGCTATTCGGGCGGGGTCCGCTATTGTAATCAGGCCCGCGGGAGCGGGGCAAGTCTCCGGGGCCTGGCGGGCTCAGGGCGGGCAGGTCTCGCCACCGCCGTTGCGGCGGCTGCGCGCGCGGCCCGCGTTGTTGACGATCACTTCCGTCATCAGGCGTTCCTGCAGGCAGATCCGGACGGTCAGGTTGCTGCCGGTGCTCATGCCGTTCGCCAGGTAGCGCAGCTGCGGCCGCCCGGAAGAGGAGCGGATCCTGAAAGCGTCCGGAAGCGACACCGCCTCGTGACGCAGCAGGTCTTCCGGCAGGTTGGGCTGGCGGTCGCCATCCGGGTCGAAAAACATCAGCCAGCCGTGGCTCCAGTCGCCGTCCTGGCGGCAGCCACTGTCGGGACCATTCGAAGGACAGACGGCGGTGATCCTGCGGTGGCTGATGGCGGTCAGGCGGGCGCTGGCGAAGTGCGACAGCAGCAGGTCGCGGGTGGCATCGGCGCGCCATTGCTGGGTCATCTGCAGGTACGAGGGCAGGCCCAGGCCAAGGAGCAGGCAGGCGATGGCCATGGTGGTCGCCAGTTCCAGCAGGGTCACTCCTCGTTGCGAACGGCCGGTGTCGGGCGGGAAGGTGATATCGGCGCGCGTCCGGCGCATTGGGGTCTCCTGACATCCGTGCAAGGGTTGTTCAGGTTTGTCCAGGCACGGATCTCGTGCCATCGGACGGCGCCGTGGGGCCGGGTAGGAAATCTACCCGGCGTCGGTCATCGTCGGATGGCTATACTCAGCGATCGCTTTCGGGACGCCCCCATGACCGACCGCTTCCAGCTCGTTTCACCTTACTCTCCGGCCGGCGATCAGCCGCAGGCCATCCGGAAACTCGTGGAGAATTTCGAATCCGGCCTCGCCAAGCAGACCCTGCTGGGCGTGACCGGTTCCGGCAAGACCTACACCGTCGCCAACGTGGTCCAGGCGGTACAGAAACCGACCCTGGTGATGGCGCCGAACAAGACCCTGGCGGCGCAGTTGTACGGCGAGTTCAAGTCGTTCTTCCCGCACAACGCGGTGGAATACTTCGTCAGCTACTACGACTACTACCAGCCCGAAGCCTACGTGCCGTCGTCGGATACCTTCATCGAGAAGGACAGCTCGATCAACGAGCACATCGAACAGATGCGGCTGTCGGCGACCAAGGCGTTGCTGTCCCGTCCCGACGCGCTGGTGGTGGCCACGGTCTCGGCGATCTACGGCCTCGGCGCGCCCGAGGACTATTTGTCGCTGCGCCTGATCCTGTCGCTGGGCGAGCACATGGACCAGCGCCAGCTGATCAAGCACCTGACCGAGCTGCAATACACCCGCAACGAGTACGAACTGCAACGCGGCACCTTCCGGGTGCGGGGCGAGGTCATCGACGTGCATCCGGCCGAAAGCGACAGCGAGGCGCTGCGCATCGAATTGTTCGACGGCGACGTGGAGAACCTGACCCTGTTCGACCCGCTGACCGGCGAGACCCTGCGCAAGCTGCAACGCTATACGGTCTACCCGAAGACCCACTACGCGACCACCCGCGACCGCGTGCTGACCGCCATCGACACCATCAAGATCGAGTTGAAGGAGCGGCTGGAGCTCTTGTACGCGCAGAACAAGCTGGTCGAGGCGCAGCGCCTGGCCCAGCGCACCCAGTTCGACCTGGAGATGATGGCCGAGGTCGGCTACTGCTCGGGCATCGAAAACTACTCCCGCCACCTGACCGGCAAGGCGCCCGGCGAGCCGCCGCCGACGCTGTTCGACTACCTGCCGGCCGACGCGCTGCTGGTCATCGACGAATCGCACGTGACCATTCCCCAGATCGGCGCCATGTACAAGGGCGATCGCTCGCGCAAGGAGACCCTGGTCGAGTTCGGTTTCCGCCTGCCGTCGGCACTGGACAACCGGCCGCTGCGGTTCGAGGAGTGGGAAGAGCGCTCGCCGCGCAGCATCTACGTGTCGGCCACCCCGGGCCCCTACGAACTGCGCGAGTCCAATGGCGAAATCGTCGAACTGGTGGTCCGGCCGACCGGCCTGGTCGATCCGGAAGTGGAAATCCGCCCGGTCGGCACCCAGGTCGACGACCTGCTGTCGGAGATCAACCTGCGCGTCTCCTGGGGTGACCGGGTGCTGGTCACCACCCTGACCAAGCGCATGGCCGAGAACCTCACCGAATATCTCGGCGAGCATGGCGTGAAGGTGCGCTACCTGCACTCGGACGTGGACACGGTGGAGCGGGTGGAAATCATCCGCGACCTGCGCCTGGGCAAGTTCGACGTGCTGGTTGGCATCAACCTGCTGCGCGAGGGCCTGGACATGCCCGAGGTGTCGCTGGTGGCGATCCTGGATGCCGACAAGGAGGGCTTCCTGCGCTCGACCGGCTCGCTGATCCAGACCATCGGCCGCGCCGCCCGCAACCTGCGCGGCAAGGCCATCCTGTACGCGGACAAGATGACCCGTTCGATGCAGGCGGCGATCGACGAAACCAGCCGCCGCCGGGAAAAGCAGCTGGAGTACAACGTCGAGCACGGCATCACCCCCAAATCGGTGGCCAAGCCGATCGTCGACATCCTGGAGGGTGCGCGCAGCGACGCGGGCGAGGCCAAAGCCGGACGCGGCAAGCGCAAGGTCGCCGAGGAGCGCGCCGAGTACGCCGTCCTGGACCCGGCCCAGGCAGTGGCCCGGATCAAGACGCTGGAGCAGCAGATGTACCAGCACGCCCGCGATCTGGAGTTCGAGGACGCCGCCCGCCTGCGCGACGAGATCCGCAAGCTCAAGGAGGCCAGCCTGGCCGGGTGAGCGGGGTTTTGTGCCCGCGAGCCGCGCATTGCCGCCGGCCTGCCCCCGTCGCCACCGGGCCGCGCCGAAGCGGGGCGGGCGTTTCGCGCGCCCCGTGAAGACATGGTTGTCGGCGCACCGGTTTCCGGGCTAGAATTCGCGCCCCTGCAAAGGGCAGACCGGGCGGTTAGCTCAGCGGTAGAGCACTACCTTGACATGGTAGGGGTCACAGGTTCGAACCCTGTACCGCCCACCACGCTTCCAGAGCGTGGATTCGAAGTCCTCCTTTGTACGCCACTCCGATATCACGAGGTGGCCCGCGGAAACGCTGGCCGAGCGTGCGACATGAGCACTACCACCGCCTGAATCCGGTACTGCCCGAGGCACTGCATCCCGTAGGCGCCCTCGTGGCGCTTTTTTGTTGGCCGCGAAGCGGCCACGGGATTCGGGAATCGAGATTGGGGATTCGCTGTGTCAGTTCCCGCTCGCTTCTGCGAATCCCGATTCCCCATTCCCGAATCCCGGCCTTCCAATGATCACGATCACGCTTCCCGACGGCAGCAGCCGCCAGTTCGAACAACCCGTTTCCGTCATGCAGGTGGCCCAGTCCATCGGCGCGGGCCTGGCCAAGGCCACCCTGGCCGGCGCGGTCGATGGCCGCCTGGTCGATGCCAGCGACGTCATCGATCACGATGCCAGCCTGCGCATCATCACGCCCAAGGACGAGGAGGGCCTGGAAATCATCCGCCACTCCTGCGCGCACCTGGTCGGCCACGCGGTCAAGCAGCTGTATCCGGAAGTGAAGATGGTCATCGGCCCGGTCATCGCCGAGGGTTTCTACTACGACATCTACAGCGAGCGCCCGTTCACGCCGGAGGACATGGCCGCGATCGAGCAGCGCATGCAGGAGCTGATCGCGCAGGACTACGACGTCATCAAGAAGATGACGCCGCGCGAGGACGTCATCCAGGTCTTCAAGTCCCGCGGCGAGGACTACAAGCTGCGCCTGATCGACGACATGCCGGAAGAAAAGGCGATGGGCCTGTACTACCACCAGGAGTACGTGGACATGTGCCGCGGCCCGCACGTGCCCAACACGCGCTTCCTGAAGGCGTTCAAGTTGACGCGCATTTCCGGCGCCTACTGGCGCGGCGACGCCAAGAACGAGCAGTTGCAGCGCATCTACGGCACGGCCTGGGCCGACAAGAAGCAGCTCGACGCCTACATCACCCGGATGGAGGAAGCCGAGAAGCGCGATCATCGCCGCATCGGCAAGCAGCAGAACCTGTTCCACCTGCAGGAAGAGGCGCCCGGCCTGGTGTTCTGGCACCCGAAGGGCTGGGCCATCTGGCAGGTGGTCGAGCAGTACATGCGCAAGGTCTACCGCGACAGCGGCTACGGCGAAGTGCGCTGCCCGCAGATCCTGGACGTGTCGCTGTGGCAGAAGTCCGGCCACTGGGACAACTACCAGGAAAACATGTTCTTCACCGAGTCGGAGAAGCGCACGTACGCGGTCAAGCCGATGAACTGCCCGGGCCATGTCCAGGTGTTCAACCAGGGCCTGCACAGCTACCGCGACCTGCCGATCCGCTATGGCGAGTTCGGCTCCTGCCACCGCAACGAGCCATCCGGCGCCCTGCACGGCATCCTGCGCGTGCGCGGCTTCACCCAGGACGATGGCCACGTCTTCTGCACGGAAGAGCAGATCGAGTCCGAAGTGACCGCCTTCCACCAGCAGGCGCTGGCGGTCTACCGGCATTTCGGCTTCGACGAGATCCAGATCAAGATCGCCCTGCGGCCGGAGAAGCGCCTGGGCGACGACGCCACCTGGGACAAGGCCGAGGACGCCTTGCGGGCGGCCCTGCGCAATTGCGGGGTGGAGTGGAAGGAACTGCCCGGCGAGGGCGCCTTCTATGGCCCCAAGATCGAGTACCACCTGAAGGACGCCATCGGCCGGACCTGGCAGCTGGGCACGATGCAGGTGGATTTCATGATGCCGGGCAGGCTGGGCGCCGAGTACGTGGACGAGAGCAGCCAGCGCCGCCATCCGGTCATGCTGCACCGCGCCATCGTGGGGTCCATGGAGCGCTTCATCGGCATCCTGATCGAGCACCATGCCGGGGCCTTCCCGGCCTGGCTGTCCCCCCAGCAGGCCGTCGTAATGAACATTACCGACGCCCAGGCCGATTATGTGGACGAGGTCCGGAAAACCCTTGCAAATCAAGGCTTCCGGGTGACGGCCGATTTGCGGAACGAAAAGATCGGCTTTAAGATCCGCGAGCACACGCTGCAGCGGGTCCCGTACCTGCTCGTGGTCGGAGACCGCGAGAAGGAAAATGGCGCCGTTGCCGTGCGCACGCGTTCAGGTGAGGATTTGGGCACAATGTCCGTGGCCGACTTCGCCGAGCGCCTGCGCAGCGAGGGCGCGTAAAGGGTCCGGCCCCGGTTGGGGCCGGCATGATTCTCTCTGGAGACCGCAACATCAGCACCCCTGACAACAAGCAAAACCGCAAGAACCACGAAATCCGCGTGCCGCGCGTACGCGTGATCGGTTCCGATGGCGAAATGATCGGCGTGCTCACGCGCGACGAGGCATTGTCGATGGCCGAGGACGAAGGCCTGGATCTGGTCGAGATCCAGCCCAACGCCGAACCGCCGGTCTGCAAGATCATGGACTTCGGCAAGTTCAAGTTCGAGCAGCAGAAGAAGGCGAACGAGGCCAAGAAGAAGCAGAAGCAGGTCGAGATCAAGGAACTCAAGTTCCGGCCGGTCACCGACGAAGGCGACTACCAGATCAAGATGCGCAACATCCGCCGCTTCCTGGAAGAAGGCGACAAGGTCAAGGTCAACATCCGCTTCCGTGGCCGTGAGATGAGCCATCAGGAACTGGGTCGCGAAATGGCCGCACGCATCGAGGCCGAACTGGGCGACGAGATCGTCATCGAATCGCGTCCGCGCCTGGAAGGCCGGCAGATGGTGATGATGATCGCTCCCAAGAAGAAGTGACCTTCCGCGCCATGGGCGCGAAGGCCATGTCGTTGTTTCCTTCTACCCTCCGGGAAGAAGGGGAAAAGAGCGCCGCAAGGCGCTCTTCTCGTTTCGGTGGCGGGAGTGCGGCGGAGGCGCGTTGCTTACAGCCGCTGCCAGCCGAATCCGTCACCGCGGCGGTAATACACCGCCACCGCGCGGCCATAGACCTTGTCGGCGTCGACGAAGCCGAAGAAGCGGCCATCGAAACTGTTGCCGCGGTGATCGCCAAGCACCAGCAGCTTGCCGGCCGGCACCACCATGCCGCGGATGTCGGGGCCGCCGCCAAGATCGAGATCGAGGCGGGCGGCGCGGGTGCCGAAATCCTCGCGGGGCATGGCGCCGTCGAGCCGCAGCGGGCGGCCGTTGATGCTCAGATGGCCATCCCGCAGGTCCACGCGGTCGCCGGCCACCGCCGCCACGCGCTTGATCAGGCGCGTGCCGTCCGCCGGGGAGTCGAACACGGCCACGTCGCCGCGCTGCGGGGCACCCGCGGCCAGCAGGGTGTGCGAGGTGAACGGCAGGCGCAGGCCATAGGCGCGCATGTCCACCACCACCCGGTCGCCTGGTTGCAGGGTCGGCTGCATCGACCCGCTGGGTACGCGGTAGTGGTTGGCCAGGGTGTCGCGGGCGGCAAGGAGCAGGCCGAGCATGGCCAGCAGGGGCAGGGCTTCTTTCTTCAGCCAGGCCAGGGCGCGCGGCCCCGGCGTTCGGGATACGGTCTGCAAGCTTGCAGCTCCATGGGACGAGGCCGGCTTGGACCGGTCGCCGGGCGGCGAGTTCCTGTACGCCGGCGCGGGGCCGAAGGCGCGGCCGAACCCGCTGATTTGCAAGGGAAACCAAGTCCCGGCATAATGTGCGGCCCGGTTCTCCGGGATTGGCTGCTCGCAGCCCAGGACCCGCTGTTTATTCCATTTGGAATCAATGGCTTACAAGCCGACTGGGGCATGGATGGAAAGCGTGGCACGAAGTGCCGCCGCCCAGGTCAGTGACATAAACCCATCAAGGACATCGCAATGCCCAAGATCAAGACCCACCGGGCGGCGGCCAAGCGTTTCCGCAAGACCGCCTCCGGCAAGTACAAGGCTGGCCACGCCAACCGCAGCCACATCCTCACCAAGAAAGCGACCAAGCGTAAGCGCGGCCTGCGTGCGACGAACATTGTTCGCGCCGAGGACAGCAGCCGTCTGGACCGCATGCTTCCCTACCTCTGAGGACTGAACCATGGCACGAGTTAAGCGTGGCGTGACGGCGCGTCGCCGTCACAAGAAAGTTCTCCACCTGGCCAAGGGCTACTACAACGCCCGTCGCAAGGTTTTCCGCGTCGCCAAGCAGGCGGTCATCAAGGCGCAGCAGTACGCCTACATCGGTCGCAAGCAGAAGAAGCGCAACTTCCGTTCGCTGTGGATCACCCGTATCAACGCGGCGGCCCGCATCAACGGCCTGAGCTACAGCCGCTTCATGAACGGCCTGCAGAAGGCCGGCATCACCCTGGACCGCAAGGTGCTGGCGGACATCGCCGTGCATGATGCGACGGGTTTTGCGGCCCTGGCTGAAAAGGCGAAGGGCGCACTCGCAGCCTAAGCTGCGATCTCCACCGTAAACGCAGTACCGGCAGTTCACCGCCGAACACGTGGGGAAGGGCGCGAGTCCTTCCCCATTGTTTTTTGTGGTCCCGGATTCGATTCCGGGCCACGGACAAGCCGAACCTCATCTGGACGATCCATGAGCGACATCGAATCCCTGTCCACCCAGGCGCTGGCCGACATTGCCGCCGCGCAGACGCCGGACGCGCTGGAACACCTGCGTGTCGCGCTGCTGGGCAAGAGCGGCAGCGTCACCGCGCAACTGAAGCAACTGGGCACCCTGCCGGCCGAACAGCGCAAGAGCGCCGGTGAAGCCATCAACCGCGTCCGCGACGCCATCGGCGATGCCCTGGCGGCCCGCAAGGCGGTACTGGAAGACGCGGTACTGGATGCGCGCCTGTCCAGCGAAACCATCGACGTCAGCCTGCCGGGCCGCAACGGTTTCCGCGGTGGCCTGCATCCGATCAGCCGGACGCTGGAACGCATCGCCGAGATCTTCGGGCGGCTGGGCTATGAGCTGGCCGACGGTCCGGAGATCGAGGACGACTGGCACAACTTCGAGGCGCTCAACTTCCCGCCGCACCACCCGGCGCGCGCCATGCACGACACCTTCTATTTCGGTGACGGTCGCCTGTTGCGCACCCATACCTCGGGCGTGCAGGTCCGCTACATGGACAACCTGCTGAAAGCAGGCCACCAGCCGCCGCTGCGCATGATCGCCGCCGGCAAGGTCTATCGCAGCGACAGCGACCAGACCCACTCGCCGATGTTCCACCAGGTGGAAGGCCTGCTGGTGGACGAGCATTCGACCTTCGCCGATCTGAAGGGCACCCTGGCCGAATTCGTGCGCGCATTCTTCGAGCGCGATTTCCAGATGCGCTTCCGTCCGAGCTACTTCCCGTTCGTGGAACCGGGCGCGGAGGTCGACATCGCGTGGCAGCAGCCCGACGGCAGTGTCCGCTGGCTGGAAGTGCTGGGCTGCGGCATGGTGCATCCGAACGTGCTGCGCAACTGCGGCATCGATCCTGAGCGCTATACCGGCTTTGCCTTCGGCATGGGCGTGGAGCGTTTCGCGATGCTGCGGCACGGCGTCAACGACCTGCGCGCGTTCTTCGACAATGACGTCAGGTTCCTGCGGCAGTTTGCGTAGGGTGGGCCTCGGCCCACCGGTGTGGAAGCGATGATGCGGCGATGCTTCGGCACACGTCGACGACAATGGACAGATGGCAACGGTGGGCCAAGGCCCACCCTACGGTGACACGATGAAATTCAGCGAAAACTGGCTGCGCAGCCATGTTCCCACCCAGGCCACCCGCGACGAACTGTCGGCGGTGCTGACCGCGATCGGACTGGAGGTCGAGGAAGTAACGGCGCTGGGCGACGGCCTGGCCGGCGTCGTGGTGGCTCGCATCGTCGAATGCGCGCGGCATCCGGAGGCGGATCGCCTGCAGATCTGCCAGGTGGACGTCGGGCAGGGCGCGCTCCTGCAGATCGTGTGCGGTGCGCCGAATGCGCGCCCGGGACTGGTCGCTCCGCTGGCCATGATCGGCGCCAACCTCGGCGGCATCGCCATCAAGGCCGCCAAACTGCGTGGCGTCGAATCCAACGGCATGCTCTGCTCGGCCAAGGAACTGGGTATCGACGCCGATGCTTCCGGCCTGCTGGAACTGCCGGATGACGCGCCCGTCGGTACGCCCATCGGCGATTACCTGGGCCTGCCGGACGCCAGCATCGAAATCAAGTTGACGCCCAATCGTGCGGATTGTTTCAGCGTTCGCGGCATCGCCTACGACGTGGCCGCCGCGGTCGGCAGCCAGGTCAAGCCGCTGGATGCCGATCCCGTTCCCGCCCGGGACGATGCGGCGCGGGTGGTTGAACTGGAAGCCGGCGAGCGGGTGCCGCGTTTCGCTGGCCGGGTGATATCCGGTGTCGACGCCACCGCGCCCACGCCGGTCTGGATGGCCGAGCGCCTGCGCCGCGCCGGTGTGCGCCCGATCAGCCTGCTGGTGGATGTCACCCAGTACGTGATGCTGGAGCTGGGCCAGCCCATGCACGCCTTCGATCAGGATCTGCTGGACGGCACGGTCGTCGTGCGGCCGGCGCGTGCGGGAGAACAGATCAAGTTGCTCGATGGCCGCACCGTGACGGTGGACGAAGAGTTCCTGGTCGTTTCCGACAGCCAGGGCGGCAAGGCCATGCGTGCCGTGGCACTCGGCGGCATCATGGGCGGGTACGACACCCGCGTCACCGACGCCACCCGCAACGTGTTCCTGGAAGCGGCGCACTGGATTCCGTCGGCCATCATCGGCCGCAGCCGCCGCCTGGGCATGCACACCGACGCTGGCCACCGTTTCGAGCGGGGCGTCGATCCGGAACTGCCGCGCATCGCCGTGGAATACGCGACCCGGCTGATCCTGGCCGTCGCCGGCGGCGTGCCGGGGCCGGTGACCGAGACCGTGCTGCCGGAACACCTGTCGGCGCCGAAGGCCATCGGCCTGCGCCGCGCGCGCGTCGCGCGCGTGCTGGGCATCGAAATCGCCGATGCCGAGATCGAACGCATCCTGCAGGCGCTGGGCATGCAGGTCTCGCGCGATGGCGAAGGCTGGCGGGTGATACCGCCGAGCCGTCGCTTCGATATCGCGATCGAGGAGGACCTGATCGAGGAACTGGCGCGCATCCATGGCTACGAGCGCATCCCGACCACGCTGCCCGGCGGCGCCACGCGCGTAGCCGTGCAGACCGAAACCCGGGTCGAACCGTCGACCGTGCGCCACCAGCTGGCCGCGCGCGAATATCTGGAAACGATCAACTATGCCTTCGTCGATGCATCGTGGTTGGCGCATTGGCAGGTTTCCGACGGGGCGGTGCCGCTCGCCAATCCCCTCAGCGCCGAACTGGGCGTGATGCGGACGCAGTTGCTGCCGGGCCTGGTGGCCGCCCTCGGCCGCAACGTGGCGCGCCAGGCCGGGCGCGTGCGCCTGTTCGAGCTGGGCAACGTCTTCAGCGCCTCCGGCGAAGGCAAGGCACCGTTGGAAACCCTGCGCATCGCCGCCGCGGCCTGCGGCGACGCACGCGCCGAACAGTGGGGCGAAAAGCCCGCGCGCAAGGTCGACTTCCACGACCTCAAGGGTGATCTGGAAAGCCTGGCGGCCACGGCTGGCGCGGTGCTGGAATACCGGCCGTCCACCCGGTCGTTCGGTCATCCGGGACGTTCGGCGGACATCTACCGCGACGGACGGCCCGTGGGCTGGATCGGCCAGTTGCATCCGCGCCTGCAGCGACAGCTGGACCTGGATGCGGACGTGGTGGCCTTCGAAGTGGATCTCGCGCCGCTGGCTGAACGCGCGGTCGCGCGCGCATCGGAGCTGTCCAGGTTCCCGTCCGTCCGCCGGGATCTCGCGTTCGTCGTCGCGGATCAGGTGCCCTGGGATGCCCTGCGCCAGACCGCGCGAGAGGCCGCGGGCCCGCTGTTGCGGGACGTCCAGCTGTTCGACCGCTATGTCGGGCAGGGCGTCGAATCAGGTCAAAAGAGTCTCGCTATGGGCTTGATTTTGCAGGACAACTCACGCACTCTGACCGACCGCGACGTGGAAACCGTGGTCGCAGGCATCGTGACCGCCATCGAGGCGGCCCATGGAGCGAAGATCCGCGGATGAACGGCGTGAAGGCAATGGCAGGACTGGGAATAGAAACAGGGGACAGGCAGAAATGGCGCTGACCAAGGCCGAGATGGCCGAACGGCTGTTCGACGAGGTGGGTCTCAACAAGCGCGAGGCCAAGGAGTTCGTGGACGCCTATTTCGACGTGCTGCGCGATGCGCTGGAGCAGGGGCGGCAGGTCAAGCTGTCCGGTTTCGGCAACTTCGACCTGCGCCGCAAGAACCAGCGGCCGGGCCGCAACCCCAAGACCGGGGAAGAGATTCCCATTTCGGCGCGGACCGTGGTGACGTTCCGGCCGGGGCAGAAACTCAAGGAGCGTGTGGAAGCCTATGCTGGATCCGGGCAGTAATCGCGAGCTACCGCCGATTCCGGCGAAGCGCTACTTCACCATCGGTGAGGTCAGTGAACTGTGCGACGTCAAACCGCACGTGCTGCGCTACTGGGAAACGGAATTCCCCAGTCTCGAACCCGCCAAGCGCCGAGGCAACCGTCGCTACTACCAGCGCCACGACGTGCTGATGGTGCGACAGATCCGCAGCCTGCTGTACGAACAGGGCTACACCATCGGCGGCGCGCGCCTGCGGCTGGAAGGCGAAGGCGCCAAGCAGGAATCGGCGCTCAGCAACCAGATCGTCCGCCAGGTGCGGATGGAGCTGGAAGAAATCCTGCAGCTGCTTCGCCGCTGAGCCCTTCCGTGGACGCGCCTAGGAAAGCCGGGCGCGTTGCCGCTATAATCAGCGACCGACCGCAAGGCGGACGTTTTCCAGGATTCGGGGTATAGCGCAGCCTGGTAGCGCACCAGTCTGGGGGACTGGTGGTCGTCGGTTCGAATCCGGCTACCCCGACCAACTCGCAAGAGACGAAAAAGCCCGCCGAGAGCGGGCTTTTTCGTGCCCGCCTGTTGCGGGCCACCTTGCGGGGAACCCCATGCTCATGTTTAGTATTCCTTCATGCACCCGCGCGCCGAAGAGTTGATCCAGTCGCTGGACCTGGCTCCCCACCCGGAGGGCGGGTACTACCGTCGCATCTTCGAATCGACCAAGCGCACCGAGGTCAATGGCATCGAGCGGCCGACGCTCACCGCCATCAAGTACCTGCTGGTCGCCGGCGTCACCAGCCGCTGGCACCGGGTGGACGCCACCGAGATCTGGGACTGGTCGGAAGGCAGCCCGCTGGAGCTGTCGATGTTCGATCCGGAAAACCGCACCCTCAGCCGTGCCCAGCTCGACACGTCCGCGCGCGGTGGACAGCAGGTCCAGGTGGTGAAGGCCGGCATCTGGCAGAGCGCGCGCAGCCTGGGCGACTACAGCCTGATGGATTGCTCGGTGTCGCCGGGCTTCGTCTGGAAGGGTTTCCAGCTGCTGGAGCACGACAGCGAAACCGCACGGCACCTGCGCGAGGCCGGCGGCAAGGTCGCCTGAGTCACGGGAACCGGCGGCCTGGGAAACGGGTCTGAGCGCCGGCATGGCGCCAGCGGCGTCGATCCCGGGAGAATGCGGAATGCTGAGGCTTTGTGTCGGCGCGCTGTTGTGGGTGGCCTTATCCGGAAGTGCTTCGGCGCAACAGGCTCCGGGCCAATCGCCTGTCGTCCGCGAGGCTGACGCGCCGATCATCGACATGGACACCGTCGTGGTCAGCGGCGTGCAGCCAGGCCCCGGATTGTGGCGGGTGCGCCAGGGCGAACATGTGCTGTACATCCTGGGCACGCAATCGCCTTTGCCGAAGAACATCACCTGGCGTTCCGACGAAGTGGCCCAGGTCCTGCAGGTCGCCGATCAGGTGCTGGGGTCGCCGGGCGTTCGGGTCGACGCCGATATCGGTTTTTTTCGCGGCATGCTGCTGTTGCCGTCCGCGCTGAAGGCCGCCAGGAACCCGGACGGCGCCACCCTGCAGGACCTGCTGTCCGGGGCCGACTACGCCCGATGGAGTGCGCTGAAGCAGCGCTACCTGGGCAGGGACAAGGGAATCGAGAAGAAGCGCCCGCTGATTGCCGCGTTCCAGTTGTACCAGGAAGCCGCGTCGCGTTCCGGATTGAAGAGTAACGGCGTCATCGAACCGGTCATCGATGCCGTGCTCAAGCGACGTGGGATAAAGCGTACCCCCACGACGCTGAAACTGACCATCGCCGATCCGCGCGCGGCGATCGCCGATTTTCGCAAGGAACCGATGAAGCCACAGGATCTGGAATGTTTCCGCAAGACACTGGACCGGATCGAGTACGACATGCCGCGGATGGCGGAGCGTGCCAATGCCTGGGCGGTCGGTGACGTGGATGCTCTGAGGTCTGGCGCGGTCGACGAGCAGCAGTTTGCCTGTCTGGCAGCCTGGTTCGATACCGATTTGGCACGCAAGCGTGGGCTGACCGATATCGATGCGCGTGTGCGCGCCAAATGGATGGAAGCCGTGGGTACGGCGCTGGACACCCATGCGGTTACTTTCGCGACTGTGCCGGTTGACGAGTTGCTGAAGCCGGGAGGCTATCTGGCGCTACTGGAGGCCAGGGGCTACCTGATCGAGTCGCCGTAGGCGTTGCGCGGCGAACCCGCAGCCGGGTGGGCGTGTCGGCATCGACAAGCTCCCGGTCGCGATTGACGTCGCTCCTACGTGGGATGGCAAGAAGGTGAGGGTTTGCCTCAGCCCGCCGCGCTGAGCGGCGCACTGGCCGCCAGCTGGGGCCAACGGCGCAGCACCGAGGCGCGGATGCCTGCCGCATCGATGCCCGCTTCGGCCAGCAGATCCTCGCGGCTGGCGTGGTGCTGGAATTCGTCGGGCAGACCGAGATGCAGCACGGGCAGGGCGATGCCCTCGGCATTGAGCAGTTCGGCCACGCCGGAACCCGCACCGCCCATCACCACGTTGTCCTCCACGGTGACGAAACCCTGGTGGCTGGCGGCAAGCTCCAATACCAATGCGCGATCCAGTGGTTTGACGAAGCGCATGTTGACCACGGTCAGGCCCAGTTCGCGACCAACCTGCTCGGCGGCGGCAACCGTGGATCCGAACGCCAGCAGCGCCACGCGATTGCCGCGCGTGCGCAGTTCGGCCTTGCCGATCGGCAGGGTGTCCAGATCCGTCTGCACGGCCACGCCGGGGCCGGTGCCCCGCGGATAGCGAACCGCGGCCGGGCCGGCGTGGTGATAGCCGGTGCTGAGCATGCGCCGGCATTCGTTCTCGTCCGCCGGCGCCATCACCACCATGTTCGGCACGCAGCGCAGATAGCTCAGGTCCAGGTTGCCGGCATGGGTGGCGCCATCCGGGCCGACAACGCCGCCGCGATCAATGGCGAACAGGACGTCGAGATCCTGGATCGCCACGTCATGCACGAGCTGGTCGTAGCCGCGCTGCAGGAAGGTGGAGTAGATCGCCACCACCGGCTTGCCGCCTTCGCAGGCCATGCCGGCGGCGAGCGTCACCGCGTGCTGCTCGGCGATGGCGACGTCGAAATAGCGCTCGGGGTATTCCTTGCTGAAACGCACCAGTCCCGAGCCTTCGCGCATCGCGGGCGTGATGCCCAGCAGCCTGGGTTCGGCCGCGGCCATGTCGCAAAGCCAGTCGCCGAAGATGTCGGTATAGGTCGGCTTCTTGGCGCCGCTCTTGCTGACCAGACCCTTTTCCGGATCGAACGGGCCGACCGCGTGATATCCGATCTGATCGCCCTCGGCCAACTCGTAACCCTTGCCCTTGGTGGTCAGGATGTGCAGCAGCTGCGGACCCTTGAGGGTCTTGAGCGTCTTCAGCGCGCCGACCAGCGCTTCCACGTCGTGGCCGTCAATCGGGCCGGTGTAATGGAAGCCCATCTGTTCGAATAGGGTGGATGGCACGAACATGCCCTTCCAGTGCTCCTCCCAGCGGCGCATGAAGCGCGCCGGCGGCTTCTTCTTGTCGCCCAGCAGTTTCTTGCCACCCTCGCGCAGTGCGTTGAGGGTGCGGCTGCTGCTCAGCCGCCCCAGCATCTTGGTCAGCCCGCCGACGTTCTCCGAAATCGACATCTGGTTGTCGTTGAGGATGACCAGCAGGTTCGGTTCGGGCTCCATGCCGCCGGCATGGTTGAGCGCTTCGAAGGCCATGCCCGCGGTCATCGCGCCATCGCCGATCACGGCGACCACCTTGCGGTCGTCGCCCTTCTGCGCGAGTGCGACGGCCATGCCCAGGGCAGCGGAGATCGAGGTGGAAGAGTGGCCAACCCCGAACGTGTCGTATTCGCTTTCCTCGCGCTTGGGGAACGGCGCGACGCCGTCCTTCTGCTTGACCGTGTGGATCTGGTCGCGGCGGCCGGTGAGGATCTTGTGCGGATAGCACTGATGGCCGACGTCCCAGACCAGGCGGTCGACGGGCGTCTCATACAGATAATGCAGGGCGACGGTGAGTTCGATCACGCCCAGGCCTGCGCCGAAATGGCCGCCGCTCTTACCGACCGATTCGATCAGGTAGCCGCGCAGCTCCTCGGCGATGGCCGGCAGTTCGGACTCCTCGAACCGACGCAGGTCGGCGGGGGTCTCGATGCGGGAAAGGCGGGGGTAGCGGGCGGGATCGATCATGGGCTTGATTTCATCTGGCCCGCTATTTTCCCCCCCTTGTGTGAGGCGGGGCAAGCGAACGGGTGAAGCCGGGGCGAAGCGACGCGGCCCGGGCGGGCGAAACTCACGACCTGTTCATTTGCCGGCCGTGGCGTTCGGGTGCTTTCGGGCATAAGGGGCCGGGCAAGCCGGAACGGCCGGGCTCAGGCCGACAGCTTGGACTTCTTGGGCAGGTGGGCCTTCAGGAAGGCCATCTGGTCGGCCAGGATGTTGCGGTTGGACAGGATCAGGTGCTCGATCCAGCTGGGCCGGTAGGGCACCGCCAGCAACGGCATGTGGGCCTGCTGCGGGGTGCGGTTGCTCTTGCGCGAGTTGCAGTGGAAGCACGCGGTGACCACGTTCTCCCAGGTGTCGCGCCCGCCCTTGGACAGCGGCAGCACGTGATCGCGGGTCAAATGCTGGCGGCTGAAATCCTGGCCGCAGTACAGGCACAGATAGGCATCGCGCGCGAACAACGCGGTATTGGTCAGTGTCGGCGTGGGCGAGAGCGCGTGTGCACGGGCATGCCCGCGGGAAGCGACGATGGGGTGCAGCTCGATGACGCTCTGTTCGCCGGTCATGCGGCTGGTGCCGCCATGCACCCGCAGGCAGGGCTCGCCGAGCGTCCAGGCCACCGCGCCTCGCGCGTACAGGCAGGTCGCGTCCTGCCAGTTGATCCAGTCCAGCACGCGGCCATGCGCGTCGAGCGACAGCAGGCGCGGAGTGAAGCGGGAGGGGGATTGCGGAGCAATGACCGCCGGGCCGGATGCGCTGCCGGTGTCGACCAGGTGAAGCTGAGCTGTGTCTGCTTCCATGGGGAATCAGGTTATACCTGATTGATGACAATTTGGATAGCGCCGCTTTGGCAATGCCGGTGGCTATCGACCGGCAACCGCCGCCGGCACCGCGAATGCACGGGCATTCCCACCCTTGGTCCGGGTGGGAATGCCGTTGTCGAGTCTCATTCGCCGAACCGTTCCGCGGCCATTGCCATCAGCGGCGAAGCACCGGAGCCGATCGCGGCGGCGTGGGCGAGGGTACGCGGCAGGATGCGGGCGAAATAGAACCGCGCCGTTTCCCGCTTGGATTGCTTGAACGCCTCGGACTGGGACGACGCTTCCGCGGTCGCCACGCTGCGCGCCCACCAGTAAGCCAGGGTGACGTAGCCGGAATAGAACAGGTAGTCATGGCTGGCGGCGCCGATCTCTTCCGGATCCTGGCTGGCGCGCTGCAGGATGTCGCGGGTCAGCACGGCCCATTCGCTGGTCTTTTCGCGAAGCGGCGCGATGAATTCGGCGATGGCCGCGTTGCCTTCGTGCTCGCGCAGGAACGCCTCGATCTCGGCCAGGAAGATCTTCAGTCCGGCCGCCTGGGTGGACGCGGTCTTGCGCCCCATCAGATCCAGCGCCTGGATGCCGGTGGTGCCTTCATACAGCGTGGTGATACGCGCATCGCGCGCAAGTTGTTCCATGCCGTGTTCGTGGATATAGCCGTGGCCGCCGAAGCACTGCAGTGCGTGGTAGGTGTTCTCGATGCCCCACTCGGTCTGGCAGGCCTTGGAAATCGGGGTCAGGAAACTCACCAGCGTGTCGGCGCGTTCGCGCTCTGCCGGATCCGGCGAATGGCTGGCGACGTCGATCAGCGTGCCGGCGTGCAGCGCAAGCAGCCGGCTGCCTTCCACCAGCGACTTCACCGTCAGCAGCATGCGGCGCACATCGGGATGGACGATGATCGGATCGGCCGGCTTGTCGGGAAACTTCGGGCCGCTCAGTGCGCGCGTCTGCAACCGCTCGCGCGAGTAGCGCAGCGCGTTCTGGTAGGCGCGCTCGCTCAGTGCGATGCCCTGCAGGCCGACGCCCAGGCGCGCGGTGTTCATCATGGTGAACATCGCCTGCAGGCCCTTGTGTGGCTGGCCGACCAGGTAACCCTGCGCACCGTCGAAGTTCATCACGCAGGTAACCGAACCCTTGATGCCCATCTTGTGTTCGATGGACCCGCAATGCAGCGCATTGCGCTCGCCAACCTTGCCGTCGCGATCGACCTTGAACTTCGGCGTCACGAACAGCGAGATGCCCTTCGCGCCCGCCGGTGCGTCGGGCAGTTTGGCCAGCACGAGGTGCACGATGTTGTCAGTTAGATCGTGTTCGCCGGCGGTGATGAAGATCTTGGTACCGGTGATCGCGTAACTGCCGTCGGCGTTGGGTTCGGCGCGGGTCTTCAGCAGACCCAGATCAGTGCCGCAATGGGGTTCGGTCAGGCACATGGTGCCGGTCCAGCGGCCTTCCACCAGCGGCTTGAGGAAGACCTCCTGCTGCCAGGATTCGCCATGCTGCTTGAGCGCCTCGACCGCGCCGTGCGACAGCAACGGGAAATTGCCCCAGGCCAGGTTGGCGGCATTGACCATTTCGTTGAGCGGTACGCCCATCACGTGCGGAAGGCCCTGCCCACCGAAGTCCGGCGACGCGGTCAGGCCGGTCCAGCCGCCCTCGATGAACTGCTCGTACGCAGCCTTGAAACCAGGCGGCGTGGTCACCGCCTGGGTGGCCTGGTCGTAGGTCGAGCCGATTTCGTCGCCGACGCTGTTCAGCGGCGCCAGCACGGTTTCCGAAAAGCGGGCAGCTTCCTCCAGCACCGCGTCCAGGACGTCGCGGGTGGCGTCGGCGTAGCCGAGCCGGGCGAACAGGGCTTCGGCGCCCAGCACGTCGTAAAGGGCGAAGCGGATGTCATTCAGGGGGGCGCGATAGGCACTCATGGGGGATGTCGGGACGGCGGCCCGGGGGCCGGAAGCCTTCAGCATACTACGGCGTATGGCGGTGGCGGATGGCGCGCCGCAGCATGCCGCTGCCAGGGGCGGGGCCGGAAACGACAACGGCCCCATGCGGGGCCGTTGCTGCAAACCGGAAGGCGAGGATCAGCGCATGACGCCGTCCAGCCCGGGCACCGGATTGAGGGTGCTGCGGCCGGTGATCTGGAAATCGCGCGGCTTGGCTTCCTCCGGCGTGGCGTTGGCCGTGCCCTTCAGGCTGTAGGGCAGCGAACGCCGGCCAGCCAGCGCGTCGGCCAGCACCATCTTGGCTTCCGCACTGGGCGTGAATGGCACCGTGACCACGTCCGCGGACTCCGGCCCGACCGACAACGCGGGGCTGGCTTCCAGGGTGCCGGCGGTATGACCGTCCACTTCCACCGCCAGGCTGACCCGATCAAAACGCATCGGGATGCTGCTGTAGTTCTGCAGGCGCAGGTCCACCGACCAACTGCCGTTGGCCTTGACCGTCAACTGCTGGATGCTGGCCGCCGGTTCCGACACGCGCCGAACCGGACCGCCGCTGCACGCGGCCAGCAACGCCGTCGCCAGGAACACCACCGCCAAAAGACCACGCCGAATCATCCCGTCACTCCATGCCGAGTAGATGCGGATAGTACGCGTCGAGGGGCGGGGCTTCCAAGGGAACAGGGGTACGCGCTTTTCCGTGGTTGACCCGCGGATGGCGGAAGTTGCGAAAGAACAGCCGGGCCCCGTTCCGCCGCAAGCGGCAGATTCAGACGAATCCTATTCATTCACGCCCCTTGGCGACGCCATCGTCGGGCTGCTGGTGATCGAGCGAAGTCTGTTCGGCCTTTCGTATCCCGCCCCCGGTGCCTGCCTGCGAGCCGGCTCCTGTCGCATGGAAGCGCATGGCCTCACCCGGCAGGTCCAATGGAGGGATAGGGAATGCGTGCAATACGAAGTGTGGGGATTGCGTCGATGCTGCTGCTTGCCTCGCTGTGGTCGACCGGTGCGGGCGCCATCATGATGGCGGACAGGAGCAGGTGTCCAAATGGCGTGCAGGGACCGAACGGCTGCCAGTCCGAGGCGCCCACGCCCAACACCCTGGAAACAATTTCCGTAAGCGGAGTACGACCTCCGGCCTGGGAAGCCATCTACGATCGGTACATCTACGACAGTCTGTTCCGTGGGCAAACCGGTCCCCACAGGCGCGATGATCTCCCGGAAACCCAGATGCCCGGAGAGCCTGTCGAGGCCGAGGCAAAAGCGTCTCCCGGCCCCTGCGACGAAGCCGCCAAGGGAGCGGTCACCCTGGCGGGGGATCCGATCGACTATTCCAATGGCAACCTGCTCGAATTCGCCTATGACTTCACCACGGCGGGAGAAGTGCCGCTGTACCTGCAGCGCTCTTACAACCGCTATTGGACCCACAAGGGGCTTTTTGGCTACAACTGGGTGAGCAACTTTGATCTGCAGTTGTCCAGGAGTGCCGACGGCAAGCGGATCACGCTGTCCAGGAACGACGCCACGATGCTTGGCTTTGCATACGCCGACAAGCCAATGGCAGGTTGGCATGCGGCCGGAACAAGCGCGTACATCCGCGCTGACGGCCGCGGCGGCTACATCTATCACGCGTCGGACAACAGCATCGAGACGTACAACAGCATCGGCCAGATCACCAGCCAGAAGAACTCGCGTGGTGTCGGCATCACCTTCGGCTACGTGGGCGGGTTGCTGACCACCGCGACACACACCTCCGGCCGCGTCGTTCGATTCGGCTGGTCCAACGGACTGCTGACCAGCGTCATCGATCCGGCAGGGAACGTGTACCGCTACGGCTATCAGCGAAAGGCCGCCCAGGTCCAGCTCCTGAGCACCGCGACGTTGCCCGGAACGCCCGCCACGGTGATCGGCTATCACTATGAACAACCGGGAACGGGCCTTACCGGAAAATCGGTCAATGGCGAGCGCTTTGCGAACTTCACCTATGACAGCTACAGCCGCGCCACCAGTTCGATGCACGCCAATGGTGCGGAAAAGTACACGTTCTCGTACAGCTTCCCAGGGGCAGGGCAACTGAAGTCGGTGGTGACCAATCCCTTGGGCAAGAAGACGACTTACCTCTTCAGGAACGGCAAGCTGCTATCCGCCACTGGACACCCTTCCGCGCACTGTCCTGGCACCTACCGCGAGATTACCTACGACAAATACGGGAACCGCGATCTGGTCACCGATTCCGCGGACGGAATCACCGACTACGACCACGACGAGAAAGGGCGCCTGACCCGCAAGGTCGTCGGTGCGGGAACACCACTGGCACAGGAGACCCGCTACAGCTGGGATGCCAACAACCGGAACACGCGTGTAGTGGTGAGTGGAGTATCCCAGACCGACTACGTGTATCGTCCGGACGGCCTGATAGCGTCGATCTCGGTCCGTAATCTCTCCAGGCATGGCATTGCCGGCCAGACCCTGGTCACGCGATATGGCTATACGTTCCACCCCAATCGCATGTTGCACACGGTGGTGGAGGACGGGCCCGTGGCAGGTGCGGGTGATGCGATCACGCGGACGTTCGACCAATTCGGGAACCTCACCGGCATCGCCAACAGCCTCGGACACCGGACGACCTACGCAGCGCACAACGGGTTGGGGAAGCCGGGCCGCATCACCGGCGTGAATGGAGAGGTCACCGAGTACACCTACGACGCCCGTGGGCGGGTACTTGCGGTTAGGCAAACCACGGGCGGAATCATTCGTATCAGCCAACATACGTATGATCAGCGAGGCCGTCTCATCCGGACGCTGGATCCGGAAGGAACGGACACGACGTATCAGTACGATTCGTCCGATCGCCTCATCAAGGTTTCCCGGCCCACCGCGAATCCCGAATACCGGGCGCTGGGCCGAAACGCCAGGGAGTATCGCCTGCACGTCCACGACGCCGCCGGCAATATCGTCCGTACCGACGTCGGGATTGAATACAACGCGCCCAGACAGGGGACAGGTCGGGCAATCACGATTGTCTGTCGGCCCCGACGGCTGGATTGCGGCCCCGAACTGCCGGAACCATTGCCGCCGTCGAGGCCCGCCGTCCCTTCCACGCTGTTGCTGGCTCGCGAGCATACGGACTATGACGAACTGGGGCGGATTCGCGCCCGTCGGGGCAACAATGGGCAGATTGTCCGCTATGCCTACGACGCCAACGGCAAGCTGCGGACCATGACCGACGCGCTGGGGAGGACCACCACGCTGGCACATGACGTACTGGGGCGGGTCGTCGCCGTGCGAGACGCGGCAGGTCACTGGACGCGCTTCGAGTACGACGGGGGCGGCCGCTTGAGCAGGATTGTCGATCCCAACCGGAACGCGACGACCTACGTGCATGACGGCTTGGGACAGTTGTGGGCGCAGCGCAGCCCGGATACCGGACTCAGCACGTTCGAGTACAACCCGAGCGGCCAACGTGTCCGGATGACCCGCAATGACGGTACGGTGACGACCTACGGTTACGACGCCCTCGGACGTACCAGCCAGATAGCGGCAGGCGGGAGCATCCATCGGTTCGGTTATGACTGGTGCACACATGGCAAGGCCAGGCTCTGCAATGCAGACAGTCCCGAAAGCAGTGTTCATTTCTCCTATGCCGTGGATGGCCAAGTGGCCGCGCGTCGCGAGCGATTGATCGCCAATGGCCGGTTCGATTCGGATGACCGGACACGCTACCGTCATGACCGCATGGGCCGACTGGATGCCGTGGTTTATCCCAATGGCATGGCGGTGGGATATGGCTATTCGGGTGGCCGTCTGGTGGCGATGACGCTCAATATCGGCGGGAAAGTGCAGCACATCGTCACCGATGCGCGATATCGCGGTCCTGGCCCGATGGCCGAATGGAATCATGGCAATGGCCTGAAAAGAACACTCGGCTATGACCAGGGACAGGTGACGGGCGATGGCCGCCTGACCGGAATACGCACGCTGAATGGCAACCGTGCACTGCAGGCACTGGATATGAGTTACGACGTATCGGATGCCATTGTGGGCATCGCCAATCCAGCCAACCCCCGTGTGAGCCAGCGGTTCCGCTACGACCGCCTGGAACGGCTCACCGAGATAGATTCACCGGCGGGCAACCAGCGCTTCTCCTACGACCCCAATGGCAACAAGTTGCGGCACGTCTGGAGTTTCGATGAGGCACTGACCCTCGAGCGCGGCAGCAACCGGATTGGCGCGATGACGTCGCATGCCTATACGCATGACCGACTGGGAAACCGCGCAAGCCACGCATGGGGAGGTTCAACGGCCACCTACGCCTACGATGCCTTCAATCGGATGACCAGCGTGTCCAGGAACAGATCCATCCGATCAGCCGAGCCCAACCACGCAACCGTCAGCCTGCCTGCCGGTACCGCAACCTATGCCTACAACACCTTCAACGAACGCGTGCGCAAGCGCGCGCCCGGGCAAGGTGGCCATCGATACGTGTATGGACCGGGCAGCCGGTTGCTGGCCGAGCAGGCTGACGGGACCGGCGTCTGGACCAACTACCTGTGGTTTGGCGACCAGTTGGTCGGGATGGTGCGCGGCACCCAGGTCTACCACGTGCATACCGATCATCTTGGACGCCCCGAACTCGCGACGAACAGCGCGCGAGCCGTGGTCTGGCGCGCGGACAACCACGCCTTCGACCGACGGGTGACCCTGGACGCGATAGGTGGACTCAACCTGGGCTTCCCGGGGCAGTACTACGATGCAGAAACCAACCTCTGGTACAACATCAATCGCTATTACGACGCACGTTTGGGGCGGTATACGCAGTCTGATCCGATTGGCGTCAGGGCCGGCTTAAACACTTATGCATATGTCGGAGGAAATCCAACTATGGCGATTGATTCGCTCGGATTGGAAACATGTCTCCTGACAACGGTAGGGCCCGCAGGTATCCGAGACCATGCAGCAATTTTCACATCACGGGGCGATGGAACTGGTGGGGGTGCGATCTACGATCCAGCCGGGGCGTTCGGTGCATCGAACGGAGGTGGGAGTGGTGGGGTTGTTACTGGAGAGGCTGCAAGCATCAAAAAATTCAAGGAATTTCACGCGAGTCAGACGGTTGAGTCAACTTGCAAAAATACTTCGCAGAAAGAGGAGGAAGATATAATTGAAAAGAGTTTTTTAATGCCGTCAGCAGGAAAATTTCAGTGCGCGGCTATGTCTTCGTCAGTGCTGCATGGGCAGCCTTCATTTCCATACGTGGAGGCAGGAACCTTTTGGCCGGGAAGTTTGCTTAGACAAGTGAGGAAGCACCCGTGAGTAGCCTGATTTTAGCCTGGACCATTCACGGCCTCGGATTTGTTGGTCTTGCTGCTGTCGGGTTGTTGCCGCTGCGAGTTTTCCATGAGCTAAGGAATGGTTTTAAGAAGGGGTTTTGTCGCGCAAGGAACAAGCCTTTAGCGGGAATTATGATCCTGGCATCAGTTGGCTCTTTATTTAGTGATGTATGGATTGTGATGCTTGTAAGGGAATGTCTTGTTGGTAATTATTGTGGGCCAAATCTGGCAAGTGGATGGGCCTATCTTGCAATCATGGGGGTTGTGTATCTCATTTATGAGGCCATGTTTCTTGTTCTGAGACGGCCTGTCTGGGGTAATGGTTGATTGATCATCTGCGTATACATTTTTCGCTTTCACGGTAAGGCAAACTGCACCATTGAGGGGCGCGCGTAGCAATCCGAATAAACCACGGCTTCCATTGTCCTGTTCATCAGAACGGCAGCCAATAGTGAAGTTTTATCTGTCAAATTATGAGTGGCTTCGGCACCCGGCGTATTGCGCAAGAGGAATGAACAGGCATGCGACGGGTGACGCTGGACGCATAGGTGGACTCAATCCGGGCTTCCCGGGGCAGTACTACGATGCAGAAACCAACCTCTGGTACAACATCAATCGCTATTACGACGCACGTTTGGGACGGTATACGCAGTCTGACCCGATTGGGCTGAGGGGAGGGGTAAATACATATTTATATGCCGGGGCAAATCCCGTTGTAAGAACTGATCTGCTTGGTTTAGTGGACGAAAATCCAATTGCAAGATTCAATCCTAGGTATGGGCCCATCATTCTAAGGACGCCAACAACGCCCATTCATTGGGGGGAGAAATTGGTCTCCGGTTACATTGTTGGAAAGCTTTCGTTCGGCTCTACCACTGTGAACAAATTTGGTCAGTTGGTGCCGTGCCCCTCAAGCCTCACTGGCAGAGTCTCCGTATACATCGCTCTCATGCAGCCGTTAGAAATGGGGTGCGCTGAGCTCGATTGCAATGAGGATGGGGTGGCGGATTATTTGCAGAGGGAAGGGCCTGATAGGTGCTTTGTTTCAGGAGCTGGTATTTCGCCCCTCTTTCCAGAATAGGGAGTATTAATATGTTAAAAAAATATTTGTTTCAACAATTTTCTTGTCAATTTTCTTCTCTGGAGTGTTTGTACTGTGGGGATTTCCGGCGGCTTATTCGTGGTTGGCTTTGCCTTCTTGTTTTATCTGGTTCTTTGTGTCTGGAAAAATAACTTTGTTTTGTTTCGATTGGCTGGGGCGCAGATAAAAAGCAGTCGATGTTCATTGCTTGTGTTGGCTGCTTGGGTTTCGTTTTTCAGTGAATAACGTGCCACAGGACGGATCTGGTGGAACATTGGCTTATCGCAGTCGTAGCCCCGTTTGTTGAGCTAAATCCAGTGAAGTATGCCTTTAAGGAGGCGTATCGAATCTCAGCTGACGTCAGGCTTGGAAGAAGGGCTCGGAGGATTTTCTTTTATCAGATATTCGTCTTGATTCTTGCGATTCTGATCATCGTTTTCTGGGGCATGGTAGGGCTTGATGGCGGGTAGTAGGATCGGTAAGGGTGGCACCTGGCCGCCGCCTGTTCTTTGCGTCACATGTTGCCTGTAGTCGGCCCGTCGATCTTGCCTTTGCATGGGCGCGAACCCAGGTCCAGCCGCTCGGCGATGCCCTGCGGGCCGATATCTCCGGCACGATTGATGAGCACCACGACAGTTCGCCGCAGGGCGGGGACGTGACGCAGGTATCCCGTGAAGCCAGCCGTTCCCCCGCCATGCCCCACCACCTGGCCGCCGTCAGCCAATTCCCAGCCAGCGCCCCAGCCGGCCGTAGTACCGTCGGCAAGCGGCGTGTTGCGCCACATCTCGCGCAGAAGGTCGTCGGGCAATAGCTCGCCTTGGTCCAGTGCGACGGCGAAACGAGTCATGTCGTCGATGCTGGCGAGCAGCCCTCCGGCGGCCCAGGCAGAGCCGGGGGCGGTGGTGGGCGGGTCGAGCCAGCGGCCATCCTGGTAGAGGTGTCCTTGGGCAATGATGCGACGGTCGTCGGCGCGACGCGGTCCGGCGTCGCGCATATCCAACGGGTCCAGGATTTCGTCCCGCAGGAACTGCCAGTAGTCCGCGCCAGTCACCCGCTCAATGGCGAGCCCGAGCAGGATGTAGTTGGTGTTGGAATAGGCGTGTCGGGTTCCCGGTGCAAAGTCCAGAGGCGCCTGCGCGACCATCGCCAATAATTCCCTGGGCGTGGGATCCGTCGGCATCAATTCGAGAAAGTTTCCCTCGTTGAGGTAGTTCGGGACGCCGGACGTATGGCTGAGCAGCCGGGACAGGGAAATCGGCTCCCATGCCGTCGGCAGGGCATCCACGTAGCGGCCGATGGGAGCCTGTATATCAAGCAGCCCACGACGCCGAAGCCGGAATACCAGCAGGGCAGTAAATACCTTGGTGATGGAACCTATTTCGAACACCGTGTTGCGCTCGACCCGCGCACCGCTGGCATCGTTGCGCAGTCCTGCCGTGGCCATTTCGGTTATCCGCCCCCGGTCCACCACGACCGCGGCCATTCCCGGCTGGCGCTCGGCCTCGAGAAGGAGGGCCAAGGATTTGCAGTTCTCCGGTTGTCGGCCGCCTCCACGGGCACCAGGCACGATAAGTCCGGCACCTGCGGCGAGCAGCGCGGTACACAAGTGGCGTCGTGTCGGATCGTTCTGCATCGGCGGTGTGCTGTTGGTTCCGTAGTCGGCGATGGTAGAGCGGCAAAGGAGGCTTCGGCTACCCGAAGGACCGGAAAATCAATGTCCGGTACTCCGGCGACGGCGACCACAACTTCTCCAACTGGCGTGAGTTGGTGTCGCTGGAGCGGGTCAGCACGTAGGCCGCGTGCCGCCCATCCGTCGCCTGGGTTCGGGCCGCAGTTTCATGCTGGATACCGAATGCATGTCGTCGCTCGTGGTTGACATCATGGGAGCTGTCATCTCCTCCGACGAGGCGGGCTGACCAGCCAGGGCGAAAGTCGCACAGCCGACACCCGACCGGTACTCGCGTGCGGCGAACCGGGATGACGGACACTGGCCAGGTCCGGGAATCCGCTGGGCATCCGCGTGGCGACCGGCTACGCTTCCCGCATCGTCGGCGGCACCCGCGGACCATCCCGGCACGCACCACGACGAAGCGGACGGTCGGCAGACGTTCGCTAAGGAAGAGACGCGGATGGATTTCCTCAAGCTGCTCAAATCGCTGGAAGAGTTCCTCTACGAGGTAATCGCCTGGCTGGTGTTCTTCCCGCTCACGCTGTGGAGGGTGGCGCGCCACCCGCAACGGATGGCGCGCTACGCGGAGACCGAGTTGAGGGACAAGCTGGAGAAGCAGTTCGACGACGCACTGAGTCCGCCGCTGTTCCTGATGCTGGCCATCCTGGCCGCGCATGTGCTCGAACTCATTCTGCATCAGCGAGTGCAGGCGACTAGCGAACTGTCCCGCCAGGTAGTGGGCAACGAACAGGGCCTGTTGCTGTTCCGCACCCTGACTTTCGCACTGTGGCCCTTGCTGATGGCCATCCACTGCCAGCGGCGGCGTGGGCAGCGACTGGACCGCGAAAGCCTGCGGCGTCCGTTCTACGCGCAGTGCTACCTGGCGGCGCCCTTCGCCATAACCGTGTCGATGGCGATGCAATTGGTAATCAAGCCGGGCGTGACGTCCACCCGGATCGGCTGGGCGTTGGCTGCCGTTGCGGCGGTCTGGTACCTGTGCGTGCAGGCGCGCTGGCTGCGCGACACTCTGCGGGCAAACTGGTGGAGCAGTGGGCTATCGGCGCTTGGGGTGCTGGTGCTGGGCGGCATCATCAACCTGACTATCGGCGCAGTGCTAGTCCTGAATTGAGTCCTTCACCCCGCGTGGACGCGCGCGGGGAGTTCCCGGATGGCTGATAAACGATCAAAGGAAATCAGGCCTTCCGAGGGTTTCTAAAGCAGAGCGATCCAGTGCTCCCGGTCACCCTGCGTCCGATCAGAGTTGGCTGGCCATAGCTGGCTGGAG
Organism: Pseudoxanthomonas sp. 22568; assembly: GCF_052044485.1. Lineage (NCBI taxonomy): Bacteria > Pseudomonadati > Pseudomonadota > Gammaproteobacteria > Lysobacterales > Lysobacteraceae > Pseudoxanthomonas > Pseudoxanthomonas sp. 22568. The sequence continues at coordinate 145,431 of NZ_JBQENC010000002.1, forward strand.
GTCACGGAAGGCGAGCAGGACGCCCCACTAGTCCCTAGGATCAGTGCCACGTTTGGCCAATGCACTCGTCGGCCGATGGCCGCCAGCAAGGCACCACTGCCTCCAGCACCAATCTGTGACGCCAGAACCATCTTGCGAAGTGTTGTGTCTGGGCGAACTCGATATCATCCTGTCACGCTGTACGGCCTACTATCCAACCGGAGGGATTAATCATGCGCGTCAGCCTGCTTGCAGTGTGTCTTGTTGCCACCATGCCTTTCTCGGCACTCGCGCAGACTGCACCCCCGGACGTGGCGGACCTGGTAGGAGCTCGAGCTGCCGGCGGTGAGACCCAACTGCTGTCCCGCGGCTATGAGCTGCGTGATTCGAGTACTGTGCGTGACCAGCGTTTTACTTTCTGGTGGAGCGCGAAGCGCAGCCAGTGCATCTCGGTATCCACCTCCGAAGGACGCTATGCCTCCATTCAAGCGGTTCCAGGTGCGAACTGCGGAGGTACAGGGTCGGCAGAGCCGGCAGATGTATCCGCCCAACAGGACCCGAACTCCCTGGTTCTGGTCTGCTACGGGGCGGGAACCCGGCCCGTCGCCAAGACAGAGCAAACCTATAGCTGGGACCACAAGGACAACAAGTGGAAGGAAGGGAATTCGGTGGTCAGCAGCGCGCAAGGCTTCAATAGCGACGTTCAAATCGAACTGTATGGCGACCATGGTCGAATCCACTTGGGACAAGGACTTGTGCCTCCGATTAATTCGGGGGGCGACCATGGCTGGTGGGAACTGGACAACCTGCAAGTTGGCGAAGACCGGATTACGGCGGGCTACCGTTTGAATGGTATGAACAAGCCGCGCGTGACCGTGAACCGGAATTCGGGGCAAATCATCATCGAAGGCGGAACGAAGTTCTCTGGTCAGTGCGATATCGGGAACTTCGGAAAAGGCCAGCGGCGTTTCTAGTCGCGGTCGTTCTGCTTTAGTGGAGGCCGGCCGTTCTCTAGAGCGCGGCTCGCTGCTAGCCAAGTGACGCAGATCCGTTTCTAGCGTGATCTGCTGATCAATCTAGCAACTTGCTAGATCACTAACCAACCAGATGACGAATATGCTCCGCGTACCTTCTTGTCGAAGAGCAAGCGGTGGATGCATCAGTTCGATGCTTTCGTAGAAGCAAGACGCGGCGACCTCCGTAGGATTGCTTATGCAACCCAGGGCGAAATGGAGGCAGATGACCTCATCCAAGAGGCATGGGTGGTGGCAATCGAAATCGGCGATGGCATGGAGGAGCCGTTCGACTTCTCCAACCTGGAGCACCAGGAACATCTCATCGCCAAGATGTACGTCCGGTTCGTAAAGTACGCGGACAAGACGGTCCGGTACGCCATGAAGTTGGACCGTGGCTGGGACCAGCCTGAAGAAGAGTCCGCGGGCGGTGCCCTCTCCAAAGTCCTCTCGGGGCCGGAATCCGACGACCCCTTGGTGGCCCCAAACCCCACTGATAGGGTGGGACTGGGCCTCCACACGAGGGGTAGGCAAGGTCTGCAATGGAACCCATCCGCCTCTCCTCGTGGACTTCCTTTAGTGGGATTGGGTCCAGTCCCACACAAAGTAGATAGGTGGGGCGAAGCATAGGCTTGGCGCCAGAGGCTACCTCGGCAACGTCACATGGCCATGCTCCGTGGTTCAAGCGCGGTCAGACGCGCCGCGATGACCGAATGTCGAAGGTGGGGCACCGAAACAGGGTGTCTGTTTGGGCAGAGGCAAGGAATTTTCCTATGGCAACCAAAGCCATGCCGCGACCAAAGAAAAAGGGCCTGCATTTCTGCAGGCCCCTGAAATGGTGGCCGGGGAGGGAATCGAACCCCCGACACAGGGATTTTCAATCCCTTGCTCTACCAACTGAGCTACCCGGCCAGGTTTTATCGCTTTGCGGCTACGTGGCCGGTGCGAGCCGCGCATAATACGGGAAGGGCGGGCGGACTGGCAAGCCGGACGATGGCTGAACGTGCCAGGGACGCGCCCGCGCCGGCGGTCGGCGGCTGGTGCATGATGCTGCCGGGAAGAGAAAAAACGTCGACCCGACCGGGAGTTACGCCATGAAACGTCTGTTCCTGCTGTGTGCCCTGGCCGCGCTCAGCGCGTGCGCCACCACCAAGATGAGTTCCACCGAACGCCTTGCCCTGTACCGCGAGCATGCCGCCGCGCCGGTCAAGGATTTCAGTTATTTCGGCAGCCTCAACGGCTGGCAGCCGCTGGGTGATTCCGCGCTGGCCGTCTGGACCAAACCCAATGAAGCCTACCTGCTGGATCTGGCCGGCCCCTGTCCGGATCTGGAGTTCGCGCCGGCCATCAGCATCAGCAGCATGATGGGGCGGGTGACCAACTTCGACCGCGTGCGCCCGCTGGGCGGTGGCAGCGGGATGATGCGGATGTCCTGCCGGATCAAGACCATCAGCCCGCTGGACCTGAAGTCGCTGAAGGCGGCAGAGAAGGAAATGCGCGAGGCGAAGATCGAGGCGCGCCAGGAAGGCGAGCCGGCCAACTAGTCGGCCATTGGTCCGGTCCACGAAAAAGGCGGGGATATCCCCGCCTTTTTTCATGCTTCCGGCACGTAGCCGGCCGGTTTGTCGGCGCCGCCGCCGAACAGGAACTTCTCCAGTTCCGCTTCCAGGAAGGCGCGGTGTTTCGGGTCGCGCGGCGACAACCGGTTCTCGTTGATCAGCATGGTCTGGTGGGCGAGCCAGGCCGCCCAGGCCGCCTTGCCGATGTGGGCGAACACGCGCTTGCCGAGTTCGCCGGGGTAGGGCACGAAATCCAGGCCCTCGGTTTCGCGCTTTTCGTATTCGCAGTAAACGGTGCGTGCCATGTAGGTGTGTGGATGTATCTTCGTCGTCGTGGGCGACAGGATAGCCGGTTCCCGCCGTAATGACGGTCGGAACGCGGGTTCAGACCGTGGTCAGCAGCTTGCGGATCGGTGCCGGCAGGCCGATCCGGGCCAATTCGTCACGTGCCACCCAGCGCAGATCGGCACCGTCGCGTACCGGCGCCCGTGGTGCGAGTCCGCGCCAGCGCAGCGGATGCATGCGCAGGCGATAGTGGCTGAACACATGCGGCAGTTCCGGCAGAGCCTCGGCGCGGTCGTAGTCGCCCTGCAGATGGGCATCGAACCAGTGCCGCGCTGCATCGTGATCGTCGGCCTCGGGCAGTGACCACAGCGAAGCCCAGATGCCGGTCGGGGGGCGCCGTTGCAGCAATACCTGGCCGTCGTCGTTTTCGGCCAGCAGCATGATCGCGATGCGTTCGGGCAGCGGCTTGCCGGGTTTGGAGGTCGGCAGTTCGTCGACCTGTCCGTCGCGCAGTGCCACGCAGTCCACGTGCACCGGGCAGAGCATGCAGGCGGGATCGTGGCGCGTGCACAGGGTGGCGCCCAGATCCATCTGTGCCTGGGTGTAGTCGGCCATGCGGCCTGCCGGCAGATGGGCGGCGGCGAATTGCCACAGCTGCTTTTCCACCGCGGGGGTCCCCGGCCAGCCGGTGACGCCGTGGTAGCGCGAGAGCACGCGTTTGACGTTGCCGTCCAGGATCGGGAAGCGGTCGCCCCAGGCCTGCGAGAGGATCGCGCCGGCGGTGCTGCGGCCGATGCCGGGCAGCGCGAGCAGGGCGTCGAAATCGCGCGGCAGGTCGCCGCCGTGCTGCTCCACACAGATGCGCGCGGCCGCGTGCAGGTTGCGGGCGCGGGCGTAGTAGCCCAGGCCGGACCACTGCGCCAGCACTTCATCGAGCGTGGCGGTGCCCAGATCCTTCAGGGTCGGAAAGGCTTCCAGGAAGCGGGCGAAGTAGGGAATCACCGTCTTCACCTGGGTTTGCTGGAGCATGATTTCCGACAGCCATACGCGGTAGGGCGTCCGTGGATGCAACCAGGGCAGGTCGTGGCGGCCGGACTGGTCGAACCAGGCCAGCAGGTGGTCGGCGAAACGGTCTTCGGTGGTGCTGGTCATGGCGCGGATTCGGGGGCGGGCAGGGCCGGATCGTCCAGCTGCAGATCCACGCCCTCCAGGGTGGCGCCGGACACTTCCAGGCGGGGGGCGGTGAAGCGGCCGCTCAGCGGCGGCAGCGGCGAGCCACCACCGGCCTGCAGCGCATGCAGCCAGTCCATGACTTCGAACAGCCGGAAGCGGGCGTCGAAGCGGGCGTCTTCGCGTTGCAGGCGCAGGTGCGCGATGTCCGCCAGGTCGGTGGTGCCGCGATAGGCCAGCGCGAAGGGAAGCGCGGAGGTCGAGCGTCCCAGCGGCGGCGGCAACGCCGGCCATGCGTCCGGCCAGCCCGCCAATCGTCCGCGCCAGTCGAGCAGCAGGCCGTCTTCCAGGCCGAGTTCACCGGCGGCGTCCAGCGAGGGCATGGCCCCTTGCCCGCGCAGGGCGAACGCGGCCGGGCGCAGGCGCAGACCATCGGCGAACTCCAGTGGTCCGGCCACGCCGAGCGCGAACGACTGCCGGGTCGCGCCCGCGAGGTAGTGCGCGCTGGCGCCGAGCACGGCGCGTTCCAGGCGCGATTCGGCCTGGCGCAGGTAGGCGGACAGGCGCAGCCTGGCCGGCAGCCGCCAATCCTTGCCCGCCGGCGTGGCCTGCCCGGCGACGCCCAGTCCGCCATCCTCGCCCAGCCGGCGCAGATGGAAGGCCAGATCCAGCGGTGCTTGCAGTTCGCCGCCCCGATAGTGCGCCTGCACCTGGCCGCGCAGGGGCTGTCCGGCTTCCAGGCGGGGAATGCGCAGGTCGATGCGTTCTAGCGACCAGTCATCGCCGCGGATCCGACCGCCGTCGACGCGTACGCCATCGGTGAGCGTGGGGATGCGCGTCTCACCCGCAGGGCGTCGCGACAGCCATGACTGCAGCGCAGCCAGATCGAGGACCGGCGCGTCCAGCTCCAGCCGCACCGCGGTCAGCTCGCGGCCACGCGCGCGCAGCGTTGACCAGGGCACCGAGATGAAGACGCGGTCCGCGGTCAGCAGGGGCGTGGCGGCGCCCGGTTCCCGCACGGTCACGCCGCGGACGATCAACTGCGGCGTGCCACGCAGGCGGTATTCGCCAACGCCGGATGCGGAAATTTCCAGGCCCAGCGCATTGCCGGCCATGCCCAGCAGCGCCGGCGCCAGCCGCTGCGGTTGCAACAGCCAGTGCAGCAGGCCGATGCCTGCGAGCAGCAGGACCGCCAGCGACAGCAGCGCCAGCCTGCGGCGCCGGCTCACGCGCCCAGCGTTTCCGGCAGCAGCGCGTCAACGAAGGCTTCGGCGTCGAACACCCGCAGATCCTCGGAACGTTCGCCGATGCCGGCGAACCGGATCGGGATGCCGAACTCGCGTGCGAGCGCGAACACCACGCCTCCCTTGGCGGTGCCGTCCAGCTTGGTCACCACCAGCCCGGTGATGTTCACCGCGGCGTGGAACTGGCGCAGCTGCGACAGCGCGTTCTGGCCGGTGGTGCCGTCGATGACCAGCAGCACTTCGTGCGGCGCGGCCGGATCCAGTTTCTGCAGCACGCGCTTGATCTTGCCCAGTTCCGCCATCAGGCCCTGCTGGGTGTGCAGGCGTCCGGCGGTATCGGCGATCAGCACTTCGGTACCGCGCGCCTGCGCGGCCTGCAGGGCGTCGAACGCGACCGAGGCCGCGTCCGCGTTCTGTCCCTGCGCCACCACCGGCACGCCGTTGCGTTCGCCCCAGGTCTGCAACTGCGCCACAGCGGCGGCGCGGAAGGTATCGCCGGCGGCCAGCATCAGGTTGCGGCCTTCGTCCTTGAAGCGGCGCGCCAGCTTGCCGATGGTGGTGGTCTTGCCGACGCCGTTGACGCCGACCGTGAGCAACACGAAGGGCCGAATGTTCCGCGGGATCTCCAGCGGTTTGGCCACCGGCGCCAGCATCGCGATCAGGTCCGTCCGCAGCGCGGCCAGCAGTGCGCGGGCGTCGGCGAACTCGCGCGCCTTCATGCGCTTGCGCAGGCCCTCGACCAGCGCGGTGGTGGCGGGCACGCCGACGTCGGCGGTCAGCAGCGCGGTCTCGATTTCATCCAGCAGGTCGTCGTCCAGGCGCGGGTTGCGCGAGAACAGGCCGCCCAGGCCACGGGCAAAGCTGGTGTTGCGCAGGCGCTCGCGCCAGCCCGGCTTGCCGGCGGGGGCGGCGGGGGCAGCGGGGGCGGCGGGCGGCTCGGTTCCGGATGCGACGGTAGCGGCGGGGGCGACGACCGTCGGGGCGGAAGCCGGCACGGGTGCCTCGAACACGGCCGGTGCGGGCGATGCGGCGGCATCGTCCTGCGAAACGGGGTGGGAAGTGTCGGAAACGGGATTTTGGGGCGCCGGGCGCTGCGTCTCGGGCAGGCTCGCGGGCGCGTCAGGCTTCTTGCGTCGGAACCAGCTGACCATGACACGGGCAATCGCGGAGAATGGGCGCCATGGTATCACCCGCCCCCTTTCCGCCCCGATGAAACCCGGCCGCACGCCGCCCGCGCGCGGTCCACGCGCCGCGCCCCCGGCCGGCAGCGTCCGCATCATCGGCGGACGCTGGCGCAATACCCGCCTGGCGGTGCCGGATCGGCCCGGGCTGCGTCCGTCTTCCGATCGCGTCCGCGAGACCCTGTTCAACTGGCTGATGCCGAAACTCGCCGGCGCCCGCGTGCTGGATGCGTTCGCCGGCAGCGGCGCGCTCGGGCTGGAAGCGGTTTCGCGAGGTGCGGCGCAGGCGGTGCTGGTCGAGCGTGACGCCGGCCTGGCCGAGGCGTTGCGGCAGGCGGTGGAGCGGCTGGGGGCCGCGTCGCAGGTGCGGGTGGAGGGCGCCGACGCCCTGGCGTGGCTGGCGAACGCGCCCGGAGAGCCGTTCGACATCGTGTTCCTGGATCCGCCCTTCGCCGATGGCCTGTGGGACGCTGCGTTGCGGGCACTGCCGCGGCACCTTTCCGGTGACGCCTGGGTATACGTGGAATCCCCGCGGGAACAGGCACTCGCGGTACCGCCGGACTGGCGACCGCACCGCGATGGCCAGACCCGCGACGTCCGCTACGCGCTCTATCGGGTTCCCGGCGGGCAGGGCGCTGCTACACTGCGCGGCGACTCCCATCGACCCGATTCCGAATGAGCGTGTCCCGTACCCGTACCGCGGTTTATCCCGGCACGTTCGACCCGATCACCAACGGGCACATCGACCTGATCGATCGCGCCGCGCCGCTGTTCGAGCGCCTGATCATCGGCGTGGCGGAAAGCCCCGGGAAGGGGCCGGCGTTGCCGCTGGAGCTGAGGGTGGAACTGGCCCGCAAGGCGGTGGCCCACCATCCGCATGTGGAAGTGCGCGGATTCGATGGATTGCTTGCCCACTTCGTCAAGGAAATCGGCGGCGGCGTGCTGTTGCGCGGCCTGCGCGCGGTCTCGGACTTCGAATACGAATTCCAGCTGGCCAGCATGAACCGCCATCTGATTCCCGAGGTGGAAACCCTGTTCCTCACCCCCGCCGAGCAGTACGGCTTCATCTCGTCCTCGCTGGTGCGCGAAATCTCGCGTCTGGGCGGGGATGTGTCCGGTTTCGTCACCGCCGACGTGGCCGCCGCCATGAAGGCCCAGTGGCGGCGCACCTGAACCGCGTGCTTTTGTGGCACGATCCTTCCTACATCGACTTATTGAGGGGACAGAACCATGACCAACATCGCCACACGACTGCTGCTGATTGCCTGCCTGGTCGTGCCGTTCGCCGCGTGCAAGAAGGAAGAGGCCAAGCCGGTCGAGGCCGCCGAGGCACCGCTGGTCGTTCCCGCCAAGGACGATGACGCCGGCTGGCGCACCTATCTGTCCGAGGTGGTGACCCGCAACATGGGCACCATCACCAACACCCCGTTCCTGTACTACCTCCCGCCGGAATCGGATCCGGAGTTCCAGGCCAAGTACGATCGTTCGCTGGAACAGGCCAAGAACGCGATCGCGCGCGGCATCGTCGGCGGCAACCTGCTGGCGTTCGGTTCCTCCGCTTCCACCCGCATGGCGGATCTGGTGGTCGCTTCGTTCCAGGGCGTCGAACCCGACACCATGAAGGGCGTGCGCGTGGTCTTCATCGGCGAAGCCGCCGACGGCGAGCGCGTCAAGGCGGCCGTGGCCCCGGCCGGCGTGGACTACGTCTTCGTCGAAGCCAAGTAACAGGCTCCGCGCGTGGNCCACGCCTTTGCGGGGGCATCGCGCCCCCGCGAAAGCGGGGCTCCCGGAATCGAGAAGTCCCCCGCAATGTCACTCAAGATCAACGAACTCTGCGTCAACTGCGATGTCTGCGAGCCCGCCTGTCCCAACCAGGCCATCTCGATGGGCGAGACGATCTACGTGATCGATCCGGCGCGCTGCACCGAGTGCGTCGGCCATCATGACGAACCGCAATGTGTCGTCGTCTGCCCGGTGGAGTGCATCGACCCCGATCCGGCGTATCCTGAGACCCAGGAGCAGCTGCTGGCCAAGTTGCGCCGGCTGCAAGGCGGCTGACGCGGGAGGGCCGCCAACAGGTACCCGTCAGGAGATGTCGTGAAAGCACGTCGAGTCACCGCGCTACTGTTTGCGCTTTCCCTTTTCGTTCCCGCGCTGCATGCCGCCGATGCCGGCGACGCCGGCCAGCGCGTCGCCAACGCGGCGACCCATCCGCCCGGATCGGCCATTGCCAGCGCGCATGCGCTGGCGACTGAAGCCGGCTTCGAAATCCTGCACGCCGGCGGCAACGCCTTCGACGCGGCGGTCGCGGTATCGTCGGTGCTGTCCGTGGTCGAACCGATCAGCTCGGGCATCGGCGGTGGCGGCTTCTTCCTGCTGCACGATGCGCGGACCGGCAAGGACGTGTTCGTCGATGCGCGCGAGACCGCGCCGGCCGCCGCCACGCCGGAGGCCTATCTGCTGGCGAACGGCGAGTTCAATCGCGATCGCGCCGAGAACGGTCCCTGGGCCGCCGGCATTCCCGGCCTGCCCGCCGCGCTGGTCCACCTGGCGAAGAACTACGGCAAGCTGCCGCTTGAGACCTCGCTCGGCCCCGCCATCCGCATCGCCAGCGATGGCTTTCCTGTCTATGGCCGGCTGGCGCGTGGCTATGCCTCGCGCCGCGAGGTGATGGAACGTTTCCCGGGTACCCGCGCGGTGTTCCTGGCCGATGGTGATCCGCCCAAGGAAGGCGAAATCCTCAAGCAGCCCGACCTGGCCCGCACGCTGCAATTGCTGGCCGAGCGCGGCCACGACGGTTTCTACAAGGGCGAGATCGCGGGCAAGCTGATCAAGGGCGTGAAGGCCGAAGGCGGTCGCTGGACCGCCGGCGAACTGGCCGCCTACCAGGTGCGCGAGCGCGAACCGCTGAAGTTCAAGTATCGCGACTGGCAGATCACCACCGCGCCACCGCCATCCTCCGGTGGCGTGGCGGTGGCGCAGATGCTGCAGATCCTGGAAGGCTGGGACCTGGCGAAGCTCGATGAAACGCACCGCACCCACCTGACGGTGGAGGCGATGCGCCGTGCCTTCCGCGATCGCACCTTCTACCTGGGCGATCCCGATTTCGTCGAGATTCCGTTGAAGACGCTGACCAGCCGCGACTACGCCGCCGGTCTGCGCGCGACCATCAATCCGGACAAGGCCACGCCGAGCAACCTGTTTTCGGGCCAACCCACGCCACTGGAAGACGAGGAAACCACCCATTTCTCGATCATCGACGCCGAGGGCAACCGGGTCGCGGCCACCCAGACGGTCAACCTGCTGTTCGGCTCGGGCCTGATTCCGCCCGGCACCGGCGTGCTGCTCAACAACGAGATGGACGATTTCGCGCTCAAGCCCGGCACGCCGAATGCCTTCGGCGTGATGGGCTTCGATGCCAACGCGCCCAAGCCGGGCAAGCGCATGCTCAGTTCGATGACGCCCAGTTTCATGGAGTCGCCGGATCGCATCGCCGTGCTGGGCACGCCCGGCGGCAGCCGCATCATCACAATGGTCCTGCTGGGCATGCTCGGCTACGACCAGGGGCTGGGCGCGCAACAGGTCGCCGCGCTGCCGCGCTTCCATCACCAATGGCTGCCGGACGTGATTTCCGCCGAAAGCGGCGCGTTCAGCCCGCAGGTGGCCGAGGCACTGCGGGCAATGGGCCACCAGGTCGATCTGCCCGGCGACACCGCCGCCGGCGGTCGCGGTTCCAGCCACGTCTGGGGCAACTTGCAGACCGTGCTGTGGGATCGCAAGGCCAACACCCTCACCGGTGGCGCGGATCCACGCAATCCGGTGGGCAAGGCGGAAGTCGAACCGGGCGAAGCCTCCACGCGCTGAGAAGGATCCCGTCCGTAGAGCGGAGCTTGCTCCGCTGCTGGGCGGGCTGGAGACCACCCAGCCGAGCAAGCTCGGCTCTACACGCGCACCGGCGTACAATCGGTGCCATGAAACTCTGGTCCATTCTCGGCAATTCCCAGAAGCTCGACGGCGGCGCGATGTTCGGCAACGCGCCGCGCGCGATGTGGTCCAAATGGCTGGCGCCCGACGAACAGAACCGGGTGCCGCTGGCCTGCCGCGCGCTGCTAGCGAGTCCGCTCAATGGCAAGACGGTGTTGTTCGAAACCGGCATCGGCGCGTTCTTCGATCCGAAGATGCGCGAGCGTTTCGGCGTACAGGAGGAGCGGCATGTCCTGCTGGACTCGCTGCGCGAAGCCGGCTTCGGCCACGACGACATCGACGTGGTGGTGCTGAGCCATCTGCATTTCGACCACGCCGGTGGACTGTTGGCGCCGTGGAGCGAAGGCCAGGCACCGGAACTGTTGTTTCCCAACGCCACCTTCGTGGTCGGCAAGGCGCACTGGCAGCGGGCGCTGAAGCCGCATCCGCGCGATCGCGCGAGCTTCATTCCCGAGTTGCAGGGATTGCTGGAGGCCAGCGGCCGGCTCGAGCTCGTGGACGGCGAACATTCGCGCGCACTGGGCGACAGCGTGCGCTTCAGTTTCAGCGACGGCCACACGCCGGGGCTGATGCTGGCCGAGATCGTGGGGCCGGAACGGGTGGAGGGCGTTCCGCATGGCGGCGTCGTGTTCTGCGCGGACCTCATCCCGGGACGCTCGTGGGTGCACGTGCCGATCACGATGGGCTACGACCGCAACGCGGAATTGCTGATCGACGAGAAGCGCGTATTCCTGGAAGACAAACTCGCACGCAACGTGCACCTGTTTTTCACCCACGATCCGGACTGCGCGCTGGCCCAGGTCACTCGCGACGAACGCGGCAAGTTCGGTGTGGCGCACGAATTGCCGGAGTTGCGCGCCCGCCCGTTGGCCGCATGACGTAGAGCGGAGCTTGCTCCGCTTCGCGCGAGAAGCAGGTCATGAAGGAGCCGGGCAAGCCCGGCTCTACGTGGTTGACGTCATCCGTAGGGATCCCGCTACAACGCGCAACGTTTGAATCCGACACGTCGATGGAGCTTGTTCCGACGGCGGCGATGAGGCGACCACGCCATGCTTCGGTCATGGCAAGTCCAGCATTGAACAAGGGAAGATGGTCGGAGAAGGGCGCGTACTACGTCGTCACCGTGGTGACGGCCAGCCGGACGCCCTGGTTCCGCGAGCCTCGGCCGGCGCATTGCATTGCAGGCGAATTGAAGCGTTGCGAGGACGAAGAGCGGCTCAGGTCGTTGGCCTGGGTGGTGATGCCCGATCATGTGCACTGGTTGTTCGAGCTTGGTGACGGCTCCATCAGTCAATGTCTGCAGGCATTCAAATCACGCAGTGCACGCGCGGTCAACGAAATCGTCGGGCGCGCGGGACCTGTCTGGCAGGCGGGTTTCCATGATCACCGGGTGCGCAGTCATGAAGACTTGCGTTCGCAGGCGCGCTACATCGTTCGCAACCCATTGCGCCGTGGTTTGGTGGAACGACTGGATCACTATCCGCACTGGTATTGCGAATGGCCCGTTGACGCGTAGAGCGGAGCTCGCTCCGCTTCGGGCTTGGTGGAGATCTCGAGGAGCCGAGCAAGCTCGGCTCTACACGGGCTGTAGAGCGGAGCTTGCTCCGCTTCGGGCTTGGTGGAGATCTCGAGGAGCCGAGCAAGCTCGGCTCTACGCGGGTTGTGGAGCGGAGCTTGCTCCGCTCCGGGCGTGCCAGACATCCTGAGCAGCCGAGCAAGCTCGGCTCTACGCGGGTTGTAGAGCGGAGCTTGCTCCGCTTCGGACGTGCCAGGCATCCGGAGCAGCCGAGCAAGCTCGGCTCTACGCGGGTTGTAGAGCGGAGCTTGCTCCGCTTCGGACGTGGTGGAGATCTCGAGCAGCCGAGCAAGCTCGGCTCTACGCGGGCTGTAGAGCGGAGCTTGCTCCGCTCCGGACGTGCCGGAAATCCGGGGCACGATGCAAATCCGGGAAAATCCGCCGCAGCCTGGGCTTCGGCTCAGCCCACGCGGGTGCCGAAGATCCGATCACCGGCGTCGCCTAGGCCAGGCAGGATGTAACCCTTGTCGTTCAGATGGTTGTCGATGGCGGCGGTATAGACCTCGACGTCGGGGTGGGCCGCTTCCAGCGCGGCCAGCCCCTCGGGCGCGGCAACCAGGAAGATGCCCTTGATGCGTTTGGCGCCGGCGCGCTTGAGCATGTCGATGGTGGCGATGAGGGTGCCGCCGGTGGCCAGCATCGGATCCAGGATGAGCGCGTCACGCTCGTCCAGGCGACCGGTCAGGCGTTCGAAGTAGGGCACCGGTTGCAGGGTCTCCTCGTCGCGCTGCAGGCCGACCACGCTGACCTTGGCGGCGGGAATCAGCGCCAGTACGCCGGGCAGCATGCCCAGGCCGGCGCGCAGGATGGGCACCAGGGTGATCTTGGCGCCGGCGATCTTGCGTACCTGGACCGGTCCGGCCCAGCCCGGCATGGTCGCTTCCTCGGTTTCCAGATCCGCGGTGGCCTCGTAGGCCAGCAGGGTGCCCAGTTCGGTCACCAGTTCGCGGAAGCCCTTGGTACTGAGCGAGGCGTCGCGCAGCAGGCCGATCTTGTGCTGGACGAGGGGGTGGCGGACTTCGACGGTCTTCATGGCGGCCTGCGGCGATGACGGGTGGCGAAAGTCTGCATCAAACCCGCCCGTCCCACAAAAAAGAAGCCGGCTTGCGCCGGCTTCCACGGGACGCGGGGAGGGCCGCGCTCAGAACGCCCAGCGCATGACCAACTGATAGCTCGGGCCGGCCTCCTCGGTTTCCAGCTCGTACTCGTCGTAGTCGCGATCGATCTGGTCGGCCTGGTTGTCGAACTTGTGGAAGAACTCGTCCTTGGAGGCGTCCAGCAGGTTGGCGGCGGTCAGGCGCATCGACATGGTCTTGCCGAAGCGCTTCTCCACGAACACTTCCAGATCGTCGCCGTACTTGACGGTCACTTCCTCGGCCAGGATGCGGCTGAAGGCGTCGCCCTGCTTGCGATAGGTGGCGCCGAAGCTGGCACCGAGCGACGGCAGGTCCTGGATGAAGCCGACGTTGTAGACACTCTTGGCCTGGTCGTTGAAGCGGCGCTCGCCGATGAAATCGGTGACCTTGCTGTTGAGGTAGGAGTAGTTGAGGAACACGCCGGTGTTCGGCATGCCCAGCGCGGTCAACGGGGTCGACAGATCGAACTCGACGCCATAGACCTTGCCGTCGCCGACGTTGGCCGAGGTGAACAGCCAGCTTTCGGCGTCGAACTGGAAATCGTCCTCGGTCGCGCCGGGATTCTCCGCCAGGAATTCCTCCAGGTCCTCGGCGTACTTGTCCTGCGCGTCCTCGCTCAGTTCGCCGGTGTTGACCAGTTCGATCAGGTTCTTCACATCGCGGTAGAAGAAGTTCAAGCCCACCACGCCATGCTTGCCGAGGCGACGCTCGAAGCCAAGGTCGATGCCGTTGGCGGTTTCCGGGTCGAGTTCCGGATTGCCGATGTAATCGTTGTCGCCGTACTCGCCGTCCAGCAGGGCGGGAATCAGCTCGTTGAAGTTCGGGCGCTTCACGCTCTTGGCCAGCGACAGGCTGATGCGGGTGGCTTCATCCAGATCCCACTTCAGGTGCAGCGAGGGCAACAGTTCGTTGTAGTCCTTGCTGGCGGATCCGGCGACGTCGCCGTCCTCCTGGTAGCGGATGTCCGAACGGGTGGTTTCGTAGCGCAGGCCGGCTTCCCAGGAGAACGCCTGGCCCTTGCCCGAAAGCATCAGGTAGGGGTCGACACGGGTTTCCTCGATCAGCGAGCCGATGACGCCGTCTGGTTCATAGGCCACCGGGTCGCCTTCATTCTCTGCTTCCCAGGCGTAGTTGGTGTAGGTGACGTCGCGTTTCTTGCGCCGCCAGTCCACGCCGAATTCGAGTTCGGCGCCGCCCGCCGGGCGCTTGTGCGCGATCTTGAAGCTGGTCTCGGTGTCCTTGGCGTCCACGGCCTGGGATTCGGCTTCGGAAGCGTCCCATTCGCCGTTCACGTACTCGTGCTTTTCCTCGCTGACGGCGCTGTCGTCCTCGAAGCGCGCGTAATCGAGGTCGAACTCGGTGGTGCCGCCGGCCATGTCGAACCTGTACCCGGTGCCGATACCCCAGTTGCGCTGGTCGATCGGATTCAAGCCGGGCACGCGGGAGTCGATGACGTCTTCGTCGTCGTACTCCACTTCATGGGAGACCTCGGTGACGTCGCGGTCGGTCTTGACGTAGAAGCCGTCGATGCTGATGCGACCGGTCTCGCCGACGTCGGCGGTGTACGACACGTTGGCCGAGTAGTCGCGGCCGTCCTTGACCTCGGTCTGGTCTTCCCAGCTCACCAGTTCCTGCCGGGACGGGTCGGCGAAGCGGTCCGAGCGCTTGACCTTGGAGCGGTAGCGGTCCTGCACGTTGATGCCGGCGAGCAGGCGGCCGCCCAGCGCGTCGACGCTGGTCACCGCGCCGAAGGTCGGGTTCACCTCGCCGTCGTACCAGCGATTGACGCCGATGCGCAGGTAGCTGCCGTCGAACACGTAGGCGTCGCGCAGGACGATGTTGATGGTGCCGGCGATGGCGTCGCCGCTGCGGTTGGCGCTGTTGCTGCGCAGGATTTCGATGTGGTCGACCATTTCCGCCGGGATGCGGTCCACCCAGAACGAGCGATCGTCACCGGCGCCGGGCACCTTCTTGCCGTTGATCAACACCTGGGTGTAGCCGGCGGCCATGCCACGCATCATCGCGCCGTCGAATTCCATGATGTCCGAGCCGACGAAGGTCACGCCGGGCACGCGCTTGAGCATGTCGCCCACGGTGTTCGGCTCGAAACGCTGGAAGTACTCCAGGTCGTAGGACAGGGTGGGGGAGATGTCGTCGGTGCGGTTGCGGTAGGCGATTTCGCCCTGGACGACGATGGTGTCCAGTTGCTTGGGGTCCTCCGCCGGCACGGCGGACGCGCCGCCACCGCCATCGGGCATGGCCTGCGCTCGCGCCAGCGGGATGGCACTGATCATGCCGGCGCAGAGCAATGCCTGTGACAGGCCGATGGCCAGGGCGGTGCGTTTCATCGTCGTGTTTTCCCC
The DNA here is from genome assembly GCF_052044485.1 of Pseudoxanthomonas sp. 22568. Lineage (NCBI taxonomy): Bacteria > Pseudomonadati > Pseudomonadota > Gammaproteobacteria > Lysobacterales > Lysobacteraceae > Pseudoxanthomonas > Pseudoxanthomonas sp. 22568. Next base: position 160,921 of record NZ_JBQENC010000002.1, read on the forward strand.
GTGTGAAGATAAACGGCGATTTCTACGGGGCTTAGATGGCGGCAATATGACCATCAGATGGCACGTCGGCGAACCTTCGACGATGCAACCAAAACGTCATAATCGATGCGTAGAACATTGCGGTTTGTTGACCGTCAACCGCTCCAGGGGATAACGCATGTCGCACCGCTTGAACGCAATGGCCAGCCTGCTGGCGATCCTGTCCATGGCCGGCTGCGCCGGCGTCGCGCCGACGGTGGCCGACCGCGAGCCGGACGAGAACGTGGAAAAGGATCCGCTGCTGAGCGAAGCGAAGATCCCGCACGTGGTGGTGCCCGAGGCTTTCCTGACCGCCGACACGCCGGCCGACAACGTCGACTCGCCGGCCAGTTGGCGCTCGCCGGACGGCAAGCGCTGGCTGATCGCCACCGCCAAGGCGACGGATCAGCTGATCGTCTATGACGGTGTCAGCGGCGAACGCCTGCGCACGGTCGGGGGGCCGGGCACGGGTGCCGGCCAGCTCCAGCGTCCCAACGGCATCGCCGTGATTGACGATCTGGTGCTGGTGGTCGAGCGCGACAACCATCGCGTGCAACTGTTCCAGCTGCCGGGATTCCAGCCGCTGCTCAGTTTCGGCGCCGAGGACCTGAAGCAGCCCTATGGCCTGTGGGTTCGCCCGCAGAAGGACAGCTACGAGGTCATCGTCAGCGACAACTACATGTCGCCGCAGAACGAGGACCTGCCGCCGCCGCTGGCGGAGCTGGATCGCCGGTTCAAGCGCTACCAGCTGCGGCGCGTGCCGCAGGGCTGGGCGGCGACATTGACGGGCACCTTCGGCGACACCTCCGAAGCCGGCGCGATCCGGATCGCCGAGTCGGTGTTCGGCGATATCGCCAACGATCGCCTGCTGCTGGCGGAAGAGGACGTCGCCACCGGCACCCGCCTGCGCGAGTACGGCCTGGACGGTCGCTATCGCGGCCGCGACATCGGCGCCGACCTGTTCAGGGCGCAGGCCGAGGGCATGGCGCTGGCGCAGTGCGCGGGTGGCACGGGCTTCTGGATCGCCACCGATCAGTTCAAGGACCGCAGCGTGTTCCATGTGTTCGATCGCCTCAGCCTGGAACACCTGGGTGCCTTCACCGGCGAGCGCACCGCCAACACCGACGGCGTGTGGCTCGATCAGACCGTCGACAAGCGCTTCCCGGAAGGCGTGTTCTACGCGGTGGATGACGACAAGGCCGTCGCCGCGTTCGACTGGCAGGCGATTGCGCGGGCGCTGAAGCTGCCCGCCTGCAAGCCGGCGCAATGAGCCGCGCGGTCGTCCTGCTTGCGGGATTGATGGCCGCATCGCTGGCGCAGGCCGGCGATACGGTGGTCCACCCGTTCCTGGCCGCGCAATCGCCGAAGGTGCCGGAAGAAGCGGTGCTGGCGGTGGAAATACCGGCCGGCAGTTTCACCAAGTACGAGATCAACGAAGAAGGATTGCTGTTCGTCGATCGTTTCCAGTCTATGCCGGTGGCCTATCCGGCCAACTACGGTTCGATGCCGCGCACCCTGGCAGGGGATGGGGATCCCCTGGATGCGCTGGTGTTGACCCGCGAGCCGCTGCATCCCGGCGTGCTGATCCGGTTCCGGCCGATTGGCGTGCTGCGGATGGTCGATGACGGCAAGACCGACGAGAAGATCATCGGCGTGCCGACGGACAAGGTGGATCCCACCTACGCCGGCATCCGTGATCTCGCCGACCTGCCCGCCATCGAGCGCGATCGCATCGAGGCGTTCTTCCGTGTGTACAAGGATTTGCCCAGGGGGCGCAATCCGGTCCGGTTGAACGGCTATGGCGACGCCGCCGAGGCCAGGGCGTTGATCCAGGCGGTGATGGTGCGGTTCAACGAGGCGAAGCGCACGCCGTAGCGCCGGACTTGCCGGCGCGGGATGGTGGGGAGCCCGGGCAGTGGAGCAAGCTCCGCTCTACGCGAACCGCGCGCAAAAAAGGCGGACACCGCCAGGGGTGTCCGCCCACGAGGAAAAACGCGATCCGGGAGGATCAGGCCGCCGCGGCCTGGGTGTTGCGCGGACCTTCCTGCAGCGCGCGGCCGACCATCGACACCAGCAGTTCCAGTTCCTCGGCACCCATCGCGAAATGCGGGGTGAAGCGCAGCGAGTTGGCGCCGCCGTGGATGACGTTGATGCCGTGCTGGCGCAGCCATTCCTCGGTGGAGTTGGCGCCGTAGCACTTGAATTGCGGGGCCAGTTCGCAGGAGAACAGCAGACCGGTGCCCTGCACCTTGGTGATCAGGCCGCCCAGTTCGTCCTTCAGTTTCTCGAGGCGGGCGACCGCGTCGACGCCGCGGGCGCGGATGTTCTCGCGGACCTGCGGGGTCAGCTGTTCCAGGGTGGCGCAGGCCACGTCGAGCGCGCGTGGATTGGTGGTCATGGTGTTGCCGTAGACGCCTTTGCGGTACAGGCCGGCGGCGCGTTCGCTGACCGCCAGCACCGACAGCGGGTACTGCGCGGCGTTGAGCGCCTTGGAGTAGGTCTCCATGTCCGGCGCGTCCAGGCCTTCGAAACCGGGGTAGTCGACGATCGACAGTACGCCGTGGGCGCGCAGGCCGGCCTGGATGGAGTCGACCAGGAACAGGCTGCCGTGCTGGCGGGTCAGCTCGCGCGCGGCGGCGTAGAACGCCGGCGGCACCGAGCGGCCCGGATCGCCTTCGCCCATCACCGGCTCCAGGAACACCGCCTCGATGAACCAGCCCTTGGTTTCGGCGTCGGCGAACGCCCGCTTGAGCGCCTCGACGTCGTAGGGCTCGATGGCGATCAGCGAATCCTCGCCACGGTAGCTGGCCAGGTGCTGCTGGTAGGTCTTTCGCGAAGAGTCCGAATACAGGGCCGGACGCTCGGTGCGGCCATGGAAGCTGCCCTTCACGACCACGCGCTTGACCGCGCGACCTTCGTGGCGGGCGCCCGGGTCGGTCTGCAGCTTGGTGTTGATGTCGGCGATGCGGGCGGCCAGGCCGACCGACTCGGAGCCCGAGTTCAGGCACAGGAACTTCGCGTACGGACAACCGCCGCGGGTCTGGCCGATTTCCTTGCGCAGGGCGCGGTCGAAGCGCAACTGCGACAGGCTCGGGGTCATGATGTTGGCCATCACCTGCGGCCGCGCCATCGCCGCCAGGATCGGCTCGGGGGTATGGCCGAAGCCGAGCATGCCATAGCCGCCGGCGTCGTACAGCACCGCGCCGTTGAGGGTCACCACCCACGGACCGCGCGCGGCCAGCGCCACGTACGGGTTGACCGCGTCGTCCGGATAGAAGTTGACGTAGCCGGCCTGGACGGCGCGCAGCTGCGCTTCCTCGTCCAGATCCAGCAGCTCGGCGAATTCGTCCTTCAGGCGGGCGTGTTCGGCGGCGGCGGCCTCGATGGCCGCGACCAGGGCCGGCTGGCTGGCGGCGAAACGCTCGAGGGTGGCGTCGTCCAGTCCGGTGGTCAGGCGCTTGCCCGCATGGGCGCGGAGGGGGGCGAGCAGGTCGAGGAGGGCCATGGTGTTCTCCGGAAAGGATGGCAAACCTCTATTATGTGGATAAATTCGTCGTTTGACAGTTATGATTTGCACGAATTTTCTGTAGATTTCGTCGAATCGACGAGGCGAGTGCCCTGAAATGAAGATCTCCGCGACCGACCAGTTGCTGCTCAGCCTGTTGCGCGACAACGCGCGCGCCTCGACCGCCCAGATCGCGCGCCGGCTCAATCTGTCGCGAACGACGGTGCAGAGCCGGATCGAGCGGCTGGAACGCGAGGGCGTCATCAGCGGCTATACCGTGCGGGTGCACGATGACTACGAGCGCGGGCACATCCGCGCGCACATCATGATCACCGTGCATCCCAAGCAGATGACCTCGGTGGTCGCCTCCCTGCGCGCGATGCCCGAGGTGCGCCTGCTGCAGTCGGTCAGCGGCGCCTACGATCTGATCGCGGTGGGCGTGGTGCCATCGGTGGACGGCATGGATCTGCTGACCGATCGGATCGGCGCGATTGACGGCGTCGAGCGCACCACCTCGTCGATCGTGCTGTCGACCAAGTTCGAGCGCTGAACGGCGGCGCGGGCCGGGCAGGGGACGCAAACGCCCGTGGCGACCGGCTCCCTTACAATGGCGGGCTTCCCGAGCCGTCCCCCTGTGAAGAAATCCGATTTCCATTTCGACCTGCCCGAGGCCTTGATCGCCCAGGCGCCGCTGCCGGAGCGTTCGGCCAGCCGCCTGCTGGTGGTGCCACCGGGCGACGCCGCCTTCGCCGATCGCCAGGTCCGCGATCTGCCGGAATGGCTGGCGCCGGGCGATCTGCTGGTGTTCAACGACACCCGGGTGATTCCGGCCCGGCTATTCGGCCAGAAGGAGACCGGCGGGCGGGTCGAAATCCTGATCGAGCGCCTGTTGCCTGACAACGAGGCGCGGGCGCAGGTGGGTGCCAGCAAGTCGCCCAAGCCCGGTAGCAGGATTGCCCTGGACGCCGGCGGCGAGGCCGAGGTGCTGGGCCGGGACGGCGAGTTCTACCGCCTGCGCTTCCACGTGACCGCGGCGCTGGAAAGCTGGCTGCTGCAGGCTGGCCGCCTGCCGCTGCCGCCGTACATCCAGCGCGAAGCGGGGAAGGACGACGACGAGCGCTACCAGACCGTGTTCGCGCGCGAGCCGGGCGCGGTCGCCGCACCGACCGCCGGCCTGCATTTCGACGAGCCGCTGCTGGCGGCGCTGCACGAACGCGGCGTCGAATTCGGCCACGTCACCCTGCACGTGGGCGCCGGCACCTTCCAGCCGGTGCGGGTGGATGACGTCCGCCAGCACCAGATGCACAGCGAATGGCTGAACGTCGGTGCGGCGCTGATCGAACGCATCCAGGCCACCCGCGCCCGCGGCGGGCGGGTGATCGCGGTGGGCACCACCGTGGTGCGCGCGCTGGAATCGGCGATGCGCGATGGTCAACTGCAACCGTTCGCCGGCGAGACCCGCATCTTCATCTTCCCCGGTTATCGCATCCGCAGCGTGGACGCGATGATCACCAATTTCCACCTGCCGGAGAGCACCCTGCTGATGCTGGTTTCGGCGTTCGCCGGCAAGGAACGCGTGTTCGCCGCCTATGAGCACGCGGTGCGCGAACGCTATCGCTTCTTTTCCTACGGCGACGCGATGCTGCTGTTTCCGTCCATATGATTCCTGCAGGAGCGACGTCAGTCGCGACGATGATGTTTCCGATGTGCTCAAGCCATCGCGACTGACGTCGCTCCCACACCAAAGATTGCAATCCGGCTTTCCTTCTTCCAGTCCCGCCCTCCCATGTCCCGACTCCAGTTCCAGCTCGACACCACCGACGGCAACGCCCGCCGCGGCCGCCTGACCTTTCCGCGCGGCACGGTGGAGACACCGGCCTTCATGCCGGTGGGAACGTATGGCTCGGTCAAGGGCATCCTGCCGGACCAGATCGAGGCGCTGGGCGCGGAGATCATCCTCGGCAATACCTTCCACCTCTACCTGCGCCCGGGCCTGGAGGTCATCGCCCAGCACGGCGGCCTGCACGGCTTCGCGCGCTGGAGCCGGCCCATCCTCACCGACTCCGGCGGCTTCCAGGTGTTCTCGCTGGCGCACCGCCGCAAGATCACCGAACAGGGCGTGACCTTCGCCTCGCCGGTGGATGGCAGCAAGGTGTTCCTCGGTCCCGAGGAGAGCATGCGCATCCAGAAGGTGCTGGACTCGGACATCGTGATGATCTTCGACGAGTGCACCCCGTATCCGGCGACCGAGGAAGTCGCGCGCAAGTCGATGGAACTGAGCCTGCGCTGGGCCGAGCGCAGCAAGCGCGCGCACGAGGGCAACGACGCGGCGCTGTTCGGCATCGTCCAGGGCGGCGTGCACGAGCTGTTGCGCGAGCGTTCCGCGGCGGGGCTGCAGGCGATTGGTTTCGATGGTTACGCCATCGGCGGGCTGGCGGTCGGCGAGCCGGAGGAGGAGCGCAACCGCATCCTCGAACACATGCATCCGATCCTGCCGCAGGACCGCCCGCGCTACCTGATGGGCGTGGGCCGGCCGGAGGACCTGGTGGAGGGCGTGGCGCGCGGGGTGGACATGTTCGATTGCGTGATGCCGACCCGCAACGCCCGCAACGGCCATTATTTCACCTCGTTCGGCACCGTGCGCATCCGCAACGCCAAGTACGAGAAGGACATGCAGCCGATCGAGCCGGGCTGCGGCTGCCATGCCTGCCGCAACGGCTTCACCCGCTCGTACCTGCGCCACCTGGACCGCTGCAACGAGATGCTGGCGCCGATGCTCGGTACCCTGCACAACCTCTGGTACTACGAAAAACTGATGGCCGACATCCGCGCCGCCATCGAACAGGGCCGCTTCGGCGACTTCCGCCAGGCGTTCTATGCCGCCCGCGGGGCGGAAGCCCCCCGATAACCGCGATCGCGTAGAGCCGAGCTTGCTCGGCTTGGCGGGATGCCTGGATGAGGAGGAAGAGCAGCGGAGCAAGCTCCGCTCTACGCGGGGCGAGCGGCGCTTGCCTATCAGCAACTGCGCTCCGGTAACCCCAATCTTGTAGAGTCGAGCTTGCTCGGCTTGGCGGGAAGCCCGGGTGAGGGGAAGAGCAGCGGGGCAAGCTCCGCTCTACAGGGTGATGCGGAACCTTTCCGGGCCGGGACGGTCTTCACACCGTCCCGGCGAAGCCCGCCGGGTCCGGCGCGGCGCCGGGACGGGGATGCCTGCCGCGTGGCATAATTCCCGGCTGCTTTCGCATAAGAACGGATAACTCCATGAATCTGCTCGATTTTCTGATCGCCCCGGCGCATGCACAGGCCGCCGGCGCTCCCCAGGGTGGCCTGGGTGGTTTCGGCCTGCTGATGCCGATCATCCTGATTGCCATCATGTACTTCCTGATGATCCGCCCGCAGATGAAGCGTGCGAAGGAACATCGGGCCATGCTGGAAAAGCTCTCGCGCGGCGACGAGGTCATCACCACCGGTGGCATCGCCGGCACCATCACCGACATCGGCGACAACTTCATCACCATCGAAGTGGCCGACAACGTGCGGGTGCGCGTGCAGAAGGCCGCCGTGGGCAATGTCCTGCCCAAGGGCACCCTGAAGTCCGCCTGATTTTCCCTTCCGACCATCGTTGAGCGCGCACCCGGGACGGGTGTGCGCGGGTTGCCGCAATGCTTGAATTCCCTCGCTGGAAATACGTCGTCATCCTGCTGGTCGTTGCGCTGAGCGTGTTCTACGCCCTGCCCAACATCTACCCGCAGGATCCCTCGGTACAGATCACCCCGAACCGCGGATACGCGGTGGACGCGGCGTTGCGGCAGAAGGTCGAGGCCAGCCTCAAGGAGGCCGGCGTGGCCACCAAGGCGCTGGACGACCAGGATGGCAAGAGCCTGCTGGTCCGCCTGCCGGGCCTGGATGCGCAGACCAAGGCCAACGACGTCCTGCGCGGCGCGTTGGGCGAGAACTACGTGGTGGCGCTGAACCTGGCCTCGACGGTCCCGGACTGGCTCAGCCGGTTCGGCGCCCGCCCGATGGTGCAGGGCCTGGATTTGCAGGGCGGCGTGCACTTCGAGTTGCAGGTCGACCAGAAGGCCGCGCTGGACAAGCGCGTCGACGCCTACGTCGAGGACGCCCGCCTGACCCTGCGCGACAACCGCATCAAGTACCAGTCGGTCGAACGCCGTCCGGACAACAGCATCGCCATCGCCCTGGCCCCGGGCGAGGATGCCAACAAGGCGCGCGACCTGCTGGCCAAGACCCTGGTCGCCTCGTCCAATGCCGGCGGCACCGGGCTGGCGGGTGGCGGCGCCCTGACCTATGACGTGGAAGGCGAGCGCATCACCATCGTCCTGCCGGAGAGCGAACTGAACCAGATCGCCGGCAGCGCCATCGAGCAGAACATCACCACCCTGCGCAACCGCGTGAACGAGCTGGGCGTGGCCGAGCCGATCATCCAGCGCCAGGGCAACGATCGCGTGGTCGTGCAGCTGCCGGGCGTGCAGGACACCGCCGAGGCCAAGCGCATGATCGGCGCGACCGCCACCCTGGAGTACCGCGCAGCGGTCGACGGCAACGCCTACGACGCGGTCGCCAGCGGCAACGTGCCGCCGGAGGCGCGGGTGTACTACCGCCGCGAGCTGGGCCCCGATGGCAAGCCGATCCCGATCCTGCTGAACAAGCGCGTGATCGTGTCCGGCGACCAGATGGTCGGCGCGCAGACCTCGACCGACCAGAACGGCCTGCCGGCGGTCAACGTCACGCTGAACAACATCGGCGGCCAGCGCATGTTCGACTTCACCAGCGCCAACGTGAACAAGCCGATGGCGGTGGTCTACATCGAGCGCATCCCGCAGGTGGATATCGTCAACGGCGAGGAAGTGCGCAGCACCCGGATCAAGGAAGAAGTGATCTCGGTGGCCAACATCAATGGCGTGTTCGGCAAGAACTTCATCACCACCGGCCTGGAAAAGACCGAGGCCGACGGCCTGGCCAAGCTGCTGCGCGCCGGCTCGCTGGCCGCGCCGATGGACTTCATCAACGAGCGTGTGGTCGGTCCCAGCCTCGGCAAGGAGAACGTCGAGCGCGGCACCAAGGCGGTGATGTTCTCGTTCCTGTTCGCACTGGCTTTCTTCCTTGTCTATTACCGGGTGTTCGGTCTGCTGACCTGCATCGCGCTGCTGCTCAACCTGGTGATGGTGGTGGCGGTGATGTCGCTGTTCGGCGCCACCATGACCCTGCCGGGCTTCGCCGGCCTGGCGCTGTCGATCGGCATGTCGGTGGACGCGAACGTGCTGATCAACGAACGCATACGCGAGGAATTGAGGGCGGGGGTGCCACCGCTGGCGTCCATCGCCACCGGCTACGACAAGGCCTCCGGCACCATCTTCGACTCGAACATGACCGCGCTGCTGGCCGGCGTGGCGCTGTTCGCCTTTGGCACCGGCCCGCTGAAGGGCTTCGCCGTCACCATGATCGTCGGCATCCTGACCTCCGTGTTCACCGCCGTGACCGTGTCGCGCGCGCTGGCCACGCTGATCTACGGCCGCCGCCGCAAGCTGAAGTCGCTGGCCATCTGACGAGAGCAACCGAACCATGAAACTCTTTCCGCTGCATCTCGTTCCCAACGACACCAACATCGACTTCATGCGCCTGCGCTGGGTGTCGCTGGCGGTCGCCCTGATTCTCGCGGTGGTCGCCGTCGGCGCCATGGCGTTCAAGGGCTTCAACTACGCGCTCGATTTCACCGGCGGCATCATGGTGGAACTGCGCTTCGACAACCCGCCGGACGTGGATGGCGTGCGTGAGCGCCTGGAAACCTCCGGTTACCAGGGCGCGCAGGTCCAGACCTTCGGCAGCGGCCGGGATCTGCTGGTCCGCCTGCAGCCTCGCGAAGGCCAGACCGATTCGGAAGCCGCCAACCGCACCGCCACCGAGGTGGTGAAGCTGGCGTCCTCGGCGGAGAACCCGGCGACCAAGCTGCGCAGCGAAATCGTCAGTCCGCAGGTCGGCAAGGAACTGGCCATGAACGGCCTGTACGCGCTGATCTTCGTGGTGGTTGGCTTCCTGATCTACATCGCATTCCGGTTCGAATGGAAATTCGCGCTGGCGGCGATCTTCACCACCCTGCACGACGTGCTGATCTGCGCCGGCTTCTTCGCCCTGACCGGGCGGGAGTTCGACCTGACCGTGCTGGCGGGCCTGCTGTCGGTGATGGGTTTCTCGATCAACGACACCATCGTGGTGTTCGACCGCGTGCGCGAGAATTTCCGCTCGCTGCGCGTGGATCCGGTCGAGGTGCTGAATCGTTCGGTCAACCAGACCCTGTCGCGCACCATCATCACCTCGTTCGTGGCGTTCCTGACCGTGCTGGCGCTGTACATCTACGGCGGCGGTTCGCTGGAAGGCATGGCGATCTCGCAGATGATCGGCATCGTGATCGGCACCATCTCCTCGATCTTCATCGCTTGCCCGCTGCTGACGATGGGCTTCATGAAGGTCACCAAGCAGGATCTGATGCCCAAGGCCAAGGACGAGGCGGCGCTGGCGCGGAGGCCCTGAGGGCCGAGATTCGGGAGTGGGGATTCGGGATTCGATAGTTTCCCTGTCCAGCTACAAGAACAAGGCCGCGCATCGCGCGGCCTTTTTTTGTAGAGCGGAGCTTGCTCCGCTGATGTTCATCCGGACAAGGCGGAGCCGAGCGAGCTCGGCTCTACGGTGGGCTCAGCCCTTGGGCGGGTCGAAGCTGGCGGCGTAGCCGGAGCTGACGATGGTCTTCTGCAGGGCTTCGGCCACCTTGATGTTGCCGGCGACGATCTGGCGGGAGGCCGGGCCACGCCCGTCCATGCGCGGGGTGGCCGCGCCGCGGAAGTCGCAGATGCGGCCGCCGGCCTCGCGCACCAGCAGCACGCCGGCGGCGATGTCCCAGTCCTTCACGCCGGCTTCGAAGTAGGCGTCCAGGCGGCCACAGGCCACGTAGGCCAGATCCAGCGCGGCCGAACCGGTGCGGCGGACGTCCTCGGCCTGGACCAGCAGTTCGCGCACGCATTCGAGCTGGGCGCCGGCACGGGCGCGCTCACGCGGCGGGAAGCCGGTGCTGATGACGGTGCCGGCCAGATCCTTGCGATCGGCCACCCGGATCTTGCGCTCGTTGAGCTGGGCGCCGGCGCCGCGGCTGGCGGTGAACAGGTCGTTGCGCAAGGGATCGAAGATCACCGCGTCGGTGGGCTCGCCGTTTTCGACCAGCGCGATCGATACGCAGTAGTGCGGGAAGCCGCGCAGGTAGTTGCTGGTGCCGTCGAGCGGGTCGATGACCCAGGTGTAGCGGCTCTGGCCCTGGATGCCGCCTTCCTCGCCGACCACGGCGTAATCGGGATAGGCGCGGCGGAGTTCCTTGACGATGACCTTCTCGGCATCGGCGTCCACTTCGCTGGCGTAGTCCATCCGGTCCTTCTGCACCACGTTCAGCGCGTCCAGCTTGTTGATGCTGCGCAACAGGACGTTGCCTGCCAGTCGGGCGGCTTTGACCATGACGGTGACGGCGGGTTTCTGCATGGCTTCGGACCTCGGAACAGGCAGGGGGCGGTATGGACGGTGGAAAAGAACGGCGCGGCGCAGGGGCCGGCGCGCACAGTTTAACATCTGCGCCCATGAACACTCCCGAATTCCCGCTTTCCGCGGCCGACCGGCTGCGCATCGTGCTGGTCGGCACCCAGCATCCCGGCAACATCGGCGCCGCCGCGCGCGCCCTCAAGACCATGGGGCTGGCCCGGCTGGTATTGGTCGCCCCCGAACAGTTCCCGGCCGAGGAGGCCAGCCGCCGCGCCGCCGGGGCCGACGATCTGCTGGCCGACGCCCGGGTGGTCGCCACCCTGGCCGAAGGGGTGGCCGACTGCCGCTACGTGCTGGGCTGCACCGCCCGCAGCCGCCGGGTGCAACTGGAGGAATTCGAGCCGCGCCAGGCCGCCGCCCAGGCGGTGACGATGGCCGCGCAAGGCGAGGTGGCGCTGGTGTTCGGCCGCGAACGCACCGGCCTGACCAACGAGGAACTGCAGCTGTGCCACGCTGCCGTCCACATTCCGGCCAATCCCGAGTACAGCTCCCTGAACCTGGCCGCCGCCGTGCAGGTGCTGGCGTATGAGCTGCGCCTGGCATTGCGCGGGCAGGCCTCGTCGCCGGCGCCGGAAAGCCGCCACCCCGACGACGCGCCGGCCAGCCACGCGCAACTGGAAGGCTTCTTCGCCCAGTTGGGGCAGACCCTGGATGAGATCGATTTCCACAAGGGCCGCACGCCGGATTCGGCGATGCGCAAACTGCGTCGCCTGTTCCTGCGCGCGGACCTGAGCGAACAAGAGGTGAGGCTGTTGCGGGGCGTGCTGGCGGACGCCCAGCGGATGGCCCGCTTGGCCGACGGGCGCACGTAATCTACTGTCCCAAAGTCACAATTTCGGCTAGGCTCCCACCACCTTTTCGAAGGATTCTCCTCGTTGCCTACGTCCCGGTTCGCATTCGTCCTGACGCTGATCGGGGCGTTCCTCCTGCCGGGTGCCGTGGCGCCGGCCGATGCCGCCGGTGGCGATGATCACGTGCTTGTCCTGGGCCGCATCAGCGACGATCCCAAGGCCCACTACGAACAGCTCAAGCCGCTGCTGGACTACGTGATCCCGCGCATGCGCGATGTCGGCATCACCGAGGGCCGCATCCTAATGGCGCGCGACACCCAGCAGATGATCAGCTACCTGCGCCGGGGCCGGGTGGACTGGGTGACCGAAACCGCCGGCACCGCGATGCGGTTGCAGGACCGGGCCGGCGCAAAGCCGCTGGTGCTGACCGAGCGTGGCGGGGTGGGACGCTACCACGGCGTGTTCTTCGTGCGCCGCGACAGCGGCCTGGAGAACCTGCAGGACCTGAAGGGCAAGGCGATCGCGTTCCAGAACACCGCTTCCACCAGCGCCTATTTCGCGCCGGCGGTGGAATTGCTGGATGCCGGCCAGCGGCTGGAGATCCTGCTGTCGCCGATGGATCGGCCGGCCCCGGATTCGGTCGGCTATGTGTTCGCCCGCACCGAACTGAACATCGCGGCCTGGGTCCACAAGCGCTTGGTCGATGCCGGCGTGGTAAGCAGCCTGGACTGGAACGACGCCCGCCGCATCCCGCCCTCGTTCCGCAACGACTTCCGCATCATCCACGAAACCCCCGAGTATCCGCGCGCGCTGGAGATGGTGCGTGGCGATCTGGAGCCGGCGGTCGAGGCGCGCCTGCGCGAGGTGCTGCTGCAGGCCGCCGAAGATCCGCAGGCGCGCGAGGCGATGCGGCTGTTCTTCCGCACCACCGCCTTCCTGCCGGTGGATCCCGACTCGCGGCGTGCGCTGGAGCACCTGCGGCAGGGCGTGGGCCGCGTGCGCGAGCAGGTCGAATGAAGAACAACCTACGTTTTGGCCTGGAAGCGCGCTTCCTCACCGCCATGACCATCATGCTGGCGGTGGTCATCGGGTTGCTGGCGACCCTGCTGCACCGGCAGAAGGCGATGCAGCAGGAAGTGGCGGGCGTGGCCCGCGAGGCCATGCACGGCATGGCCGAGGACAGCCTGCGCCGGCATGGCGGCGCCACCGTCGAGCAACTGGCCGACGCCCTGGCCAATCCGCTGTACTACTTCGATCTGGACACCATCGGCACGCTGGTCCGTTCCGCGCAGAAAGAGCCGGACGTCAGCTATGTGCTGGTCTACGACCCGCAGGGGCGGATCATCCACGACGGTTCCGAGGAAATCGCGGTCTACGGGCAGCAGATGAGCGACCCGCTGGCCTACGAGGCGATCAGCACGCCGGAACTGCATACCCAGTGGTCGCCGCAGATCGTCGATATCTCGGAGCCGATCATGATCGGCAACCAGCGCATCGGCGGGGTACGGGTGGGCTACTCGCTGGATTCGGTGCGCGGACACGAGGATCGCGCCGTCGCCGCGGCGCGTACACGGCTGGAGGAACTGGGACACCGCCACCTGATCTGGGTTTGGGCGCTGTTGGCCGCGCTGGTGGTGGCCTGCGTGGCCATCATGGTCTACGCCCAGCGCACCCTGGTGCGTCCGATCCGGCAACTGGCCGAAGCTGCGCACGCCATCGAGGTGGGCAACTACAACGGCGAACGCCCGGTCAGCCACCGCAACGACGAGGTCGGCGAACTGGTGCGTGCCTTCAGCAGCATGAGCGACAGCATCGCCCGCCACGATCGCGACGTGCGGCGCATGGCCTACACCGATTCGCTGACCGGCCTGACCAACCGGCTGGCGTTCCGCGAGAGCCTGGATCACCGGCTGATGATGCTGCGCGGCGCCGGCCGCCAGTTGGCGCTGCTGTTCGCCGACATCGACGACTTCAAGAGGGTCAACGATACCCTCGGCCACGAGGCCGGTGACGAGGTGCTGCAGCAGTTCGCCAACCGCATCCGCGAGGCGGTCGAGCAACTGGGCGGCGACGACGCGATGCTGGCACGCTTCGGCGGCGACGAGTTCGTCATCCTGATCCAGGACGGCGACGTGCGTTCGGTGGCGACCCGGCTGGCCGAACAGTTGGTGACCGAGCTGGGCCGGCCGCTGGTGATCCAGGATCGACAGGTATTCCTGGGCACGTCGATCGGCATCACCCTGTTCCCCGAGGACGCCTCCGGCGCCACCGCGCTGATGAAGAACGGCGACATCGCCATGTACCAGGCCAAGGTGGCCGGCAAGAACTGCTACCGCTTCTACAGCCGGGCGATGGATCAGGCGGTGGAGCGGCGGGTGCGGATGGAGCAGGAACTGCGCGGCGCCTGGGAGCGCGGCGAACTCAGCCTGCTGTACCAGCCGGTGTTCCGGCTGTCCGACAGCCGCATCGTCGGCGCCGAGGCGCTGCTGCGCTGGCAGCACCCGGAGCTGGGGATGGTGGCGCCCTCGGTGTTCATCGACGTGGCCGAGCAGAGCGGCCTGATCGAGAGCATCGGCCCGCGCGTTCTGCGTGCGGCGTGCACGGCGGCCGCGCGCTGGAGCGCGGATCGGGATCCGATGGATCAGCTGTTCGTGTCGGTCAACGTCTCGCCGCGCCAGTTGCGCAGTGGCGATCTGCCGGAGGTCGTGGCCGAATGCCTGCGCGAAACCGGGCTGGCTTCCTCGCGGCTGCACCTGGAACTGACCGAGACCGCGGTGATCGCCGACGAGGCGCACGCCAGTGCGCTGCTGGCGACCCTGCACCGCACCGGGGTGAAGGTCTGGCTGGACGATTTCGGCACCGGCTTCTCCGGACTGAGCCACCTGCGCCGGGTACCGGTCGACGGCGTGAAGATCGATCGCAGCTTCATCGCCGACATGCTGCGCGATCCGGACGATCTGGCCCTGACCAGCGCGATCATCGCCATGGCCCATTCGCTGGGCATCACGGTGGTGGCCGAAGGCGTGGAGAAGGAAGGCCAGTTCAACATCCTGCGCGAACGCGGCTGCGATCTGGCCCAGGGCTATTGGCTGGGTTACCCGGTCACGGCTGCCGAGTTCGCCCAGCTCATTGCTTGAGCAACCCGGATCGATTCTCCTGTAGGAGCGACGTGGGTCGCGACCGTGCGCTTGCACCTGTCCGTATGGAACGGTATCCGGCTTTCATGGCCGAATCGGGTTGACGGTCGCGACTGACGTCGCTCCTACAACAGGCTCACGCGGATCAGGAAAACCAGCGGCCGAGGAATTCGGTGGTGGCGGCGACCAGGTGTCCGGACAGGAAGCCGAACACGATCACCGCGGTCCCGCCCGCCACCCAGGCCACCAGCATCAACGCGCCATCGCGTTCCAGCAGGGCCAGCGCGAACAGCAGCAACAGCACGCCGAACACGTAGTTGGTGAACGGAATCGGCAGGGCCAGCAGCAACCCCAGCAGGATCAGCAGCAGGCCGGTGAAGGAGAGCGCCAGCTTGTGATCGAGCACCGCGTGCAGGCGCGGGCGGATCAGTTTTTCCAGCCGTGCCAGCCACGGCGAGAGCAGGCTGCGGAAGGTGATCAGCGCGCTGCGGTGCGGACCGCGCCGGGCGATGAAGCCGGGCAGCCACAGCCGGGAGAGGCCGACCAGCAACTGCACGCCGACCAGGATCACCAGCGGACCGCCGATGGCACCGCCGACGCCCGGGATGGGAATGAACGCGGGCAGCACGCCGATGAACAGCAGCAGGCCGAACGCGCTCTGGCCGAAACCGGACAGCAGATCGCCCAGTTGCAGGACCTGGTTGGGATCGCCGAGCGCGAAATCGTCCAGCAGGGCGCGGGTCCCCGCGTGGGGCGGGTGGGATGAGGTGGAATCCATGGGTCAGGCCGCCGCGTCTTCGCCGGTTTCCTCCGGCAAGCGCTGCAGCAGCAGCTTGTCGACGCGCGCGCCGTCCAGGTCCACGACCTCGAAACGCCAGCCGTCCAGCTGGAAGGATTCGCCCACGTGCGGGATGCGGCCGAAGCGTTCGATCACCAGGCCGGCGATGGTGTTGTACTCGTCATCGTCGGGCAGGGTCACGCCCAGCAGTTCGCGCAGGTCATCGTTGGGCAGCGAGCCGTCCACCAGCAGCGAACCGTCGTCGCGCACGACCACCAGCGCGGCGTCCTCGTTGTTCTCCGCGGACTGCAGGCGTCCCACCACCGCGCCCATCAGGTCGCTGATGGTCACCAGGCCCTGGATTTCGCCGTATTCGTCCACCACCAGCGCCAGCGACTGCTGTTCCTCGCGGAAAATCTCCAGCAGCTTCATCGCATGGGTCGATTCGGACACGAACAGCGGCTCGCGCAGGTTGCGGAAAATCTCGGGCGATTTGTCGGCGAAGCGGTCCAGCAGCGACTTGACCTCCAGCACGCCGACCACGTCCTGGTCGCCGGCGCGATAGACCGGGAAGCGCGAGAACTGGGATTCGCGCATGACCTCGAGGTTTTCCTGGTAGTCGGCGGCGGTATCCAGCCAGACGATCTTCTTGCGCGGGGTCATCAGGCTGTCGGCGGTGCGATCGCCCAGGCGCATGACCCGGTTCATCATGTTGCGCTCGTCGACGTCGATCACGCCCTGCTCGTGGCTCTCGGTCACCAGCAGGCGGATTTCCTCCTCGGTCACCGCACCGCGGTTGTCGTCGCGGATGCCGAGCATGCGTAGCACGGCGCGGTTGATCGCGCCCAGCACGAACACCACCGGACGGGCGATGCGCGACAGCCAGTCCAGCGGGATGGCCACCATCGACGCGATGGCCTCGGCATTGGTCAGCGCCAGCCGCTTGGGAATCAGTTCGCCGAAGATGACCGAGCCGGCGGTGATCAGGGTGACCGCGGTACCGATGCCGATCGGGCGGGCGTACTGCTGGACGCCCGGCACCAGCTCGGCCAGCCAGCCGGCGATGATCGCGCCGATGGCGTCGCCGCCGAACACGCCGGCCAGGATGCCGATCAGGGTGATGCCGATCTGGACCGTGGACAGCAGGTTGTCCGGGTGCTCGGCCAGGTGCAGGGCCACGCGTGCCCCGCGGCTTTCCTGGGCCATCTGCTTGAGCTTGAGCTTGCGCGAGGTCATCAGCGCCATCTCCGACAGGGCGAAGAAGGCGTTCAGGATGATCAGGGCGATGACGATCAGCAGTTCAAGCACGGCGGCCCTCCGTCATGGCCGGAGAGGGCGCCGCCGGGGATGCGTATCGCGGGCGACAGTGCGAGGGGGAGGTAGGGTCGTCTTCCATAGGGTGCACCCTCGGGTGCCGGAGGAGTGTACCAAACCCGGACCGGAGGGCCGCAGAGGGGGCTTTCCAGGGTCGGGATGGGGCCTGGCCGTCGCCAGGACGGTCACTAAACGGTCATAATTCCGCCCCTAAAGCCGTCCGCCCCGTGACGGCGGGATTTCCCCGATGTTCTCGCTGCAGACCATTTTCGGCTCCGGCCAGCAGTTCTACACCCTGCTCGAAGAGGCTTCCCAGGCCGCCCTGGACAGCGCCAAGGCCCTCCACGCCATGATGAAGGAAAGCGACCGCCAGCCGGCGCTGGACGCCTTCAAGCTGGCCCGCCTGCGCGAGCGCGCCACCTCGGACAAGATCAGCCAGGCGCTGGTGGACAGTTTCATCACCCCGATCGAGCGCGAGGACATCGAGGCGCTGGGTTCGGCCCTGTACAAGATTCCCAAGCAGATCGAGAAGTTCGCCGATCGCTACTCGCTGGCCCTGCAGCACCTGGAAGGCATCGACTTCGCGCCGCGCGCGGCGATGCTGGAGCAGGCCGCCGCGGTGGTGGTGGAGATGGTCCACGAACTGAAGAAGATGAACATCGATCGCATGACCGCGCTCAACGAGAAGCTGCGCGCGATCGAGAACGAGGCCGACCGGCTGATGCTGGAGCTGTACCGCGACATCTATTCCGGTCGCCTGGACCACCTGCAGATGTTCCTGCTCAAGGAGTTCTTCGAGATCCTGGAAAAGGCCATCGACCGCTGCCGCGAAGCCGGCGTGGTGGCCTACCAGATCGTGCTGAAGAACAGCTGAGGACCGGCCCATGCTGACCCTGGTCCTGGTGGTGATCCTGGCCGCGCTCGTGTTCGAGTTCATCAACGGCTTCCACGACACCGCCAATTCCATCGCCACCGTGGTCGCCACCAAGGTGCTCTCGCCCGGACAGGCGGTGATGCTGGCGGCAATCATGAACCTGGTGGGCGCGTTGACCGGCACCGCGGTCGCCAAGACGATTGCCTCCGGCCTGATCGACACCGGCGTGGTCGAGGTCACCTCGCAGGTGATCCTGTGCGCGCTGCTGGGCGGCATCGTCTGGAACCTCATCACCTGGTGGAAGGGCCTGCCGTCCTCCTCCTCGCATGCGCTGATCGGCGGCCTGTGCGGCGCCGCGCTGGCCGCTGCCCACAACGACTGGGGCGCGCTGATCTGGTCCGAAGCGGTTGGCGACTGGACCAAGAACAAGGGCATCCTGTGGAAGGTGGTGGTGCCGATGATCAGCTCGCCGATCGCCGGCTTCCTGCTCGGCATCGGCGTTATGCTGCTGCTGTGGGGCCTGATCGCGCTGCTCTCGCGGGCGACGGGCTGGCTGCGGCGGCTGGCCCGTCCGAACTTCGTCAACAAGTTCTTCGGCAAGGCGCAGATCATTTCCGCGGCCTACATGGGCTACGCGCACGGCCACAACGACGCGCAGAAGACCATGGGCATCATCGCGCTGACCCTGTTCGGCGCCGAGGCCTCGGGCGCGCTGAACGACCTGCCGGACTGGCTGGCGTTCCTGCATCCGGGCAGCGCCGGCGAGCAGGACATCGCGACCTGGATCGTGCTGACCTGCGCGGTGGTAATGGCACTGGGCACCGCCTCGGGCGGCTGGAAGATCATCAAGACCCTCGGCCACAAGATGGTCAAGCTGCATCCGATCAACGGCTTCGCCGCGGAAACCAGCTCGGCCACCATCCTGACCGTGGCCGCGCATTTCGGCATGCCGGTCTCCACCACCCACAGCATCTCCACCGCCATCATGGGCGTTGGCTTCGCCAAGAACCCGCGCGCGCTGAAGTTCAGCGTGGTCGAGCGGATCATCTGGGCCTGGATCCTGACCATCCCCGCCGCCGGCGGCATCGCCTATGGCCTGTTGAAGTTGCTGCAGGCGATTGGGTGGGCCTGATACGGGAATGGGGAATGGAGAATCGGGAATCGTAAAGGCGCGGCTGACACAGCTTTTGCTTTGACGATTCCCTATTCCCAATTCTCGATTCCCGCCTTCAGAGCAAATCCCCTTCGGCGGAAAGCGCGCGTTCCATGCGGTCGCCCAGGCCGCCGATTTCCAGCACCAGGCGGTCGACTTCGGCCGGGGTCAGGCCGTCGTAGGGGCGGTTTTCGCATAGTTGCAGGTACGGCACGCCGTCGAGTTCGCCGATGGCGAGGTAGCCGACGCTGCTGTGCCAGTTGAAGCCGAGCGCGCGGCGGGCGTCGACGCCGGTGATCGGCGCGATGACCGTGCTGACCCGCAGGTAGCTGCGCTCGTCGTCGTTGCTCAGTTCGGACAGGAAGATGGCCTGGTGCCGGCTACCGCTGTCCAGCGACAGTTCCACGCAGGCCACATAGGGTTCCTGCACCGACACCCGGTAGCCGGAGGTGGTCAGGTGGCTGCGGATCTGTTCGAAATTCTTCATGGCGTGGCGGACTCGGGAAATTCCAGAACCGTATGGTAGGCCGGTTTGCGGTGGCCGGGGTAGCCAGCGGGCGGGGCACGCGCCACACTTCCGGCATTCACCGACCGGAACGCCCCGCATGGCGGAAGCCACGCCTGAAGCGAAGATCCTCGCGGCCATCCGCGCGATTCCACGCGGCCAGGTGGCCGGTTATGGCGAGGTCGCGCGTCGCGCGGGGCTGCCGGGCCGGGCGCGGCTGGTGGCGCGCATTCTCAGCAACAACGACGACGCGCGGCTGCCCTGGCACCGGGTCCTGCGTTCGGACGGCCGCATCGCGTTTCCCGAGGGTTCGAAGGGCTACCGCGAACAGAGCCAGCGGCTGCGTGCCGAAGGCGTGAGGGTCGAGCAGGGGCGGGTGCGCGGGGTGAAAGCTGCACGCACGCTGGACGAGGCGCTGTGGGGACCGCCGGGCGGCTGAAACTCCGCGGTTATCATGGGCCCGTTCCCGAAGGATGCGAGCCATGTTCCCTCCCGTGCTGCCGGTTACCCGCGCGCTGCTCATCGCCAATGTGGTGGTGTTCCTGCTCCAGAGTTTCCTGGGCGATGCCGTCACTGCTCCATTCATGCAGTGGCCGATCGATTTCACTGGCAACGCAAGCGACTTCGGCCGCTATGCGTTCATGCCCTGGCAGCCGCTGACCAGCGGTTTCATGCATGCCAGCCTGCCCCACCTGCTGTTCAACATGCTGGCCTTGTGGATGTTCGGCTCTCCGCTGGAAGCAACCTGGGGCGAGAAGCGCTTCACCACCTACTACTTTGTCTGCCTCATCGGTGCCAACCTGTGCCAGTTGCTGGTGAGTTCGTGGGTATTCTCTGGCGGTGGCCCCGCGGTTCCCTCACTGGGCGCCTCGGGTGCGGTGTTCGGCCTGTTGCTGGGTTACGGCATGCTGTTCCCGAACCAGCGCATGATCGTGTTTCCGATTCCGATGGAGATCCGCGCCCGCACGCTGGTGATCATCTACGGCGCGCTGACGCTGCTGTTCGGCATCACCGGCATGCAGTCAGGCGTGGCCCACTTCGCCCATCTCGGCGGCATGATTTTCGGCTGGCTGATGATCCGCTACTGGCGCGGGCAGCCGCCGTTCGGCAAGCGCCGGCCGCCGGGGCCGAGGATGCGGATCGTCAAGTAATCGATCCGAACGGACGGCACTCCTCCCGGGGAGGAAGCCGCACAAAGAAAAACGACGCGTTTTCCGCGCCGTTTTTTTGTTGGCTTTTCCGGCCCGCCGTTTCAGCGCCACTTGCCGATCAGATCCGCGTCCTTGCGCTGCATCGGCTGGCCCGGCTTGCAGCTGAAGGCCTGGCCGAATGTCGCCTGGTTGGACAGCGGCGCGTTGGTGCGCCAGACGCCCGGCGCACGCACGTCGGTGGCGGCGCGCTGGGCGGCCTCGGCGGCGTCCATGCGTTGCGCCCACAACTGCGCCCAGGCGGTGTAGAACGACTGCTTGGCGGGGACGGCGGCCTGCGGCTCGGCGGTGATGAAGGCATCCCACGCCAGTTCGACACCGGCCAGGTCGGCCAATGCCTCGTCCTGGACCAGCCTGCCGTTGACCTTGACGTTCTTCAGTTCGGGATAGGCGAACGCGTCGTACTGCGCCGCGATCTTCGCGCCGATGGCGTTCCAGGCGGTCAGCTCGGAGGCGGTCCACCAGTCGCGCAGTTCGCCCTTGGCGTCGACCATGCGGCCCTTGTTGTCGAAGCCGCGGCTGAGCTCGTGGCCCACCAGCGCGCCGTAGGCGCCGTACTGGCCGGCGGCATCGCGCTGCGGATCGAACACCGGTGCCTGCAGCACCGCGGCGGTGACGATCAGGCGGTTCTGTGCCAGGTCGTAGGCCAGCGCGGGCTGCTGCGGCAGCACGTCCCAGCGGCGATCCGCATTGCCCTTGCCGATCCGCTTCATCTCCTCGCGATGGCGCCAGGTCGAGGCGATCAGCATGTTGCCGCCGAAGCTGCCGCGGCCCATCGGCTGCACGCTGTAATCGACGTCGCGGTGCGGCGTGCCGACTTCGATCTTGAGCTTGCCCAGCTTGGCCTTGGCTTCGGCCTTGGCGCCATCGCTGAGCCAGGTGGCGCGTTCGACCGCGCGGCCCAGCGCGTCGCGGACCTGGGCGGCGATCGCCTCGGCCTGCTGGTCGCTGGACCTGGGCAGGTAACGCTCGGCGTACTCCTTGCCCAGCATCGGGCCGGCGGCCAGGTTGATTGCGCCCAGCACCTGCTGCCAGCGGGCCGGCGGCATGGTCTCTCCGCGCAGGACCTTGCCGCGGAACTCGAATTCGGCGTCGCGGAACGACTTGGCCAGGTACGGGGCCATGGCATCGCCGACGCGCCAGCGCAGGTAGGCCTTCCACTGGTCCGGCTTGAGGCTGGCGACCAGCGTGTCGATCTGCTTGAACAGCGCCGGATCGGCGATCGACACGGTGTCGTCGCTGACGCCCTGGGCCTTGAGGAAGGCATCGATCTGCAGGTTGCGGTATTGCTTGCCCAGTTCCTTGGTGGTGACCGGGGCGAAGTTGGACAGCGGATTGCGCAGGTCCAGCAGCGGCTTGGAAACCTGCGCCAGGCGGGTTTCCAGATCCAGCACCGCCTGCGTGTCGGCGTCCAGGCGATTCTGCGCGGTGCCGGTGAGGGCGAGGATCTGCTTCACGTAGGCGCGATAGCGATCCATCACCTGTTTGGTGTCGGCGTCATTGCGGGTGTAGTAGGCGGGATCCGGCAGGCCCAGGCCACCTTGCATGAAGTAGCCGATGTGGCGATCCAGCGCACGCAGGTCCACGTCGGGGCTGAAATTGAAGGCGACCGGAATGCCGACCTGGTGCAGCGCCGCGATCGCCGGCGCGACGTCCTTGGCCTTCTTGATGGCGTTGATGCGATCCAGCAGCGGCGCGATCGGCTTGGCGCCGTCGGCTTCCACCGCGGCTTCGTCCAGGCCACTGGCCCAGAAGTCGCCGAGCAGCTTCTGCACGTGTCCCTGCGGCGACTGCATCGCCGCCTGCAGCAGGTCGCGCTGCTGCTGTTCCGCGCGCTCGCGCAGCTGGCCCAACGCGCTGGTGCCCGGCGTGGCGTTGGCCTTCAGCCAGTCGGCATTGGCATGGGCATAGAAATCGCTGCAGGCGGGGCTGACGGCGGGAGCGCGCGGCGCCTTCTTCTTGGCGGCTTCGGCCTGCGGGATGCCCAGCGCGGCGATCAGGGCGAAGGCGAGCAGGGAGGGATGGCCAAGGGCGGCGCGGGTCTTCGACATCAGGGAATCCGGGGTGTTGGAGTTGGCGGATTCTAGCAAGCAGGGCTGGCACTCCCTGAACGCGGCGCACACTTCCAGGGCAGGTCCGGAAACGAGGAAGGCCCGGGAATTCCCGGGCCTTCGAGGGTACCGCCGGACGTAGTCCGGATTACCAGATCACCACCTGCTTGTCGCCGTCGCGGACCATGGCGTCGCCGGCCTTGCACTGGAACGCCGCGGCGAACGCCGGCAGGTTGGACGGGGCACCGATGGCGCGGAAGTTGGCCGGCGCGTGCGGGTCGGTCTTCAGGCGCACGGTCAGTTCTTCCGGGGTGAAATTGCGACGCCACACCGTGGCCCAGTTCAGGAAGAAGCGCTGGTCGCGGGTCAGCCCGTCGGTCTTCGGATCCGGGGTGGCCTCGGTGGCCTTCTTCATCGCTTCGTACGCGGTCGCCAGGCCGCCCAGGTCGGCGATGTTCTCGCCCAGGGTCAGGCTGCCGTTGACCTTGCCGCCGCCTTCGGTGGTGTAGCCGTTGAACTGGTTGACCAGCTTGCCGGTGAGGCCGGAGAACGCCTTGGCGTCGCCGTCGGTCCACCACACTTCCATGTTGCCGGTCGGCCCGAAGCGCGAGCCCTGATCGTCGTAGCCGTGGATCATCTCGTGGCCGATCACCGCGCCGATGCCGCCGTAGTTCATTTCATCCGAGGCGTTGGGATCGAAGAACGGCGGCTGCAGGATGGCGGCCGGGAACACGATCTCGTTCTGCAGCGGGTTGTAGTAGGCGTTGACCATCTGCGGCGGCATGCCCCATTCGGTCTTGTCCACGGGCTTGCCGATCTTGCCGAGGTTCCACTTGTAGTTGAATTCCTGCGCGGCCAGCACGTTGCCGATGTAGCTGTCGCGGCTGGTGGCCAGGCCGGTCCACTCGCGCCACTTGTCGGGATAGCCGATCTTCGGGGTGAAGGTTTCCCACTTGGCGATGGCCTTCTGCTTGGTCTCCGCGCTCATCCACGGCAGGTTTTCCAGGCGGGTCTTCAGCGCGGTGCGCAGGTTGCCGACCAGGGTTTCCATCTTGGCCTTGGACTCGGCCGGGAAGGCGACCTTCACGTACATCTGGCCCAGCGCTTCGCCGGCCTCGCCTTCCACGGTGTCGAGCACGCGCTTCCAGCGCGGCTTGATTTCCTTCTGCCCGCGCAGGGTCTTGGCGTAGAAGTTGAAGTTCTCGTTGACGAAGGCGTCGCTCAGGTACGGCGAGGCGCCGTCGACGGTGTGGAAGCGCAGGTAGGCGCGCCAGATCGCCGGGTCGGTGTCGCCCAGCATCTTGCTCACTTCCTGGTGGAAGCCCGGCATCGCCAGCGAGAACTTGTCCGCCTTCACGCCCTGCGATTCGAAGAACCGGGTCCAGGAGAAATTCGGGGTCAGCTTGTCGGCGTCGGCCAGGGTGACCGGGTTGTAGTACAGCGAGACGTCGCGCGAGAGTTCCTCGCTGGTCTTGGATGCTTTCGCCAGGCGGGTTTCGAACGCGACCACGTCCTTGGCCTGCTTGGCGGCGTCGGCGACGGCCACGCCGGACAGTTCCAGCACCTTGGCGATGTGGGCCTCGTAGGCCTGCAGCTTTTCCTTGTTCTCGGCCTTGGTGTAGTACTCCGGATCCGGCAGGCCCAGGCCGCCCTGGGAGGCGTAGGCCAGCACCATCGAGGAATCCTTGAAATCGGCTTCGCCGCCGAAGCCGAACAGGAAGTTGCGGCCCTTGGCGGCATTGGCGCTCAGGTATTCGACAATCGCTTCCTTGCCGGCCAGGCCGTCGATCGCGGCCAGATCGGCCTTGATCGGCTCGATGCCCTGGGCGTTGACCTTGGCTTCGTCCATGCCGGTGGCCCACAGGTCGCCGACGATCTTCTCCACGCCGGTGGCGTTGGCATGCGCGGCGGCCTGTTCGGCCAGCTGACGCTGCACGGCGGTGGAACGCTCATCCAGCATTTCGAACGCGCCCCAGCTGGTGCGATCGCCCGGGATGGCGTTGGCGGCCAGCCACTTGCCGTTGGCGTAGCCGGTGAAATCGGCGCAGGCGTTCTTGCTGGTGTCCAGATCCGAGACCAGGAAGCGGTTCACCGGCGGCAACTTGCTCTCGTCCAGCTTCAGCTGCAGTTCGCCGCTGTCGGCGCCGGCCTTGGCGGCGGCGTCGGGGGAGGCGGCTTCGTTGGGCTTGGAACAGCCGGCGAGGGCCGCGGTGACGGCCAGGGACAAGAGAAGCATCTGCGGTTTACGGAAGGTCACTTTCAACTCCGGCCCGGGTGGGCATTGGGATAGGTCTGTCCAGACGGACGTGCGCGGACTCTACTCCCCGCCCGGAAAGGCGGGGGGTGTCGAAGGTCATGGTACGGGGCCGGCCATTGCCGGGGCGTCATGGCCACGGTGGCCGGTCATGCTAGGGTTGGGCGGACATTGCGAGAGCCGAGAATGCGGATCGAATTCCATGGCGCGGCCGGCGAGGTGACCGGCTCGATGCATCTGCTGCACGCGGGCGGCAGGCGGATCCTGCTGGACTGCGGGATGCTCCAGGGCAGCCGCGAGGCCGAGGCCCGCAATGCCGATCCGTTCCCGTTCGAACCGTCGTCGCTGGACGCGCTGGTGGTAAGCCATGCCCACATCGATCACATCGGTCGGATTCCGCTGCTGGTGCGGCGCGGATTCCGGGGGCCGATCCATGCGCAGGCGGCCACCGCCGAACTGATGCCGGTGATGCTGATGGACTCGGCCTCGTTGGCCGAAGCGGACGCCGAACGCGCCAACCGGCGCCGCCGCGACGGCGAGCCCGAGATCCAGCCGCTGTACGGACGCGAGGACGTGCAGGCGGCGATGGCACAGGTACGGCCGCTTGCATACGACCAGCGACAGCCGATCCTGGCGGGCGTGGACATCGCCTTCCGCGATGCCGGCCATATCCTCGGTTCCAGCATCGTCGAGATCTGGGCCGATGATCGCAAGCTGGTGTTCTCCGGCGATCTGGGCCAGAAGGGCACGCCGATCCTGCGCGATCCTTCGCCGGTGCGCGACGCGGACCTGGTGCTGATGGAGTCCACCTATGGCGATCGCAACCATCGCGATCGTCCGGCCACGGTACGCGAGCTGGGCGATGTCCTCGAGCAGGCCTGGGCCGATCGCGGCAATGTGCTGATACCCGCGTTCGCGGTCGGCCGCAGCCAGGAACTGCTGTACTGGTTCGCGCGCCATTGGGACGAGTGGAACCTGTCGCGCTGGCGCGTGTTCCTGGACAGTCCGATGGCGGGCAAGGTCGTGCAGATATACGGGCGCCACCACGAACTGTTCGACATGGAAGCGCAGGAAGTCTGGCGCGGCTCGCCCAATCCGTTCCGGCTGCCCAACCTGCACATCACCGAAAGCACCGCCGAATCGATGGCGATCAACCAGATCACCAATGGCGCGATCATCATCGCCGGCTCGGGCATGGCCAACGGCGGTCGCATCCAGCACCACCTGGCCCACAACCTGGATCGGCAGCGCACGCACGTGGTGTTTGTCGGTTACCAGGCCGAGGGCACGCTGGGACGGCGGCTGGTCGATGGCGCGCGCTGGGTACGCATCCACGGTCGCGACCACCGGGTCAATGCGCGGTGCCACACCATCGGCGGCCTGTCCGCGCATGCGGATCAGGCCGGATTGCTGGCGTGGTACGGCGGCTTCGAACCTTCGCCTCCGGTGGTGCTGGTGCATGGCGAGGACCGCGCGCGCGAGGCGCTGGCCGGCGAAATCGGCGAACGCTTCGGAGTGACCGCGGAACTGGCGCGGCCGGGCATGCAACTGGACGTCTGAAAACACTCGCGACCGGTGCGCCGGTCGTCAGGGCGTCGCGGCGGCGTGGCTCACACTGCGGTTGCGACCGGCCTGCTTGGCCTGGTACAGCGCCGCGTCGGCGCGTTCGAACACTTCCGCCGAATCCAGGTTGTCGCCGGCCTGGGTGGTGTGGATGCCGATGCTGGCGGTGAATGGCGGCGCATCGAGGGCACGCTCGGTGCGGGCGGCCAGATTGGCCAGATCGACATGGATGGTGGTGGCGATGGTGGCGGCCGCCTGCGCGGAGGTTTCCGGCAGCAGCACCGCGAATTCGTCGCCGCCCAATCGCGCGATCACGTCGCGCGGGCGGCGCGCGCGTCCGCGCAGCACGCGCGCCAGCAGCCGCAGCACCGCGTCGCCGCTGGCGTGTCCCTGGCTGTCATTGAGCTGCTTGAAGTGATCGATGTCCAGCAGCAGCAGCGACATCGGCAGGTGGGTGCGCTGGATCGCGCGCAGTTCCTGTTCCAGCGCATGGTTGAACTTGTTGCGGTTGGCCAGCCCGGTCAACGGGTCGGTCTGGGCGGCGCGCTGGGTGCGGCGAATCAGGCGGTATACCCATACCGACGCGCCGGTCGCCAGCACCAGCAGGGTGGCCGAGGCGGGGAACCACAGCCGCGCGAACTGCAGCAGCAACAGGGACAGCAGCAGGGTCAGGGCAATCGTGGCCAGCGCCGGCCGCCAGATCTGGCGGAACGCCGGGAAGCCGCACAACACCATCGGCAGCGATACCAGCAGGATCGACAGCAGCAATTGCGCGCCCAGCGACATCGGGGTGATGGCGGTGCCCTGGATCAGCATGTTGAGCACGTTGGCCTCGTACTCAACGCCGGTCAGTCCGCGTCCGCCGCGCTGGCCCGGCACGTTGACGGTGTCGCCCATTCCCATCGCGGTGGTGCCCACCAGCACCCAGCGTCCCTGCAACAGCGAGGCCGGCACGCGCTGGTGGATGACGTCGGTGTAGGAAACCTGGGCGAATCCGCCCGGAGGACTGGCGTAGGGAACCAGCACGCGGTGATCGCGCACCCAGCGCTGCGGCGAGGCCTGGTCCTGATCCGACAGGCGTTCGCCGGGCAGATCATCGTTCTGGGCCAGCGGCTGATCCAACTGGCTCAGCGCCAGCGCCAGGGCCGGCCAGCGCGGAGAACCCTGGCCGGCGCGCAGATAGGCGCTGCGCACCACGCCATCGTCGTCCGCCGCCAGGTCCACGTGACCCAGTGAAGCGACCGATGCGGAGAATTCCGGGATTGGCAGCAGTTCCACCAACGGCCCGTTGGCCTGGGTCGCCTCGGCCAGCACCGGCAACACCACCTTGCCGTGGCGACTCATGGCACGCGCCAGCAACGCATCGCCCTCGGGGTCGAACAGCGCCGGTTCGGACAGCAGCAGATCCAGGCCGATGCCACGCACGCCGATGCGTCCGAGTTCGTCGATCAGGCGCGCATGCTGGCGCCGCGACCACGGCCAGCGACCCAGTTCGCCCAGGCTCTTTTCGTCGATGGCGACGACGACGATGCGATTGTCCGCTTCCTGCGAGACCAGCGGGCCGAGCCGGTCGTACAGCCATTGATCCATCCGCGCGACCAGGCCGGTCAGGATCAGGCAGGCCACGATCGCCGATGCGCCGAGCGCGATCAGCAGGCGGCTCCTGGGCTTGGAGGTCGAGGGCGGGGGGATCATAGGCTCAGCAGGAGCAGGACCGCGCCCGCTCCGGCACCGATCCGGCACAGCCGACAGGGCAGCTTGACCTTCTGCGCCGGCGCGAACTCGCCGGTTTCCCCGTCGGTGTCGATGGCCTGCGCGCGCAGGTACCAGGTTCCGCCGGCCAGCTTGGACACGGTGATTTCGGGCTGTTCGACGACCTCGTCGACGCGCAGCTTGTCAAACGACGGCGAACGCGACATCTGGAAGCGGTAGCGCTGGCCCGGCTGGCCCGCGCGCCAGTGGAAACTGATGCCTCCGGCGCGTGCGCCATCCTTGTCCAGATCGATGTCGTCGATCGGATCCAGCGGGCGGACCGTGAACTCGATGGCGTCTCCAAATGGCCCCTTCTTCCCCTGGGCATCGATGCTGCCCACCCGCCAATAGTACGCGCCGGGCGGCAACGGCTCTGCGACGGTGATCGCTTCTCCGCGCACCTCGTCCCCTCGCGCGACCGGGGCGCGGAACTCGGGGTTGTCCGCCACTTCGTAGCGGTAGCGGTGGGCTTCCGGCGCCTGGGTCCAGCGCAATGCCGGACGGTTCTGGCGGACCAGGCCGCCGGCCGAGGGAGTGATGGCATACGGCGGCACGGGCCGGCCTTCGATGGCGAACGCGGCGTCGGCATCGCGGCCTTCCAGGCCGCCGCCATCAATCGCGCTGACCCGAAGGTGGTACTGGCCCGGCTCCAGCACCGGGGCGGTGACCGACGGCGTGCCGCTGGCGAGATCGGCGACGAGCGCCGCAAAATCCGGGTGCGGGCTGATCAGGACACGATAGCCCGCGGCGCCGGCGACCGCGGGCCAGGCGAACTGCGGGCGCACACTGTCCTGGTGCGCGGCGATCGACGAAAGGTCCGGCGCGGGCAGCAGCGCGATCGGCTGCAGCGAATCGCCTCCCCCGGTTTGCGCGTGCGTGCCGAAGCCGGGCTTGAGCAAGGTCGCATGCCGGCCGACGGTCACCGCGACGCGTCCGTCCAGCACCTCTGCCTGGGTACCCTGGTCACCGCTGTGGATGCGGAAACGGGTGCCGCGCACGGCGGAGGAAGCGGTGGGCGTGTCGACGATGAAGCGGGAACCCGGACCACGCAGATGGCGGACTTCGTTGTGGACGTGGCCGCGCTGCAGGCGCAGGCGGGTGTCGACCATGCCGGTGCGGCCGTAGCGGGTCAGCCGGTCCAGCACCAGTTCGCTGCCCTCGCGCAGGCGCAGGCGGGAGCCATCGGCGAACTGCAGGCTCAGCGATGCGCCCGCGGCGGTCAGCAGGCGGCTGCCTGCTCCCAGTTCCATGCCTTCGTTCACCGCTTGCGAGGTGCCGGCGCTGGTCACGGTGGTGGCCTTGCCGATCAACGCCACCACCCGCGCCCGCGCCGGCTGCTGGCGCAGCCAGGTCAGGGGAATGCGCAGGCGGGTGCCCGGCGCCAGCCGGTAGGGATCGGCGATGCGGTTATGCTGTTGAAGCCGATGCCAGTCGACTCCGGGTTTGAGATAGGCGCCGCCCAGATCCCACAGGGTGTCGCCCGGGCGGACCCGGTAGACCCAGTCTTCGGCGAACGCGGGGACGCAGGCCAACGCCAGGACCAGCAAGAGCCCCGCGCGGAATCCCATTCCCCGGACCAACGTCGTGATCGCCAAGCCTGTTCCCTGCCATCCAGTTTGCATGCTGAATCACAATTATAGGCGAGCCGGCCTCCCGGCTGTGGCCGCTGCGGGCCCCGGCTTCCGTTTAGGCGTTCCGGCCGGAGCGGGGGCATGAGCGACTCCTCCCGGGACGTCCTGCTGGTCGGTGGAGGCCACAATGGCCTGGTCTGCGCGACCTATCTGGCCAGGGCGGGCCTGGGGGTGACCGTGCTGGAACGCCGCGCGGTGCTGGGTGGCGCCGCGGTCACGGAGGAGTTCCACCCCGGTTTCCGCAATTCGGTGGCTTCTTATACGGTCTCGCTGCTGCAGCCCCGGGTCATCGCCGAGCTGGAGCTTGCCCGCCATGGCCTGCGTGTGGTCGAGCGCCGACGCAACAACTTCCTGCCGCTGCCGGACGGCGGCTACCTGCTGACCGGCGGCGGCCAGACCCGGGCCGAGTTCGCCAAGTTCTCCGCCCGCGACGCCGAGCGGCTGCCGGCCTACGAGGCCCGCCTGGACGCGATCGCCGACGTGCTGCGCGCGCTGGCGCTGGAGCCGCCGCCCAACCTGACCGATGGCGGCTGGTGGAAAGCATTGCCGGAACTGCTGCGCACCGCGCGCCTGGGCCGGAAGCTGCATGCGCTGGACGAGACCCTGCGGCAGGAACTGCTGGATCTGTTCACCATCTCCGCCGGCGAATACCTGGACCGCTGGTTCGAGAGCGAACCGGTCAAGGCGCTGTTCGGTTTCGACGGCGTGGTCGGCAACTACGCCAGTCCGTACACGCCCGGTTCGGCGTACGTGCTGCTGCACCATGTGTTCGGCGAGGTGAACGGGGTCAAGGGCGCGTGGGGCCACGCCATAGGCGGCATGGGCGCGATCACCCAGGCGATGGCCGGCGCCGCGCGCGCGGCCGGGGTGGAACTGCGCACCGGTGCCGGCGTGCGCGAGGTGCTGGTGGAACGGGGCCGCGCGGTCGGCGTGGTGACCTCCGACGGCGAGACGCTGCGCGCCCGCGCGGTGGTCGCCAACGTCAATCCCAAGCTGTTGTACGAACAACTGATGCGCGCGGACGACGTACCCGCGCCCACCCGCGAGCGGATGGCGAACTGGCGCTGCGGCTCCGGCACCTTCCGCATGAACGTGGCGCTGTCGCGGCTGCCGGATTTCACAGCGCTGCCGGGCGAGGGCGATCACCTGACCGCCGGCATCATCCTGGCGCCGAGCCTGGATTACATGGATCGCGCCTATCGCGACGCGCTGGCGCACGGCTGGTCGCGCGAGCCGATCGTGGAGATGCTGATTCCCTCCACGCTGGACGATTCACTCGCGCCGCCGGGCCAGCACGTCGCCAGCCTGTTCTGCCAGCACGTGGCGCCGGTGTTGCCGGGGGGACGCAGCTGGGACGATCACCGCGAGGAAGTCGCCGATCTCATGATCGCCACGGTGGATCGCTTCGCGCCCGGGTTCGCCGCTTCGGTGCTGGGCCGGCAGGTTTTGAGCCCGCTGGACCTGGAACGCACCTTCGGGCTGATCGGCGGCGACATCTTCCACGGTGCGCTCTCGCTCAACCAGTTGTTCAGTGCCCGGCCGATGCTGGGGCAGGCTGGCTATCGCGGTGCGATTCCCGGCCTGTACCTGTGCGGTGCGGGCACCCATCCGGGCGGCGGCGTCACCGGCGCGCCCGGGCACAACGCGGCGCAGGTGATCCTGGCCGATCTGAAGTGAGGCTCAACGCTGGCGGAACAGATCCGCGATGGCGACGGCGGTGCGATAGGGCTCCGGATCGTTGCGGTTGCTCAGCAGGATGACGGTGAGCTTCTCCTTCGGATAGCGCACGATCACGTTGCGGAAGCCGATGCTCTCGCCGGAATGCCAGACCGCGTCGCCGTTGATGCGCCAGCCGAAGCCGTAGTACGGCACGTCCGGTTCCGGCGTGGGCGTGGCGTGGCTGAAGGCCAGGTCCAGCGATGTCTTCTTCAACAGGCGCTCGTCGTAGAGCGCCGCGTCCCAACGCGCCAGATCCCGGATCGAGGAATAGATGCCGCCGTCGCCCAGCACCGCGCTGGTCGGGCTCTGGTCGGTACGCTCCCAGCGGCCATCGGTTTCGCTGTAGCCGTAGGCGCGGTTGACCACGGTGGAGACGCCTTCCTCCAGCGCCAACGTGTCGGCCATGCCCAGCGGCAGGAAGATGCGCTGGCGCAGGAAGCTGGCGAAATCCTGCCCCGAGGCCTTGCCGACGATCAGCGCCAGCAACGCGTAGCCGCTGTTGCTGTAGCGGTACGAACTGCCGGGCGCGAAATAGGTGCGGTCCTGTCCTTCCAGGATGTGCAGTACGTCGATGTCGTGCAGCTGGCCCTTCAGATCGGCGGGCATCACGTCTTCGTAGTCGATCAGTCCGGAGGTATGGCTGAGCAGCTGGCGGATGGTGATGGCGTCGGCGGCGGCCGGCAGGGAAGGCAGCCAGCGCTTGACCGGATCGTCCAGCCGCAGCTTGCCGTCCTCGGCCAGCAGCAGGATGCTGGCGGCGGTGAACTGCTTGCTGATCGAGGCCAGTCGGTAGTTGGTCTCCGGCGCGGCGGGCACGCGATCTTCCAGGTTGGCCAGGCCGAAGCCGCGATCGACCACCGGCTGGCCGTCCTTCAGGACCAGCAGGGAGGCGCCCGGCACCTGGCCGTCGTAACGCTGCATCAAGCTGGCGATGGCGGCATCACGGCGGGCCTTTGCGTCACCGGCCGCGTCCGCCTGCGCATGCACGGTCATCGACGGGAACAGCGCCGCCACCAGCAACAGGGGCAGCACGCACGCGGTCCGCGACAGATTCATCCAGCCTCTCCCCGGTTTGAATGGAAGCCGGAGCATAGCGGGTTGGGGTGGCGCGCGCAGCGCGAGGTCCGGATGGCGAAGCGGAGCAAGCTCCGCTCCACGCGATACGGCATCCGGCTCCACGTAGAGCGGAGCTTGCTCCGCTGGCACCGCCCGCGTTCGAGCCGCTCAGTCCGCCGCCGCTTCCTGCCGCAGCTGCCGTTCTCGGTCCTCGCCCAGGTAGCGGCGGATGGCGTACCGCATCAGGTACAGCAACGGGATCAGGGCGATCGCGGCGAGCATCTTGTAGACGTAGTTGACCGAACTGACCGCCAGGAACAGCGACGTCGGCCACTTCTGCGGGCCCAGCACGAACGCGATCCAGATGACCACGAAGCTGTCGACCAGCTGCGAGATCGCGGTCGAGCCGGTCGCGCGCAGCCAGACCATGCGCTCGCCGGTGGCGACCCGGATCCGATGGAACACCGCCACGTCGATCAGCTGCCCGATCAGGAAGGCGATGATCGAGCCGACGATCGACCACATGCCCTGGCCGAAGATGGCCGCGAATGCGGCCTGGTAGTCCGGCACGCCCTGCTGCTCGGCCGCCTTGACCCACCAGCCCGCCGGCGCGGTGGCGATCGCGAGGAAGGCGAACACGAAGCCGTAGACGATCAACGCCACCGCCATCCACGAGATGAAACGCACGCCGCGGCGGCCGAAGAACTCGTTGATGGTGTCGGTGAGGATGAACACGAACGGCCACAGCAAGGTACCGACCGTGAAATTGAGCGAGCCGGTCTGGCCGAACAGGTTCCATTCCAGCGGCGCGATGCCCAGGGTGTCCTCGAGGGCGAAGATCTTGACCCCGATGAACTCGGCCAGCACCGCGTTGACGCAGAAGAACGCCGCCAATGCGATGAACAGCCGTACCGCGCGATCGTCGAGGGTACGGCCATTCATCACTGCCATCGGTCAGCGCTCTCCCGCGCGGGTGAAGGGCATGGATTCCGGCGAAACCGCGCCGCCGGAGATGATGAAGCTCATCGCCTGATCGACCGTCCAGTCGGTCGGGGTCAGCAGTTCCACCGGCACGATTTCCAGATAGCCGGAGGTGGGATTGGGCGTGGTCGGCACGTATACCGCCGCCAGTTCGCGGCCGGTGCCTTCCTCGCGGATCACCCGGGTCACCAGGCCC
The DNA here is from genome assembly GCF_052044485.1 of Pseudoxanthomonas sp. 22568. NCBI lineage: Bacteria > Pseudomonadati > Pseudomonadota > Gammaproteobacteria > Lysobacterales > Lysobacteraceae > Pseudoxanthomonas > Pseudoxanthomonas sp. 22568. The sequence goes on from NZ_JBQENC010000002.1 coordinate 195,006, forward strand.
ACCGATTTCATGTCGCGATGCGGGAAGTCGATCAGCACAACGCGCTGGGTGCTGCCGGGCTTGGTCTGCAGGATGTCGAGCAACTGGCGCGCGCTGGTGTAGATGGTGCTGGCCAGCGGGATGCGCAGCACCAGCAGTTCGAACCAGCGCAGCAACTGCTGGCCGATCACGCGGCGGGCGAGGATGCCGACCGCGAGGATCGCCAGCAGGGTGGCGGCCAGCGCGATCGTGTTCTGCACCCACTGCGCGTTGAACCAGCCCAGCGCCTGCGGGAACGAAGCGGCGATCTGGTGCGAGACGGGGCCGACGAAGGGCTTGCTGATGTCGGACAGCAGCACGAAAACGAACTTGACCACCACCCAGGTCAGCCAGATCGGCAGCAGGGTGAGCAGTCCGGTCAGGAACAGGCGCTGCAGGGAAGGGCGGGAGGAGGCATCGGGGGGCATGGCGGCTATTGTAGGACCAGCCCGGGCCGGCGTGCGGGCTTTGCTACGCTGGGCGGGGGAACGCTGTGGGGAGCGATATGAAACGGATGTTGCGGACGTTGTCGGGGATCGTGCTGGCGCTGGGAATCCTGGCGGGAGCCTTGTACGCCGCGTCGTGGCTGTTGTGGCCGACCCGGGCACAGGAACAGGCGCTGGCGGAGATGACCGCCCCCTTGCCGGTGCCCGCGGGACGCAACGCGTTCGCCGACGTGTGGCTGCTGCGCTATGACCTGACGCCTGCCGAGCGCGCCCGCATCACCGCCGGCGATGTGGAGCGGTTCAATCGACGTGGAGCGCCGGCGTTCGGAGCCGACGGCACCGTTGCGGCGGAAACGCCGGGATTCGCCTCCGCGGCGGAAGGACGATACCCGGCGGAGAGATTGCAGGACCCGGATCGTGTGTTGTGCGAAAGCACCGACGTCGATTGCCTCGACAAGGTGCGCGCGAAGCCGGAACAGGTGCGCGCATTGCTGGATGTGCATGCGGGTTTGCTGCAGCGGACCCGGGACGCGCTGGAAAACAGCGACTACCTGAGGATGCCGTTTCGCCTGACCTACGAAACGCCTTTCGCGATCACTGCGATGAGCGACGGAATGCGCCTGATGCGGACGGACGCCGCGCGGTTGTTCGTACAGGGTGATCATGACGCTGGATTGACCCGGGCATGCCGGGCAGCGGACGCGTGGCGGCGCTGGATGCGCGAGCCCGATCTGCTGATCGATTTGATGATGGGCGACTCGGCGCTGACGGGCTGGCTGGCCTTGCAGGGACAGATGCTGGCATCGCTGCCCGCCGATGCTCCCTTGCCGGCGGCATGCGCCTCGCTGCGCGATCCGCCGTCGCTGGACGAACGTTCGTTCTGCCGGGTGGTCCAGCGGGAGTTCGAGTTCACCCGCTCGCTGATCGAACTGGCCGGCGATGGGGCGGTGATGCAGCCGGGTGAACCGGGATGGCTCACGTCGCTGGCTTATCGAAAGGACGCGACGCTGGCGATGATGGCGGAGACGCGGGCCTGGTATTGCGGCGCGGTCGTGCGGCGCGAATTGCTCGCGGACCAGCGGGTAAGCGAGCGCGCATCGCCCGGCCCCTGGCGGCTGGAATGCGCGTCGAACTGGTTCGGTTGCCAACTGGTTGCGATGGAATACCCCGGCATGACGGGCTATCTGCATCGCCTGCAGGACCAGCGCGCACGCCTGAACCTGATGGCGACGTTGCTGTGGCTGCGGGAGCAGCCAGTCGATGGACGCACGCTGGCTCAGCGTGTGGCGGCCAGACCCGTGGCGTTGCGGCAGGGGCGGGACATCGAAGTCGTGGAGAACCGCCTGCGCGTCCCGCTGTTCGATGCAGGAGAAAAAACCCATTGGGAGCTTGAGGTACCCGAGGCGGTGCGCCAAGACTTGGGATGACCAGGGCTTTTCCGGGAGAGGCCGCGACCTTGCGGGCCCGCTTGCGCGCAACGAGGCGATCAGCGCGTATGCAACCGCGCGTGCTCAGCCGACTCCGCCTCGATGAAGGCCGCGATCATGGCGCGATAGGTGGCCTCCACCACTTCGGGATTGCCGCCCCGCGCGATGGCCAGTGCGCGTACGCGCTCGATGATGGCCGCCACCCGTTGCGGGGCTTGAACCTCGTCGGTGTTCCGCTTGAAACGTGCCGCCTGTTGCACATAGGCGCCGCGTTCGGCCAGCAGCCCGACAATCCGCTGATCCAGCGAATCGATGTGGGCGCGGACTTCGTCCAGAGTGGTGCAGTCGATGATGTCCATGCGTCGGATACGGGGAGGGAAACCGCATCATCCAGGGTCCTGACGGGCGGCGCCAGCTTCCGGAATCGAAGTTGATGAACTCACATTTCCAGGCGCGGCGGTATCGCCTGGCAGGTCATCGCCCGGCCCGCACTCGCGATAGACCTGCCACGCTCACGTACGCGCCCTCGGCTTCAACCGCACGTAGATCTGCTTGCGGACCCGCGCGACCACGTTGCCTTGCGCGTCGATCACGTCCACCGGCAGCCAGCGCAGGTGCTTCTCGCCGTTGGCGGCTTCGGCGCGGATGTCATCGAGCATGGCTTCGTCCACGCGGAACTCGGCATGCACGGTGCCCTTGCCGGGTTTGACGAATTCGATTTCGCCGGCCTTGTCCCAGACGAAGTAATCGGCGCCCAGACATTCCTTCACCAGGATCATCCAGAACGGATCGGTCATCGAGAACAGGCTGCCGCCGAAGTGGGTGCCGACGTAGTTGCGGTTCCAGGGCCGCATCCGCATCTCCACCCGCGCGCTGCGCCAGTCGTCGGCCATGCGGGTGACGTGGATGCCGCTGAAAAGGAATGGCGGCCAGACATTGAAGATGTGGCGGAGCGTGGAGGCTTTCATGCGGGGGCGGCGGGGGGAAACCGGCGGACAGCCTACCATACGCACTGGTATGGTTTTGTTGTTGGCCAGAAATGACGGTTGTCGCTTGCTGGGCCGGGTCATTCGCAGGCACCGCAGCGGTGGCGGGCCGGGACGCGGCGTGGAACGACGACATCTCCAAGACGCCAGGTGATCAACCCGCGACCCGCAGCGCCAATGCAGCGCGCCGGATGGCGACCCGCACCGCTCACACAGGGCGGTGGAGGCGTCGTCTCCGGAAATCCCACAGGCGGTTGCAGAAACGACGTGCGACGCGTCGCAACGCGCGCCAATCCGCGACGACTCATATTTGGTAATGATTATCATTTCCATTGGCGTGCAGCTCCGGATGGGGTTCACGACGTTCCCCACACCGATGGAGCAGTTCATGTTCGCGCAGTTCCGCTTTACTTCCGATCGTCTCCCGCTTCTTGCCGGCATCGCGCTGTTCGGCGTGTTTCCTGCTCGCGCCGCCGAGGATGTGCCCGGCGCGACCACGCTGGACACGATCAAGGTCACCGCCGACGCCATCGATCCCGATGACAGTAGGGCGAAAACCGTCAGCAGCGCAACCCGCATCGCGATGGATCCCCGCGATGTCCCGCAGACGGTCAACGTACTGGAGATGAGCAAGTTCAAGGTGTATGGCCTCAATGACCTGAACGTCCTGCTGGACGGCACCCCGGGCGTGGACACCTCCTACGACATGCGCGGCGACGGCATCATGATTCGCGGGTTTGCGGCGGACTCCAACGACATATATCGCGACGGCATCCGCAACGCCGGGCAGATTCGGCGCGGTACCGCGAACGTGGAGCGTATCGAGATCGTCAAGGGGCCCGCATCGGTGCTGTACGGGCGCGGCCTGGGCGGCGGCGTGGTCAATCTGATCAGCAAGCAGGCCAGCTTCGATGCCGTCAGCAGCGTCAATACGCGCGCCGGATCCTGGGACAGCCGGGGCGCGACCGTCGACGTCAACCGGGTGCTGTCACCGAGGTTCGCCGTGCGCCTGACCGCCGATCACGAACACGCGGACAGCTTCCGTCGCGGCATCTCCAGCCACAGCCGGATGCTGTCGCCCAGTGTCCTGTTCGACAACGGCGACGGCCTGGACTGGCTGCTTCAGTACACCGACGAACGGATCTGGCGCCGGCCGGATCGCGCGCCGGCCCACGACAGGTTGCCGGCCGGCGTATCCACCCGCACGGCGTATGCGCATCCGGACGATTTCGTCGTGGACAGGACGCGCACCTTGCGGACCGTGCTGAACCAGCGCCTGTCCGATGACTGGACGGCGCGCGTCACCGCCGCCTGGAACCGGTCGAGCCAGGATTTCGATCACCTCTACGCCGGAAGCTATTGCCGGCCGGACGGTACCCTCCTGGCCAACGGCCGGCCTTGCCCGATGCCGGCCGCCATGACCTTCACCCGCGCCTGGCAGGAGACCGACAACACCACCGCGACCAGCATGATCGACGTGATCGGAAAATTCTCCACCGGCAGGATTGCCCACGACCTGCTGGTGGGCGTGGAATACAGCCGCGAACAACGCAACCCGGATCTGGCGATGTCGACGCCGCGTTCGGACCCGTCACTGCGCTATCCGCATGGCGTGGATCCGTTTCATCCGGTCTGGCCGGGGCCGAAGACGCCGCGCGGACGGGCCACCACGTCCAATCGGCATGCCGCCGAGGCGCGGGCCCTCTACGTGCAGGATCTCGTGGCCCTGGCGCCGCAGTGGAAGATGATGGCCGGGCTCCGGTTCGATCGCTTCATGTTCCGGTCGCACAATCGCATCAATGGCAAGCAGCGGCGCTATGAAGGTTCGACCACCAGCCCGCGGTTGGGCGTGATCTGGCAGCCCACCGACGCGCACAGCCTGTACGCCTCCTACAGCCGCAACTTCGCGCCCTATGGCGGGCGCGGATTGATGGGCGTGGCCGTCAGCGAAGAGGCGGTGTTCGACGCCAGGCCGCAGTATTCACGCCAGTACGAAGTCGGAAGCCGCAATGACTGGTCGCAGGGACGCCTGTCCTCGCACTGGTCGATCTACGAACTCGAGCTCTACAACGTTCGTTATCAGCCCGACCCCGAGAACGATCCCTTCCATTGGGCGGTACGGGGACGCGAACGTTCGCGCGGTATCGAAGGCAGCCTCACCGGGCGTTTGGGCCAGGCGTGGTACGTGCGTGGCGGCGTTGGTCTGCAGGAAGTGCGGATCGTGCAGGACCGGGCCAACCCCGCCAACGAAGGCCGTCATCGCCAGGGCTCGGCGCAAAAGACCGGGAACCTGTTCATGCGCTACGCGCCGGCCAGCGCCTGGTACGGCGAAACGGGCGTGACCTTCCGCGGTCCGATCTACAACGACCTTGCCAACACCAGCAGGCGTCCGGGATATGCGCGCTGGGACGCTTCGGTGGGCTGGCGGGCGCAGCCGTGGACGATCACGCTGGCGGCCACCAATCTCGCCAACAGCCGGTACTGGCGTTCCACCAGCATGCCGGGAACGCCGCGCAGCCTGCTGCTGAGCGTGAACTACCTGTTCTGAGCGAGCCGTTGATCGCCGGAGCGGACGGTGGATCGCGCCACCACCGGATCTTGCCGGTGGTGGACTTGCCGATGGCCGCGGTGGGAAGGCATCGCCGCCATCCAGAAATTTTCCAAAAAAAGAGCCCGGCGTGGCCGGGCAGCCCCTCTTGCGGACGCTTGTGGCGTTGCGTCCGTCAGGTACATGGGTGACCGAGAGAGAGTGGTCGGGGTGGAGATACTTTGCCCCCGGAATAACGATCCGGCTGTGCATGATTTGCGTGTTGGGTTATCCGCGAAGGGGAATTCGCAGCGCATGCCCTTCTTTCCGCCACCGTATCCGTCTCCATTCCCCCGCAGGGATTCCCGCACGAAGTTCCTGACGGAATCTGCCGTGCCAATTCGTTTTTCTTGCACAACGTCAATGTAAAGTTCCCGTTAGTTTTCTCGGCAGGACGCCGGGCCGTCGCATGCCTGTCCGCAGCGCGGTCCGACAACGTCCATCTCATCCACCGATTCACTGCCGAGAGCGCCAATGACCAACCAACGGAACCCGAAACATCTCTCCAAAGGACTGCGCCGTACCGCCCTGTGTGCCGCGCTTGGCCTGTGCTTCGCCGGCGGCGTGCACGCGCAGTCCAATTCGTCCGGCGCGATCGTGGGTCGCGCCGCCGCCGGCGAAACGATCACCATCACCAATCCTGCCACCGGCTTCAGCCGCGCGATCACTGCCGGCAGCGATGGCAGCTACCGGTTCTCCGCGCTGCCCACCGGGCAATACACCATCACCTCCAGCAGCGGCGGCAACCGCACGGTGAACGTCAGCGTCGGCACCGCCTCCACCGTCGACTTCGCCGCGCGCGACGCCTCGACCCTGGACACCATCACGGTGGTCGGTGGCTCGTCGATCAATCCGATCGACGTGTCCTCGGTCGAGTCCACCACCATCCTGACCGCCGAGCAGATCGCCAAGGTGCCGGTGGCGCGCGACGCGACCAGCGTCGCCTTGCTGGCGCCGGGTACCGTGCGCGGTGACGTGGCGTTCGGCAACCTGGCTTCGTTCGGCGGATCGTCGGTGGCCGAGAACCAGTACTTCGTCAACGGCTTCAACATCACCAATTCGTTCCGCAGCCTCAACTTCTCGCAGGTGCCGTTCGAGGCCATCGCCGAGCAGCAGGTCAAGACCGGTGGTTACGGCGCGGAGTTCGGGCGTTCGCTGGGCGGCGTGATCAACCAGGTGACCAAGCGCGGCAGCAACGACTTCCATGCGGGCGCGAGCATCTACTACACGCCCGATTCGCTGCGCGAGAAGACCCGCAACACCTATCTTGCCAACCCGCTGGCCTGCGGCCCGGCGCCCTACACCGCGTGCACGAAAGGCCAGTTGCGCCAGGACAGCAGCCGCGACAGCACCTGGGACGTCGAAGGTTCGGTCTGGGCCAGCGGCGCGCTGATCCAGGATCGCCTGTTCGCCTACGGCCTGATCGGCTACAAGCGGCAGGAACAGGAGCTGTGGGGCAACGTGCTGTCCAGCACCAACGTCGACAACTCGGTCAAGACGCCGACCTGGCTGCTGAAGATGGACTGGCAGATCAGCGACAACCATCTGCTGGAGTTCACCGGTTTCTCCGACAAGGCCGATACCGAGACGGCGGTCTACGGCAACACCATCGGCGTGCTGGATAGGCAGGCCCTGATTGGTACCTCGTACGGCGAGCAGGGTGGCGAGAACTACGTGCTGAAGTACACCGGCTACCTGACCGACAACTTCACCTTGTCCGCACTGTACGGGCATGGCGAGTTCTCGCGCGGCCAGTACCTGCGCACGGCCTCGGGCGTGGACGTGCGTTACAACGGCGATCTGCACACGCCGGCCACCGGCTGCCCGATCATCGTCGATGCGCGGCCGTCCTCGCGCCAGCAGGCCACCGGTGTGTACGCCAGCAAGTGCAACCTCACCGGCGGCGCGATCCCGCGTTCGGATTCCGGCGACACCCGCGATCAGTTCCGCCTCGATGCGGAATGGCTGCTGGGCAGCCATCGCCTGCAGTTCGGCGTGGACATCGACAACTTCGAGTCGGTGTCGGGCACTTCCACCGAGGGCGGGCGCGTGTGGCGCTATTCGACCCTGGCCGACGGCACCGACATCGTGCGCGAGCAGATCGTCAACCAGGGATCGGTGAACGAGGTCAAGCAGCGCGCCCTCTATGTCCAGGACAGCTGGAACGTCACCGAGAATTTCATCGCCTACCTGGGCGGTCGCTGGGACACCTTCGACAACCGCGATGGTTTCGGCAACACCTTCGTAAAGGTGAGCAACCAGTTCGGCCCGCGCCTGGGCTTCGCCTGGGATGTGAATGGCGATTCGAGCTTCAAGCTGTTCGGCAACGCGGGCCGCTATGCGCTGCCGCTGACCTCGGACGTGGCGACCCGCGGCGCGTCGGCTTCGATCTTCACCCGTCAGCAGTTCACCTTCACCGGCGTGAATCCGGACACCGGCGCGCCGACCGGGCTGGTGCCCCGCCAAGGTCCCCCGGGCCAACTGCAATACATCAATGGCGAGTTCGGCGAGCCCAAGAATCCGTTGACGGTGGCCGCCAAGGATCTGGACCCGATGTACCAGGACGAATTCATCCTGGGCTTCCAGGCCGCACTCAGCGATCACCTGTCGCTGGGCGTGCGCGGCATCTACCGCAAGTTGAAGGCCGCGATCGACGACAACTGCGACTACACGGCGATCCTGGAGGCGGCGGGCTTCCACCTGGACGAGGACGACGGCTGGCTGGACGGGCAGGGTCGCAGCCCGGCGCTGCCGAGCGCCGGCTTCCCGTACTGCCGCATGTTCAACCCGGGCAAGGACGCGGTGTTTCTGACCGATTTGTACGGCGACGGCAATCTGACCGAAGTGAAGGTCAAGGGCGATCGCCTTGCGCCGAAGGCCAAGCGCTCGTACCAGGCGGTCGAGATCTTCCTCGACGGCAACTGGGACAAGGTGTTCCTGCAGGGTTCGTACACCTACGCCAAGAGCAAGGGCAACACCGAAGGCGGCGTCAAGTCGGATATCGGCCAGGTCAACACCAGCGTCACCCAGGACTTCGACTACATCGAACTGACCGCCGATACCTTTGGCTATCTGCCCAATGATCGGCGGCACAGCCTGAAGCTGTTCGGCAACTACGAGATCAGCGACGAATGGTCGGTGGGCGGCAATCTGCTGGTGCAGTCGGGCCGACCGATCAACTGCCTGGGCGTGCTCTATCCCTATCACGGCGACTTCCATGTCTACGGATCGTCGTTCATGCGTTGCGGCACGACGTCCGCGGGACAGTCGGTCAACCCCGACACCGGTGAACTGAACGGTCCGGTCGAGGCGGTGCCGCGCGGCACCAAAGGCCGCCTGCCTTGGACCTATTCGCTGGATCTGAACCTGCGTTACGCGCCCGCCTGGGCCAAGGGACTGTCGTTCAAGGTGGATGTGTTCAACGTGCTCAACAAGCAACGGGTCGTGTCGGTGGTCGAGCAGGCAGAGGATCCGGACACCGGCCTGCCGTCGGACGCCTACCTGCTGCCCACCGCCTACCAGCCGCCGCGCTCGGTGCGCTTCATGGTGCAGTACGACTTCTGACCCGCGTCCGGTTTGCATTCCATGCCGTTTCGATGGCCGCCTTCCCGGCGGCCATCGTCGTTTCCGCCCATGTCGGGATGACGTTCATCACCTGCGAACGGCGATTCGTCACGACCGGGTTGAGGGGGGACGGGGCGGGGGACAGCATGGTCCCGTCTTGAAGGGGATGCGTCATGCGCGACGACACGGTGTCAGCCGGCAAGCAGGACTGGGAAACGGGAGTGTTGCCCCCGCGGGTAGACGACGGGGAACGGGAGTTTCCCGGCCACGCATGCGACGTCGTACTGATGGACGCGGAAGGCGCCGACATCCACCTGCCGCGCGCTGGCGTCGGCAATAGCACGTTGTATCTGATCCACGCGGCCCGGCCCGGCGCCTTCGTCGAACTGCCGGCGGGCTGGTGGTCGGTGCTGGTGCCGCTTGCGGGTACGGTCAGCGCCGCCGGCGAGCGGTTGCGCTGGGACATCGACGCGGGCCGATGCCTGCTCTGGGATCGCCCCTTGCGGATGAAGGGAGGTCGGTCGGACGGCCGCTGGCTGTGCCTGTGCGGCCCGATGGAAGCCTGGATCCGGGGAGGCTGCGAATCGTGGGTGATGGCGGATTTGCTGGCGGATGAAATGGCGTGCCCCCCGGATCTGGTGACGCGGCTCGTGGCGCTCAGGGCGATGTTGACCGCGCCGGAACACACGCGGGATGTCGCGCGAGGACAGGGCATGGGACATCGCGGGAAAGCGGCGATCGTCCGCAGCGTGTTCGGTGTCGCGGAAAGCATGCACGCGCAGCAGCAGGGACTGCGTGCGCTGATTGATCGTTGCCCGGGACGCAGCCATCGCCGCAAGCGCTGGTCGATGCAGCGCCTGCTGCGCATCCGTCACGCGATCGTCAGCGGTCATCACGACGGGCGGATGAGCCTGGATCGGCTGTCCCGCCAGGTCAGCTATTCCCGCGGACATCTGGCGCGGGTCTACCACAGCGTCTTCAGCGAGACTCCCAGCGAATGCGCAATCCGGATGCGCTTGCAGCGTGCGTTATGGCTGGTGGAGCAGACCGGGCTGGCTTTCTGCGATATCGCCGAATACACCGGCTTCGACAGCCAGAGCTCCTTCAGTCGCGCCTTCAAGGGCCGTCATGGCGTAACGCCCACGCAGGCGCGTGCGCGCAGTCGCGACGCGGGCTGTGGCGCCGAGCTTGCTCGGCGGGGCGGTGTCCGGGCAGCGGAGCAAGCTCCGCTCCACGTGTAGCGCCGAGCTTGCTCGGCGGAGGTGTCCGGGGCCAGCGGAGCAAGCTCCGCTCTACATGTAGCGCCGAGCTTGCTCGGCGGGAGGATGGTCGGTAGCGGAGCAAGCTCCGCTCTACATGTAGCGCCGAGCTTGCTCGGCGGAGGTGTCCGGGCCAGCGGAGCAAGCTCCGCTCTACGTGTAGCGCCGAGCTTGCTCGGCGGGAGGATGACCGGCAGCGGAGCAAGCTCCGCTCTACGTGGTTCAGAACAGCAGCGACGACATCCGGCGGCGGTAGCGGCCGACCAGGTCCTCGTCCTCGATGACGCGGAAGGCATCGATCAGCGTCTTCTTGGGCAGGCCTTCCTGGTAGCCGCGATCGCGGGCGAGCATTTCGATGAACTGCGTCAGCGCGGCTTCGTCGTCGCCAGAGATCAGGCGGTGCACGCCCAGCAGATGGCGCGCGCGCAGATTGTCCGGACTGGCGGCGACCGCGGCTTCCAGCACCTCCACTGGCGGCGCATCCTTGAGCGCCGACACGAATCCCAGCCGGGCGCGGGCGCGCACGGCGCGATCGTCGGTGGCGAGATTGGCGGGCAGGGCGTCCAGCAACTGCTCGGCCTCGTGGGCGGCGCCGGTCTTCAGCAGCGCCAGCGCCAGGTCCAGCTTCAATTCGTCCTTGTCCGGCTCGGCTTCCACCGCATGGCGCAGAGCGACCACCGCGGCATGCGGGTCCACCGCGATCTCGGTGGCGGCCTCCGCTTCGTCGGCGGCCGCCGGTTCGATGCCGTGCTGCTTGAGGAATTCACGCAGCTGGCCCTCGGGCAGGGCGCCGGGGAAACCGTCGACCAGTTGCCCGTCCTTGACCAGGAACACGGTCGGTACCGAGCGGATCTGGAAGGCCGCGGCGATCTGCTGCTCCTTGTCGACGTCGACCTTGGCCAGCAGGAATGCGCCGTTGTACTCGCCGGCCAGCTTTTCCAGGATCGGGCCCAGGGTCTTGCAGGGACCGCACCAGGTCGCCCAGAAGTCGACCAGCACCGGAACTTCCAGCGATTTGCGCAGGACGTCGGTTTCGAAGGTTTCGGCAGTGGCGTCGAATACGTGGGGCAGGTCGGTCATGGGGAAGAGGGCGGTCGTGGACGGATGCGGCCTGAGATGGCGGCGATTGCCGTTGCTTTCAAGCACGGGCAGCGGGTCGTCGCTGCCGCCCCCCTTCCGCCTGGAGATTCACCGCATGAACCCGCTGTCCCGCGTGGCCGCCGCCGGCCTGCTGCTGTTCGCGTTCCGTCCATCCTGGGCGGGCGAGGAAATCCGGCCCTCGGTCGAGCGCAATGCCGCACCGTCCGTGCAACTGGACCATTACGCCCGCTTCGAACTCAAGCCGGTGCGGATGGATGCGCCCTATGCGGGCCAGGAGACCAACGAGAAGGCCCGCAACGCGGTGCAGGAAAACCTCCGGCAGGGGCTGGGCCAATGGGTGGCGCAGCGCAACGCCGAAGCGGTGAAGGCCGAGCCGGCGCAGACGCTGGTGATCGAGCCGGTGATCGAGAAAGTACGTTTCATCAGCGGTGGCAAGCGATTCTTCGCCGGCGCCTTCGCCGGCAGCTCGCGCATCCTCCTGCGACTGCGCCTGACCGACGCGGCATCCGGCGAGGTGGTGGCCCAGCCCGAGTTCTACCAGCATGCGCGTGGCATGGCCGGCGCCTGGACCGTGGGCGGCGCCGACAACGCCATGCCGGCGCGGGTCGCCAGCCTCGCCGGGGACTACGTGACGGCCAACTACACCGCTCAGGCGGGAGGACCGACGGGGTGGGAAGAGTAGGGTCGCCATCCCCGGGTCGCCCTGATGTAAAAAAGACTTGACATGCCGGTCGGTCGATGTAAGGTTAACTTTACATTCGGTCGGGGCGTCATCAATGAAGGGATATCCGGGGAACAGGGCGGTCCGCTACGGATTGCTGGCGGCGGCGGGACTGGCGCTATGGCTGCTGCTGGCCGGGCCGGGCCGGGTGCTGGGCTTGGATCCCGACCAGGTCGGCATGGCGCTGCTGGTCGCCACGGCATGGATCGCGTTGTACTTCGTACGCCACGCGCCCCGCGACGAGCGCGGACAGACGGCTTCGCCGGGCGAATGGCGCGCCTGGATCGGTGTCGGGTTCATGGCGGTGGCGGTGGCCTATTTCCTGACCAGGCTGGACCTGTTCACCGGACCGGAAGGCATGGGCAGCGCACACGCCCGCGCGGTCGCCCGCAACCTGGTGATGCTGGGCATCGCCTGGGCGGTACTGGGACAGGTGCTGGCGGCACGTTGGCGGGGCCAGGTCCAGGAAGACGAACGGGATCGCGAGATCGCGCGCCGGGCGGGTCATTGGGGATACGGTGCGCTGGGGTTCTGCGTGATCGCGCTGGCCGTCACGCTGGGCTTTTCACCCGCGCACCGGCTGCAATGGGCCAGCCACTTCCTGCTCGCCAACCTGCTGGTACTGGTCCTGATGCTGGGGTGGCTGTGCGAGTACGCCGCCACCGCCGTCTACTACTGGCGCGATCGCCGGTGAGCGGAACGCCGATCGCCAACGACATCCGCCGGCTGCGGACCGAACGCGGCGACATGACCCAGCAGGCGCTGGCCGATGCCTGCGGGGTCACCCGGCAAACTATCATTGCGCTGGAGGCGGGGCGCTATGCGCCGTCGCTGGAACTCGCGTTCCGCATCGCGCGGACGTTTGGCATGGGCGTTGAAGAGGTGTTCCGTTGGGAAATGCAATGAATCGCTGGCTGCCGCTGGCCGGCATCGCCGGCGCGGTCGTGTTCGCCGCCGCCGCGGTGGGTTTCGGATGGGCCCTGCCGGGGTATTCGCACGTGACCCATCCGATCGCGGTGCTGGGCGCCAAGGGCATCCCGCACGCCAATGCCTTCAACCTGCTGGGCCTGACGCTGCCGGGACTGCTGGCCTCGGCGGCGATGCTGGCGCTGCGCCAGCGGCTGCCGCGAGACGCCGGTTGGCCGGTGCGGATCGGCGCGCAGTTGCTGTTCCTGTCCACGCTGGGCGTGGTCGCGCTGGGACTGCTGCCGCTGGATCCGGAGGATCTGCACAACGCCAGCAGCAGTTACCACGCCACCGCGTGGATGCTGTGGTGGGTCGCCTTCGTGCCCGGCGCGCTGCTGCTGGCGATGGGCCTGCGCGGCCGCGCGGGCTGGTGGGGCGTCGGCCGCGCCAGCGTGCTGGCGGCGGTGGGAATGCTGTACGCGGTGCTGTTCGCGGTCGATACGCTGCCGGCCGGCGTCGCCCAGCGGCTGGGCTTCGGGATCTGGTGGATCTGGGTCGCCTGGGCGGGCTGGGCCGCGTGGCGCGCCGCCGCCAGGGGCGCCTGACCCCTCAGGGCTGCTTGAACAGCACGCCGTCCTTCATCACCAGCGCGACTTCGAGCACGCGCTGGATGTCGGCGACCGGATCCCCGGGCACGGCCACGATGTCGGCGCGCTTGCCGGCCTCGATCACGCCCTGATCGTCCACCCCCAGCACTTCCGCCGCGCGTACCGTCGCCGCCTGCAGTGCCTCGGCGGCGGGAATGCCGGCTTCCACCATGTAAACGAACTCGCGCGCGTTGTCGCCGTGCGGCCCCACGCCCATGTCGGTGCCGAAGGCGATCTTCACTCCGCTGCGATACGCCTTGGCGGCGGTGTCCTGGATCTGCGCGCCGATGCGGGCGGCCTTGGGGCGCACGACTTCCGGGAAGTAGCCGTCCACCTTGGCCTTCTCGGCGACGAAGCGGCCGGCGTAGAGGGTCGGCACGTACCAGGTGCCGTGCTGCTTCATCAGCCGCATCACCTCGTCGCTCATGTAGGTACCGTGCTCGATGCTGGTCACCCCGCCGAGCACGGCGCGCTTCATGCCTTCGGTGCCGTGCGCGTGCGCGGCGACCTTGTAACCGTAGTCGCGCGCGGTCTCGACGATCGCCTTGACCTCGTCCACGGTGAACTGCGGCGCGTCGCCGGATTTGGCGTAACTGAGCACGCCGCCGGTGGCGGTGATCTTGATGACATCGCTGCCGTCCTTGTAGCGCTGCCGCACCGCCTGGCGCGCGTCGTCGACGGAGTTGATCACGCCTTCGGTGGGGCCCGGCGGGCCGATCAGGTGCGACAGGTGATCGTTGTAGCCGTTGCTGGGATCGGCGTGGCCGCCGGTGGTGGCGATGGATTTGCCGGCCGCGAAGATGCGCGGCCCCTTCACCAGGCCCTGGTTGATCGCATCGCGCAGGTGCGGGGCGATTTCGCCGCCCAGGTCGCGCACGCTGGTGAAGCCGGCCAGCAGGGTCTTTTCGGCGAAACCCACCGAGCGGTAGGCGAAATCCACCGGATCCAGGCGGAATCCCTCCGAATAGCTCTGCGGATTGGACTGGCTGCCCAGATGGACGTGCAGATCGGTCCAGCCGGGCAGGCAGGTGTGACCGGCCAGGTCCACCGTGCGGGTGCCGGGCACTTCGACCCGGCCTTCCAGCACCTCGGCGACGCGGCCGTCGCGGACCACCACCGTACGCGCCGGGAGCAGCTTGCCGCTGCGTGACTCGAACAGCCGTTCGCATTGGAGCGCCAGCGGTTCCGCGGCACGGGCGGACAGCGGGACAAGCAGAACGGCCAGGGCCAGCGGCAGGGCGGGACGGGACATGCGGGTCTCCGGAGCGGGTCCGGGCCATGGTAGCCGAGCGTCCCGGCGTGGATCCGGCAGTCGGCCCGTGACCTTCCGGAGTGGAGCCCTCTGCTGCACTGCGGTACCCTTGCCGACTTTGCCGTCGCCTTTCCCGCCTACGCCTGCCATGTCCGCTGCCGAACCCGTCGCCTACGAGCCGAAATCCGTCGAATCCGCCGCCCAATCGTTCTGGGAGACGCGCCGGGCCTTCGAGGTCGACGAACAGTCCGACAAGCCCAAGTACTACTGCCTGTCGATGCTGCCGTATCCGTCCGGCGCGCTGCACATGGGCCATGTGCGCAACTACACCATCGGCGACGTGATCAGCCGCTACAAGCGCATGACCGGCCACAACGTGCTGCAGCCCATGGGCTGGGACGCGTTCGGCCTGCCGGCCGAGAACGCGGCGATCAAGAACCGCACCGCGCCGGCCAAGTGGACCTACGCCAACATCGACCACATGCGCAGCCAGCTGAAACTGCTGGGTTACGCCATCGACTGGTCGCGCGAGTTCGCCACCTGCCGTCCGGACTATTACGTCCACGAACAGCGCATGTTCACCCGCCTGCTGCGCAAGGGCCTGGCCTACCGCAAGAATTCGGTCGTGAACTGGGATCCGGTCGACCAGACCGTGCTGGCCAACGAGCAGGTCATCGACGGCCGCGGCTGGCGCTCGGGCGCCGTGGTCGAGAAGCGCGAGATTCCGCAGTGGTTCCTGCGCATCACCGACTACGCCCAGGAGCTGCTGGATGGCCTGGACGAACTGCCGGGCTGGCCCGACGCGGTCAAGACCATGCAGCGCAACTGGATTGGCCGTTCGGAGGGCCTGGAGATCCAGTTCGCGGTCGAAGGCAATGATCCGCTGACCGTATTCACCACCCGTCCCGACACGCTGATGGGCGTGACCTTCGTGTCGATCGCCGGCGAGCACCCGCTGGCGCTGAAGGCCGCCGCGTCCAATCCCGCGCTGGCCGCGTTCCTGGCCGAACTGAAGCAGGGCGGCGTCTCCGAGGCCGAGCTGGAAACCCAGGAAAAGCGCGGCATGGACACCGGCCTGCGCGCCGTGCATCCGATCACCGGCGAAAAGCTGCCGGTGTGGGTGGCCAACTTCGTGCTGATGGGCTACGGCACCGGCGCGGTGATGGCGGTGCCCGGCCACGACCAGCGCGATTTCGAGTTCGCCACCAAGTACCAGTTGCCGATCCAGCAGGTCATCGCGCTGAAGTCGCCGCGCAATGACGAGGAAGCCTGCTACGACCCGACGATCTGGCGCGATTGGTATGGCGACAAGACCCGCGAGGACCTGGAACTGGTCAACTCGGGCGAGTTCGACGGCCTGGGCTACCAGGGCGCCTTCGAGGCGCTGGCCGAGCGCTTCGAACGCCAGGGCCGCGGCCAGCGCCGGGTCAACTACCGCCTGCGTGACTGGGGCGTCAGCCGCCAGCGCTACTGGGGCTGTCCGATTCCGGTGATCTACTGCGACAAGTGCGGCGCGGTGCCGGTGCCGGATTCGCAACTGCCGGTGGTGCTGCCGGAAGACGTCACCCTGGACGGGGTGAAATCGCCGATCAAGGCGGATCCGGAATGGCGCAAGACCACCTGCCCGGAATGCGGCGGCGCGGCCGAGCGCGAGACCGACACCTTCGACACCTTCATGGAGTCGAGCTGGTACTACGCGCGCTACACCTCGCCGGGCGCCAGGGACATGGTCGACAAGCGCGGCAACTACTGGCTGCCGGTGGACCAGTACATCGGCGGCATCGAGCACGCGATCCTGCACCTGATGTATTTCCGCTTCTACCACAAGCTGCTGCGCGACGCGCGGCTGGTGGACAGTGACGAACCGGCGACCAACCTGCTGACCCAGGGCATGGTCATCGCCGAGACCTTCTATCGCGACAATCCGGATGGCTCCAAGGACTGGATCAACCCGGCCGACGTGGACGTGCAGCGCGACGAGCGCGGTCGCATCACCGGCGCGACCCTGCGCGCGGACGGCGCGCCGGTGCAGATTGGCGCGGTCGAGAAGATGTCCAAGTCGAAGAACAACGGCGTGGACCCGCAGGCGATGGTGGAGCGGTTCGGCGCCGACACCGTACGCCTGTTCTCGATGTTCGCCGCGCCGCCGGAGCAGTCGCTGGAATGGAACGAGGCCGGCGTGGAAGGCATGGCGCGGTTCCTGCGCCGCCTGTGGACGCAGGTGCAGAAGCATGCGGCTGACGGTCCGGCGCCCGCGGTGGATCCGGCCGCGTTGAGCGCCGGGCAGAAGGCGCTGCGCCGCAAGACCCACGAGACCATCGACAAGGTCGGCAACGACTATGGCAAGCGCCACAGTTTCAACACCGCGATCGCCGCAGTGATGGAACTGTCCAACGCGGTGTCGAAATTCGACGACGCCAGCGACAGTGGCCGCGCGGTGCGCCAGGAAGCGCTGGAAGCGGCAGTGCTGCTGCTCAACCCGATCACGCCGCATGCCAGCCACGCGCTGTGGCAGGCGCTGGGCCATCCGGAAACGCTGCTGGAAGACGTCGCCTTCCCGCAGGTCGACCCGGCCGCGCTGGTGCGCGATTCGGTGACCCTGGCGGTGCAGGTCAACGGCAAGCTGCGCGGCACCATCGAGGTCGCCGCCGACGCCGCCCGCGAGCACATCGAGGGGCTGGCCCGGGCCGAACCGAACACCGCCAAGTTCCTGGAAGGCGCGACCATCCGCAAGGTGATCATCGTGCCGGGCAAGATCGTCAATATCGTGGCCGGCTGAGCCGGCTTGGACGCGTGGGCGACCCGCGTCGTCCAACCCCCCGCGATCGCCGCCGTTCGCGGGGGGACCGTTCCAGACATACGCGGCGTCATCTCCTTTTCGCCGTCATCCCGGCGAAGGCCGGGATCCGTTTCCCCGGAAGGGTGAATGCCACGCGCCACCTGATTCCGGCTTGGCCCGCCATCTGGCCATCGAAGGCCGCTGGATGAAGATGCGCATGACGGTGGAAGCCGCGCATTGCCGCATCGGCATCCCCAATCCCGAATCCCCCATATTCACCTGCGGGCCGGCTAGGCTATTGCCGCCTTTCGCGGCCTCGTCCAGACTTCGCCCATGATCCGAACCCGATTCCTTGCCGCCGCCGCCTTGGCCCTGTTGCTGGCCGGCTGCGGATTCCACCTGCGCAGCCGCATCGCGCTTCCTTCCGATCTGGGACCGGTCCTGGTCCGCTCTGCCGCGACCTACAGCGACCTGGCTTACAAGCTGGTGCGCGGGTTGCAGGCGGCCGGTGCCGACGCGCATACGCCCACGACGGCGGACCTGGAGGCGGCGAAGGCCGCCGCCGCCAGCGGCGACATGGTCCCCAGGAAGGCGGAACTGGTCATCGTCTCCGAGCGATGGGGTGATCTGCCGATCGCGGTGGACGCACTGGGCCGCGCCCAGGAATACAGCCTGCGCTACGCCGTCGTGTTCGTGTTCCGCAAGGCCGACGGCACCGATCTGGTGCCGCAGCAGGTGGTGGAGCTTTCGCGCGACTACGTGTCGCCGCCGGAGAACGCCACCGGTACCACGACCGAGCGCGAGATCCTGGCCGACGAACTGCGGCGCGAGATGTCCGCCTCGATCCTGCGCCGGGTCGATGGCGTGGTGCGCGCCGGCCAGATGGTCAAGCCGGCCGATGGAACTTAAGCCCGAACAGATCGCCGCACGCGCCGATGAGCCGCTGCTCCCGGCGTACCTGATCGCCGGGCCGGAAATGCTGCGGGTGCTGGAAGCCGCCGATGCGGTGCGCGCGCAGGCGCGTGCGCAGGGCATCGGCGAGCGCGAGGTATTCGACGCCGACGGGCGCGATTTCGACTGGAACGAGCTCGACGCCAGCTTCCACGCCCCGAGCCTGTTCAGCGCGCGGCGCCTGGTCGAGGTACGCCTGCCAAGCGGCAAGCCGGGCAAGGAGGGCGCCGAGGTCATCAGCCGTTTCTGCGCGAATCCGCCGCCCGACGTGGTCCTGCTGATCACCGCCGGTGAATGGTCGAAGGCCCATCAAGGCAAATGGGCCGACGCCGTCGCGCAGATCGGCGTCCTCGCCGTCGCCTGGGCCATCAAGCCGCACGAACTGCCTGGCTGGATCGAGAGCCGGCTGCGCGCGCGCGGGCTGCGGGCCGACCGCGACGCGGTGCAGGCGCTGGCCGAGCGGGTGGAAGGCAACCTGCTGGCCGCGGCGCAGGAGATCGACAAGCTGGCGCTGCTGGCGCAGGGCGGAAGCCTGTCGGCGGAAACCATGCAATCGCTGGTGGCCGACGCCGCGCGCTACGACGTGTTCCGCCTGACCGACGCCATGCTGGCCGGGCAGGGGCCGCAGGTGTCGCGGATGCTGGCCGGTCTGCGCGCCGAGGGCGACGTGGTCGCCGGCCTGATGCCGATGGTGGTCAAGGAATTGTTGCGCACCGCCCATCTGGCGAGGGTGCAGGCGTCCGGCGGCAACCTGGCCGCGGAAATGAAATCGCAGGGCATCTGGGAATCCAAACAGGCGCCGTTCAAGCGGGCCTTGCAGCGGCACGCCGCACCGCAGCGCTGGGAGCGTTTCGTCGCCGAGGCCTCGCGCATCGACCGCATCGCCAAGGGCCGCGCGCCCGGCGACGCCTGGGTGGCGATGGAACGGCTGCTGCTGGCCGTGGCCGAGGCGCGCGCGGTGCGCTTGCTGGTGGCCTGAGGCGGATCTTTTCCCGCGCCGGCAATCCCCGCACACTGCCACGGTCTCCGCGACGGCCCTGACACCGCATGCTCCACCTTTTCTACGGCGGCACCTTCGATCCCGTCCACAACGGGCATCTGGCCATTGCGCGGGCGGCCCGCGACGAACTCGACACCCTGGTCGCGCTCACGCCCGCGGCGGATCCGCCGCATCGCGCCCCGCCGGGCGCCAACGCGGCGCAGCGCGCGCGCATGCTGGAACTGGCCATCGACGGCGAGGCCGGACTGCATGTCGAACGGCGCGAACTGCGCCGCGCGCTGCGCCAGCCGGAACGTCGCTCTTACACAGTGGACACCCTGCGCGAATTGCGTGGCGAGCTCGGCGCGCGTACCCCGATTGCCTGGCTGGTGGGAGCCGACAGCCTGGTCGGACTGCCCACCTGGCACGAATGGCGGGAACTGTTCGAACTGGCGCACTTCGTGGTCGCCGAACGCCCGGGCAGTCCGCTGGACGGCGAATTGCCGGTTGAACTCGCCGCCACGATTGCCGAACGCTGGACCGCCGATGCCGGCGACCTGCGTGCGTCTCCCGCGGGGCGGATACACCGGCTGCACCAGCCGTTGCAGCCGGAGTCGGCCAGCGACGTACGCCGGCGGATCGCCGAAGGCTGGCCCTGGGAGGGACTGGTCCCGCCCGCCGTGGCCGCCTATATCGCGGACGAACGGCTCTACTTCACGTCGGCGGCGGCGGACGGTCCGGTATAATCGGTGCCGAGTTCCCGGAGTCACCAGACCTTTGTCCAGCCAAGCGCAAGTCATCAAGACCCGTCTTCCCAGCCCCCCGCCGGCCGTGCCGGTCCTGCTCGCCAACGTGCACGCGGCGGTGGAAGAACTGAAAGCCAAGGATGTCGTTGAAATCGATGTGCGCGGCAAGTCCAGCGTCGCCGATTTCCTGGTGATTGCGTCCGGCACCTCCACCCGCCACGTCAAGTCGATCGCCGACGAAGTGGTCAAGTTCGCCAAGAAGCTCGACGTCATGCCGCTGGGCGTGGAAGGCGAGCGCGAGGCCGAGTGGGTGCTGGTGGACCTGGGCGACGTGATCGTCCACATCATGCTGCCGCGCGTGCGCGAGTTCTACGCGCTGGAGCGGCTGTGGACGGTGGGCGACCAGCCGCCGGAGCAGGACGAAGTCGAAACCGGTGCGGAAGATCGCCTGTAAGCGGCTTTCGGTTCCGCGATGAAACAACGGCGCCGAAAGGCGCCGTTGTCGTTTACGTGGTGTGCGTCGCGCCTCAAAGCGGCCCGCGCTCCCACGGCCCGGTAATCGCGAAGGTGATGCCCGGGGTCTGGATGTTGACGAACAGCGTGCGTGACAGCGGATCCCAGCAGGCGCCGCAGAACTCGCTTTCGCGGTAGTCGCCTTCCTCGATCGTCTTGCCGGCGTTGGCGATCTGGGTCGAAGTCACCTGTATGTTGTTCTTGCACAGGTAGAACGATTCACCGGCCCGGGTCAGGCCGATCAGGCGCGCGCCGGGGCCGTACTCGTCCGGACTCTCGCCGCCGTCCTCGCACAGCACCACGCCGCCGCGCGCGCTCACGGTGATGTTGTCCGGATTGTGCGCGGCCAGCTGGTGGCCACTGACGAACAGCGCCTTGATCTGCTGGGTGAACAGATCCAGCACCCATACCGCGCCGTTGCCACGTCCCTTGCGGCCCTGCGCATCGACGCCGGTGCTGGTGTCGACGATGAACATCTTGCCGTAGCTGTACCAGATGCCCTCGCCGCGGCTCATGCGCAGCGCGCCCTCGCTCCAGGCCTGGGCGAACGGACCGCTGAGGGTCTCGCCGGCGGAGATGTCGGGGAAGCCGGCCGGGGCGGCGATGGTGTCCAGGTCCGGTTCCGGCACGTCGACCCATTCCAACTGGTAGCGGTCGCCGATGCTGGCCACGGTGAGGTCGGCGTTGCGCTTGCCGCGCACGCGCGCGGCCTGCAGGCGGCCGCCATTTTCCAGCGAGCCGTTGCGGCCTCGCCGATCGTTGGGGACGAAACGGTACAGCCCGGCCTTGTTGCGGTCGTCTTCGGTCAGGTAGACGATGCCGGTGCGCGGATCCACCGCGACCGCCTCGTGGCTGAAACGGCCCAGGCCGACCAGCGGCCGGCCGGTGGTGCGCTCGTTGTCCGGATCCACCTCGAACACGTAGCCGTGTTTGCGGCCGGCGCTGGAGGTGGCATCGGTCTTGATTTCCTCGCAGCTCAGCCAGGTGCCCCAAGGGGTCAGGCCGCCGGCGCAATTCACCAGGGTGCCGCCCAGGCTGGGCTCCAGCGCGTTCCAGCCGGTACCGGCACGGTAGGTGAGGGTGGTGGTGCCGCCACCGGCCACCTGGCTGCCGTCGACGAGGCCGGTGTCGTACATGCCAGGCGCCTGGATGGGGGCGCCCGCGCCACGTTCGTGGTTGCGGATCAGCACGTATTCCAGCCCACCGTGGCCATGGCCACGTCCGTATCCGTGCCCGCGGCCCGGGCGCGCGATCCGGGTGGCGACCACGGCCATGCCGTCATGGCGATCCGGGCAGGGCTGGCCGTCGTCCATGCGATCGCCGGTCCAGCCGAACGAGCGATAGCTGAAACCGCGCGGCAATTGCAGCAGCGGCAGGCCGGTGGTGCGGTCGGCGACGGGCGCGATGGGCCCGTAGCGACTGGGAACGGGGGACAGCCGCACCGATTCGGTGGCGGCGAGGGCCTGGCGCGAATACAGCGCGCCCAGGCTGCCCATGGCGCCCATGGCCATGGCGGCGGCACTGCCCTTGAGGACGTTGCGGCGGGCAGGATCGAAGACGGTCATCATGCGACTCCAGCTGGCGGGGAGCCGGTGACGCTAGGCACTGCGTGTAACCGCTGGATGACAAAGGCATGACGCTTGCATGCGGTCCGACGAAAGCGTGGCGCCGGTATCATTGCGGGATGAAGAGCAGGTTGATCGCCACCGGCGAACGCGCCCCGGCCTGGGTGGCGCAGGGCTTCGCCGAATACCAGAAGCGCCTTTCGCACTGGCTGCCGTTCGAACTGGTGGAAATCGAGCCCGGCCTGCGCGGCAAGGGCCGGGACCCGCAGCGCGCCATCGAGGACGAGGGCAAGCGTGTGTTGGCAGCAATCCCGAAGAACGCCCACATCGTGGCGCTGGAAGTCACCGGAAAACCGTATTCCTCAGAACAACTGGCGCAACGCATGGAACACTGGCGCGGACAGGGGCGGGATCTCGCCTTCCTGATCGGGGGCCCGGAAGGCCACGCCGCCGACGTGCTGGCCGCCGCGCACGAGAAGTGGTCACTGAGCCCGCTGACCCTGCCGCACATGCTGGTGCGGCTGGTGGTGGCAGAGCAGATCTACCGCGCCGCGGCGATGCTGGCGAATCATCCGTATCACCGCGCCTGAGCTGGACCACCGGACGTGCCGGCCGCCGTCAATGCTCCAGTTCCGCGATCGGCCTGCGGACGGGAGGAGGAGGATTCGCGCCATGCTTTTGCCGGTACAGGCGATCCAGTTGGTGATTCATGCGAATCGCCTCGGCTTCCGCCTGCATGCGTTCGATGTCGTCCAGCCTTCGCCTCATCATGACCTCGCGCGCCATCGCAACACGGGAATCACCCCGCATTTCCGCTACCCGTGAAATGGAATAGGCGGCCTGCAGATCGCCATCCTTGCTCCCCGCCAGGTAGGCGGCCAGGCTGTTGAGCGCGAAGAGATTGCCTTCCGCGCCGGCATGGAACAGTCGAGTCCTGGCCTGGGGATCCACCGGGAGCAGGCGCATGTCCAGGATGGTCCTTGCCACAGGATCCCCGGAACCCGCGACCTGCTCCAGCAATGCATCCGATGCGGTGAGGTAGGTTTCCCATTGCCCCACATTGGGAAATCCGTGATCGTCCAGCCATCTCTGCTCTGCATGGCTGGTGGGGCCAAAGGGATCGGTCTCGAAATCGAGTCCGTCCCGACGTCGAGGCACGTCGGGGAATGGATTCCTGGGCAGTGCAGCCACGTTGGGATGGACAACTGGCGCGGCGATACTTCTGGCCAGCGTGGTCGTATCGACGGAATCCGGCGATACGCCATCGATTGCGAGCGGAGTCGTGAGCAGGGGTACTCCATCGTCGTGCACTTTGTCGCCGTCGCGCCTGCACGCACCCATGCCCAGCACGAGGACAGCGGAAAGCAGTAGGAGAGAGAGGGTGTTTGTTCTCACGAGTCCCTTGATTCAGCAATGAAAGACGGGCTAGGCCGCAAGCCGATTTCTATGCGGCGCCCGAGCTCCGGTCAACTGACATTGAAATGCGGCCAGCTGCGAGGCTTTTCTGGCAGATCCGATGGCAAACGAGCGCGAACAAGAAAAAGGCCCGCCGAAGCGGGCCTTTGTGCGCATTGTGCTTGGGGCTACTGCAACGTGAAAGCAATCGGAACGATGCCGTAGGCCTGCACCGCGACGCCGTTCTGAAGCGCGGGTTTGAAGCGCCATTTTTTCAGCACGTGCTGGCTGGCTTCGCGATCCAGCTTGCGGTTGCCGCTGCTGCTTTCGATGGTGACCTCCAGCGGTGTGCCATCCACGTCCACCAGTACGCGCAGCATCACGGTGCCGGTGAAACCGATGCGGACCAGTTCCGGCGGATAACGTGGTGCGGGTGCACTGATGTATTCCAGGTGGCTGGCGGCGATCGGGCCACTGGGAACCACCGGTCCCACCGCGTCCGTCAGGCTATCGCTGGCCTGCGTGACGATCGCCGGTTCGGTACCGCCATCGACGATGACCGGTGTATCGGTGATGGGCGTGGTGTCTTTCGGTTGCACCCGGGGAGACGGCTGCGGCTTGGTTTCGATTACCTGCTGCTTCTTGGTGATCTCGACCGGAATCGGTTCTATCGGTTTCTCTCGTTCGATCCAGCGGATGACGGGCTTGGGAGCCACGGTGGGCGCCAGTTGCGGCGCCGCCATCGGCATCAGCAGCAGGAGGAGGGCGAACACGTGCAGGGCGATGGCCGCGGCGATGGCCAGGATGCGGCCGATGTCCAGACGGGTCGGGGTGCGGAAGGGTAGTGCGCGAACCATGGTCCACCTCCTGAAGGGCTGTGACAGGAACAACGCTTGGCCGCGAGGAGTGGGGTTGCAACGCCCCCGCGCCGCAGTTCCAGACTGTACTCCGCCGTGTGGTGGCCGCAAGAGGGGGGCGACCAAGGTCGAATGCCGTTCCGGACGCCGAAAACGGCAACGGCGCCAGGAGGCGCCGTTGCGTGGAGCGGGGTGGCGGGGCTCAGCGGCCCAGTTCGAACACCACGTCCAGGTTCACCGACAAGGTGGTCTCGCCCGGGGACACCGGGGTGGACTCCATCCGGCCGGCCTTGGCGTCCATCGCCATCGCCATCATCGGCACCGGGCGGAAACCGCCGCCACCCTCGGAGATGCTGACGATGCGGCGGACCCGCAGGCCCAACGCCTTGGCATAGGTCTCGGCGCGGGCCTGGGCCTTCTTCAGCGCGGCCAGGCGGGCTTCGTCGTAGACCGGCTCGGGCTGGTCGATTTCGAAGCTGGGGCCGTTGATCTGGTTGGCGCCCACCGCGGCCAGCGCGTCCAGCACCTTGCCCAGCTTGGCGATGTCGCGGACCTTCAGGCTGACCGTGTTGCTGGCCTGGTAGCCGGTGATCTTCGGCGGTTCGTTCTCGGCGTAGCGGTACTGCGGGTTGAGGCTGATG
The DNA here is from genome assembly GCF_052044485.1 of Pseudoxanthomonas sp. 22568. NCBI lineage: Bacteria > Pseudomonadati > Pseudomonadota > Gammaproteobacteria > Lysobacterales > Lysobacteraceae > Pseudoxanthomonas > Pseudoxanthomonas sp. 22568. The sequence goes on from NZ_JBQENC010000002.1 coordinate 220,346, forward strand.
CCGCTGGTCTGGACGTCCTTCTCGGGGATGCCCGCGGCCTTGATGGCGGCGACCACCTTGGCCATCTGCTCGGCGTTCTGGCGCATGGCGGCGTTGCCGTCGGCGGCCTGGGTGACCACGCCGGCGGACAGGGTCGCCACGTCGGGCACGCGCGACGCCTCGGCCTGCGCCGACACGTTCAGCAGGGTGCCGTCGGCGGGCACGGTGTAAGCGGGGGCGGTCTGGGCTTGGGCGGTCATCGTGACGGTTCCTAGGGCCAGGGACAGGGCGAGCAGCAGCGGGCGGAACGGGTGGTGGCGCATGGGATCTCCTTGTATGCGTCGGTGGCCGGGGGCCAGTGGGAGTGAAGCGTGTTCAGTACACGATGAACGCGTTGTGAGTCGAATCGGGTTTCGCCGTCCACGGGAACACTCAACCGGCGTTCAGTCAGTCGCCTCAGGTTATTCTTTCCCGATGCTGCATCTGGCCTCCCAATCCCCCCGCCGCGCCGAACTCCTGACCCGCCTGGGGCTGACCTTCGGGCGCATTGATCTGGATATCCCCGAACACCGCCAGCCGGGCGAGTCCGCCGAAGATTACGTGCGCCGGGTGGCGCGCGAAAAGGCCGGGGCCGGACTGCTGAAGGTGATGACCGTGCCGGGCGCGGTGGTGCTGGGGGCGGACACCGAGGTGATCCTGGACGACGAGGTGTTCGGCAAGCCGGCCGATGCCGATGACGCGGCCGCCATGCTGCGCCGGCTGTCGGGCCGGACCCACCAGGTGATCTCGGCGGTCTCGGTGGTCGACGCCGGCCGCGAGGAGCAGGCGGTGTCCATTTCCGAAGTGAGCTTCGCCGAGCTTTCGGACGCGGACATCGCCGCCTATGTCGGCAGCGGCGAGGCGATGGGCAAGGCCGGGGCCTACGGCATCCAGGGCCGCGCCGAACAGTACGTGACCCGACTCTCGGGCAGCTTCTCGGGCGTGATGGGGCTGCCCCTGCACGAGACCGCCCGCCTGCTGCGCGCGTTCGGAGTGCTGGCATGACGGCAGGCGCGGCGCTGGCCGCCCGCCGTCGCTCCCCTTCTTTATCCTTCCAACGGACGGTGACATGAGCGAAGAAATCCTGGTCAATGTCACCCCCCGCGAAACCCGCGTGGCCGTCATCGAGAACGGCATGCTGCAGGAACTGCACATCGAGCGCGGCTGGCGCCGGGGCGTGGTCGGCAACCTGTACAAGGGCAAGGTGCAGCGGGTGATGCCGGGCATGCAGGCGGCGTTCGTCGAGGTCGGCCTGGATCGCGCGGCGTTCCTGCACGCCAACGACATCGTGCGCCCGGCGCCGGTCGCCAACGGCGAGGCGGTGGAGACGCCGCTGCCGCCGCCGCCGTCGGTGCCGATCATGGACCTGCTGCGCGACGGCCAGGACGTGGTGGTGCAGGTGGTCAAGGATCCCATCGGCAGCAAGGGCGCGCGCCTGACCACCCAGATCAGCATTCCCTCGCGCTACCTGGTGCTGCTGCCCCAGTCGAAGGTGGTCGGGGTGTCGGCACGCATCGAGGACGAGGCCGAACGCCAGCGCCTGAAATCGCTGGTGAGCGATCTTGCGGCGGCGCATGGCGGTCATGGCTACATCATCCGCACCAATGCCGAGGGCCAGCCGGCCGAGGCGCTGGCCGAGGACATTTCCTACCTGGCGCGGGTCTGGGCGCTGGTGGAACAGCGCAGCCGCGATGCCGCGGTGGGTACCTGCATCTACGAGGACCTGACCCTGCCGCTGCGCGCGGTGCGCGACCTGATGCGGCGCGATGTCGAGAAGGTACGGGTGGATTCACGCGAGACCAGCGAGCGGCTGCAGGCGTTCGCGGCCAAGTACATGCCGGTCCTGGCCGAGCGCATCGAGCATTACAGCGGCGAACGTCCCATCTTCGATCTGTATGGGGTGGAAGACGAAATCGGCCGCGCGCTGGACAAGGAAGTGCCGCTGAAATCCGGTGGCTACCTGGTCATCGACCAGACCGAGGCGATGACCACCATCGACGTGAACACCGGTTCCTTCCTCGGCCAGCGCAACCTGGAGGAAACCGTCTACCGCACCAACCTGGAGGCGGCGCAGGCGGTGGCGCGGCAACTGCGCCTGCGCAATCTCGGCGGCATCATCATCATCGATTTCATCGACATGGACGATCCCGAGCATCGCCGCCAGGTGCTGCGTACGCTGGAGAAGGCGCTCTCGCGCGATCACGCCAAGACCACGGTGTACGAGTTCTCGCCGCTGGGCCTGGTCGAAATGACCCGCAAGCGCACGGTCGAAAGCCTGGAACGGCAGCTGTCCGAGCCATGCCCGGAGTGCGGTGGCCGCGGCAGCATCAAGACCGCCGAAACCGTCACCTACGAAATCTTCCGCGAGATCACCCGCGCCGTGCGCCAGTTCGAGGCCGCCCGCCTGCTGGTGATCGCCTCGCCCAAGGTGGTGGCACGCATTACCGACGAGGAATCGCAATCCGTGGCGGAACTGGAGGAATTCCTAGGCAAGTCGATCCGCTTCCAGGCCGACGAGCAATACCTGCAGGAGCAGTTCGATGTTGTGCTGCTTTGACGGGAATCGGGAATGGGGAATCGGGAATCGTGAGAGCGCATCGCGCTTGAACGGCAACGATTTCCATGCGCGGAAGACAACAGCGGTGCGGAGTCCGCTTTGCCGATTCTCAATTCCCGATTCCCCACTCCCGGCAAAAGCCTGATGCCCACCCCGATGCGCCGCCGCTTGCGCCTGGCCCGACGTGGTGCCGTCTATGGCATCGCGATCGTGCTGGTGTGCATGGCGGTGGTGCTGGGCATCGCCAGCCAGGTGCTGCCGCTGGCCGAACGTCATCCCGAGCGTGTCGCCGCGTGGTTGAGCGAGCGGGCCGGGCGAACGGTGGCATTCGATCGGGTGCAGACCCAGTGGACCCGGCGCGGACCGCTGCTGCAACTGGACGGGCTGCGGATCGGCGAGGGTGAGGGTGGCGTCCGTATCGGCCAGGCCGAGGTGCTGGTGTCGATGTACGGTGGCCTGCTGCCGGGCCGGTCGTTCACCGAACTGCGCCTGCGCGGCCTGTCGCTGACCCTGCAGCGCGCCGACGACGGCACCTGGTCGGTGCGCGGCTTGCCTGGGCAGCAACAGCCGGGCGGGGATCCGCTGTCCAGCCTGGAGGGGTTGGGCGAACTGCAGATCATCGACGGCCGCCTGGACATCGACGCGCCATCCATTGGCTGGCAACTGCGGGTGCCCGATATCGACATGCGCTTGCGGGTGAACGGCGATCGCGTGCGGGTCGGTGCGCGTGCGCGCATCCGCGCCGATAGCGCGCCGCTCAACGTTGCTGTCGATTTCAATCGTCGCAAGGGCGACGGCCAGGCCTACGCCGAGGTGACCGCCGCCGACATCGGCGTGTGGTCGCCGCTGCTGCGCTACGCGGGTGTGGTGGCCGATTCCGGCAGCGGGCGGCTGCAAGGCTGGATATCCCTGTACCGGCATCGCGTGGTGATGGTCACCGCCGAGGCGCACGTGCAGAAGCTGGGCTTGCGCGGTGCGCCGCTGGTGGGGGGCGGGGCGCTGCCGCGCGCGGCCTTCGAACAACTGGACGGCAGGTTGCGTTGGCGCCTGATCCGGAGCGGCTGGCGACTGGATGCGCCGCTGCTGCGGGTCGGCAGTGGCGAAAGCACGCAGACGCTGGACGGCCTGCTGCTGGCCGGTGGTCGCGAGACCGCGCTGGTCGCGCGCCAACTGGATGCGGCGCCGCTGTTCGCGGTGCTGGGGTTGAGCGACCGGGTCGGCGACGACATGCGCCGCTGGCTGGGCCAGGCACGTCCGACCGCGCGGCTGGCACGGGTGGAGGTCGCCGGCAATCGCCAGGGCGGCCTGCGCGCCAGCGGCGAACTGCTGGAAGTCGGCTTCGCGCCGGTCGGCCGCGCGCCGGGAATGAGCGGGCTGGCGGGCGATTTCGAGGGCGACGCCGAAGGCCTGCGCCTGCGCCTGAAACCGGCATCGCGCCTGCAGTTCAATTGGCCCAGCGGCTTCGGCGTGGTGCATGACGTCACCCTCGATGGCGAAATCGTCGGTTGGCGCGAAGGCGCCGGCTGGCGCGTCGGCACTCCGGCGTTGCGCGTGCGTGGCAAGGATTACGGCGCGCAGGTGCGCGGCGGCCTGTGGTTCCAGAACGACGGCACCCGGCCGTGGATCGATCTGGCCGCCGATCTCGATCAGGCGCCGGTGCCCGCAGCGCAGCGCTTCTGGGTTCACCACCAGATGCCCAAGGCGGCGGTGGACTGGCTCAACGCGGCGCTGGTCGGCGGCCAGGTGAACAATGGCCGCGCCATCGTCTCGGGCGATCTCGACGATTGGCCCTTCGTCCGCAACAACGGCCGCTTCGAGGCGGTCGCGCGCATCAACGGCGGGCAGTTCAGGTTCCAGCGCGACTGGCCGGCGCTGGAGCAGGTGGACGCGGATGTCGCCTTCATCGGCAACGGATTCTCGCTGGACGGGCACGGCAGCCTGGCCGGCGTGGCGGTCGAGCATTTCAGCGCCGGCATCGCGGACTTCCGCGAATCCAACCTGCGTGTCGACGCCGACACGCACACCGATGCGGGGAAACTGCTGGCGATGCTGCGGCAGAGTCCGTTGCAGAAAACCCATGCCGACACCTTCGCCAATCTGGAAGCCTCCGGCGCCACCCGTGCCAGCTTCCATCTGCTGCAGCCGCTGAAGAAGGATTCGCCCACCCGTCAGCGGATGGAAGGCGAGGTGGAACTGACCGCGGCGAAGCTGGCCGAAAAGCGCTGGAACCTCGCCTTCACCGACGTCACCGGCAAGGCGCGCTACGACAACGGCGGATTCGCTTCCGAACCGATGAAGGTGATGTTGCAGGGCCAGCCCGGCGTGCTGTCGCTGCGCGCGGGCAGCGGCGCGCGGGATCCGCAGCAGGCGTTCGAGGCCGAGCTCGCTGCGCGCCTGGATGCGAAGGAACTGCTGGATCGCGCGCCGGAAATGGCCTGGTTGAAGCCGTACATCGAAGGGCGTTCGGACTGGAACGTCGCGGTCACCATTCCCAAGGGCGCGGCCAGCAACGCGCCCAGCCAGCTGCAGCTGCGTTCGCAGCTGGTCGGCACCGCCCTGAGCCTGCCGGCACCGCTGGAAAAACCGGCATTCGCCGCGCTGCCGACGGTGGTACGCACCTCGATGCCGCTGGGCAGCGGGCAGATCGAAGTCGCGTTCGGCCAGCGCCTGGCGTTGCGCGCGCNCAACGGCCAGCAGACCGGCGTGCGGGTGGTGCTGGGGAGCGACAATGTCGCCGAGGCTCCGCCCGCGTCCGGGTTGATCGTCAGCGGCCGCACGCGGCAACTGGATGCGATGGACTGGATCGCGCTGTTCAAGGGTGGCGAGGACGAGGGTGACGACGATGGCCTGAAGTTGCGCCATGTCGATGTCACCGCTACGCGCCTGCTGATGATCGGATCGGTGTTCCCCGATACGCGCCTGCAACTGGCGCCGGCCCCCAATGCACTGGCGGTGACCCTGGAAGGTCCCGCGCTGTCCGGTGGCCTGCTGGTGCCGGAGACGCGGGGCGCCGCGATCGTCGGGCGGCTCTCGCGCCTGTATTGGCAGAACGCGTCGCCCGCCGGCACCGCCACCGCGGCGGCCACGGTCCCGACCAGGGCGGTCGCGGGCGCGCCGATCGGCATGCCCGGCGCGCCGCCGGTACCCGCCGACGATGGCCTGGATCCGTCGGCGATTCCGCCGCTGTCGCTGGACGTCGATGAACTGCGCGTCGGCAGCGCGAAACTCGGCAACGCCCGCCTGCGTACGCGCCAGTTGCCCGCCGGCATGCAGATCGAACAGCTGCAGTTGCGTTCCCCGCAGCACGACATCGACGTGGCAGGTACCTGGCTGGGGAAGGGCGCGCATGCGCGGACCCAACTGCAGGCCAAGGTGGTGAGCCGCGATTTCGGCGCGCTGCTGGCCGATGCCGGCTACGGTGGCCGCATTCGCGGCGGCCACGGCACCGTCCAGGCCACCGCGGGCTGGCGTGGCAGTCCCGGCGCGTTCCGGCTGAGCGAACTGGAAGGCAAGGTCGGCGTGGATGCGCGCGATGGCCATCTGCTGGAACTGGAGCCCGGTGCGGGCCGCGTGCTCGGTCTGTTGAGCGTGGCCGAATTGCGTCGCCGGCTGACCCTGGATTTCAGCGACTTCTTTTCCAAGGGATTCGCGTTCAACCGGATGGAAGGCGAGGTGGCCCTGGGCAACGGCCTGGCCCGTACCGACGCGCTGGTGATCGACGGTCCCGCCGCCGAGATCCGGATCGGCGGCACGACCGATCTGCGCGCCGAACAATTCGACCAGGTGGTGGATGTGCTGCCCAAGTCGGCCAACGTGCTGACCGCGGTCGGCGCGGTGGCCGCCGGACCGTTGGGCGCGGCGGTCGGCGCGGTCGCCAACGCGGTGCTCAAGCGCCCGCTGGGCGAAATGGGTGCCAAGACCTATCGGGTGACTGGTCCTTGGAAGGAACCCAAGGTGGAGGCCATTTCGCGCGAGCAATCACGCGAACAGGCGCCATCCTCGGCCGCGCGCGCCGGACTGCCCTGAACCGCGGCGCCCGCACCGCCTTGCGCTGGCCCGTCCCAACCCCCACCTTGCTGCCATGACTGCTTCCCTGACGCTCGCCGAAACCCGCCTTCTGCTGCCTGCCGGCCTCGACCAGCACGGCCTGGACCGCACCTTCGGGGCGCTGCTGGGACCGGGTATCGATTTCGGCGATCTCTATTTCCAGCATGCCCGGCGCGAGAGCTGGACGGTGGAGGACGGCATCGTCAAGGACGGTGCGCACTCGATCGAGCAGGGTGTCGGCGTGCGGGCGATTTCGGGCGAGAAGACCGGCTTCGCCTATTCCGACGATATCAATTCGGTCGCCTTGCTGGACGCCGCGCGCTCGGCGCGCGCGATCGCCCGTGACGGCGCGGCGCATGCGCCACGCGCGCTGGTGCGGGGCGGTGGACGCGCGCTCTACGGCGCGGACGATCCCATCGACGCGATGGACAATGCCGCCAAGGTCGAGGCGCTGCGCACGGTGGACCGTTTCCTGCGCGCGGCCGATCCGCGCGTGCAGCAGGTGACCGTGAGCCTGTCAGGCGGCCTGGATACCGTGCTGGTGGCGCGCAGCGACGGCGTGCTGGCCGCCGACGTGCGTCCGCTGGTGCGCCTGAACGTACAGGTGCTGGTGGAGCAGAACGGCCGTCGCGAGTCCGGTTACGCCGGCATGGGCGGTCGCTATTCCTATGCCGAACTGCTGGGTGGCGGCCGCCCCGAGGAACTGGCGCGCGAGGCATTGCGGCAGGCGCTGGTGAACCTGGACGCCATCGATGCGCCGGCCGGCGTCATGCCGGTGGTGCTGGCGTCCGGCTGGCCTGGCGTGCTGCTGCACGAAGCCGTCGGCCACGGCCTGGAAGGCGATTTCAACCGCAAGGGCACCAGCGTCTACGCCGGCCGCATGGGCCAGCGGGTCGCCTCGCCCGGCGTGACCATCGTCGACGACGGCACCCTGCCGGGCCGGCGCGGATCGCTCAACATCGACGACGAAGGCACGCCCACCAACTGCACCACGCTGATCGAAGATGGCGTGCTGGTTGGTTACATGCAGGACACGCTCAACGCGCGCCTGATGGGCATGGCGCCGACCGGCAACGGTCGCCGCGAATCGTTCGCGCACCTGCCGATGCCGCGCATGACCAACACCTACATGCTCGCCGGACAGCACGATCCGGAAGAGATGATCCGCTCGGTGAAGAAGGGCCTGTATGCGGTCAATTTCGGCGGCGGGCAGGTCGACATCACCAGCGGCAAGTACGTGTTCTCGGCCACCGAGGCCTACCTGATCGAGGACGGCAAGGTCACCGCGCCGGTCAAGGGCGCCACCCTGATCGGCAACGGACCGGAAACCATGCAGAAGGTCAGCATGGTCGGCCACGATCTCGCGCTGGATGCCGGAGTGGGCGTGTGCGGCAAGGACGGACAGAGCGTGCCGGTGGGCGTCGGCCAGCCATCGTTGCTGATCGAGGGCCTGACGGTGGGCGGCACCCGCACGTGAACCGCGGGCGGGTGGGCGGCGCCGCGCGGGCGCCGGCACGCGGCTCAGTCTTCGTCGGTGTCCGTATCGCCGGGAGCGTCGTCACCGTCGGCGAGCAGTTCGCGGATCTCGCGGAACAGTTCGCGGAAAGCATGCGGCGGCTTGTTCTTCGCGCGTTCCTCGCCGGCGTTGCGAATCAGCTGGCGCAGGCGCTGGCGATCGGCCTGCGGGAACTCCTCCAGCAGCTCGCCCAGCGCACTGTCGCCGTCGGCGAGCAGGCGTTCGCGCCACTGCTCGGCACGGTGCAGTTGCGCCGCCTCGCGCCGGGCCGCGTCGCCGCCTTCGTCCATCGCGTCGCGGATCGCGGCCAGGACTTCGTCGTCCTCGCGGCGCATCTGCTTGGCCAGGTACTGCAACTGGCGCTTGTGCGCGATATGCGAGGTGATGCGCTGGGTTTCCAGGATATGCGGCATCAGGTCTTCGGGAATCGGCAGCTTCGCCAGGCGGGCCGGCGTCAGCGCCACCAGTTGTTCGGCCAGGCTGCGCACCTCCAGCGCTTCCTCGCGCTGCTGGGTACGGCTGGGGCTAAAAAATTCGCCGGTTTCGGGGTCGCGTCCGCGCATGGTCGATCTCGGTTGCCGGTCACGCGGCGGTGCCTGCACGGCGCGCCGGGACATCTTTCACGGGGGAGGCCGGGACGTCCGGCTTCCTGCATTGCATAAGGATAAGCCATTGAACGCCATCACCGTTTCCGCCGACGACAGTCTGGCCCGGCTGGATACCCTCGCCGAGCTGTCGCAGCGCCTGCTGGCAGCCGCCCGCGCGCGTGGCGCCAGCCAGGCCGAGGTCAGTTGCAGCGAGGAGCGCGGGCTGAACGTCAACGTGCGCCTGGGCGAGGTCGAGACGGTCGAATCGACCCGTGATCGCGGCATCGGCGTGACCGTCTACTTCGGCCGGCGCAAGGGCAGCGCCAGCACCGCGGATCTGCGCGAGGAAAGCCTGGAGGCCACGGTCGAGCAGGCCTGCGCCATCGCCCGCTACACCGAGGACGACGAAGCCGCAGGGCTGGCCGACGTGGACCGGATGGCGGCGGACTTCCCCGATTTCGACCTCTGGCATCCCTGGCCGGTGCAGGCCGACGAGGCGCTGGATCTGGCCCTGGCCTGCGAGAACGCCGGGCGCGAGGCGGATTCGCGCATCGGCAATTCCGACGGCGCCTCGGTGGGCAGTTCGGAGAGTCTTTCGGTATATGCGAATTCGCACGGGTTCGTCGGACGTGAACGCAGCACCCAGCACACCCTGGGCTGCGCGCTGATCGCCGGCGAGGGCGATGGCATGCAGCGCGACGGCTGGTACACGACGGCGCTGGCGGCGTCCGCGCTGGAAGCGGCGCAGGTGGTCGGACGCAAGGCGGCCGAGCGCACCGTCGCCCGGCTGGAACCGCGCACGGTCGCCACCGGCCAGTACCCGGTCCTGTTCGCCGCCGAGGTGGCGCGATCGCTGGTGGGCCACCTGCTGGGCGCGGTGGCCGGTTCGGCGCTGTACCGGCGGGCCAGCTTCCTGCTGGATCACGCCGGCCAGCGGGTTTTCCCGGAGTGGTTCTCGATCGAGGAGCGTCCGTTCCTGCGCCATGGCTGGCGCTCGGCCGCCTTCGACGCCGAGGGCGTCGCCACCCGCGATGCGCCACTGGTGCGCGACGGCGTGCTGGAGCGCTACCTGCTGGGCAGCTATTCGGCGCGCAAGCTGGGGTTGCAGAGCACCGGCAACGCCGGTGGCGTGCACAACCTGCAGGTCTCGGCCAATGCCGGCGGCTTCGAGGAACTGGTGCGCGGTATGGGACGCGGCCTGGTCATCACAGAGCTGATGGGGCAGGGCGTCAATCCGGTGACCGGCGACTATTCCCGCGGCGCGGCCGGATTCTGGGTGGAGAACGGCGAACTCGCCCATCCGGTCGACGGCATCACCATCGCCGGCAACCTCAAGCAGATGTTCGCGGGTGTGGAGGCGGTCGGAAACGACGTCGATCCGCGTTCGCACGTGGCCTGCGGTTCCATCCTGCTCGGACGCATGACCGTTGCCGGATCCGATTGACGTGTCTTGACAGGATCCCCCGGGGCCCCGAAAGTGGCCGCCGGGATTGTTCCATACCATCAACGTCAACAAGGAATGGGGATACACGCATGAGCGAGTTCGAGAACGTCACCGCACCGCCGCCGCCGCCGACTTCGGGAAGCCCGAGTGCGGAAGAGCGTCAATGGGCCCTGTTCGCACACCTGTCCGCGCTGGTCGGCGGCATCCTCACCTCGGGTTGGGCCGGCAGCCTCGGCTGCTTCATCGGTCCGCTGATCATCTGGCTGGTCAAGAAGGACACCATGCCCTTCGTCAATGACCAGGGCAAGGAAGCGCTGAACTTCAACATCACGGTCGGCATCATCTTCCTGGCGCTGTTCCTGCTGACGATCGTGACCCTGGGCATCGGCGCGCTGATCACGCTGCCGCTGATGGTGATCGTCGGCATCGCCTGGCTGGTGTTCACCATCATCGCCGCGATCAAGGCCAACAACGGCGAAGCCTATCGCTATCCGCTGACGCTGCGCCTGATCAAGTAAGCGAAGTTCGCGAGTCAATGAAAAAGGCCCGGTAAAACCGGGCCTTTTTTTGTGCGCGGATTGCCGCGTTCAATGATCGCGGCGGACCGCCAGTTCGCCCAACGCGCGCAGCGCATCGGCGGCCTCGCCGAATGGCGACAGCGCTTCGCGCATCGACGCGTCGAGTTCGTTCAATCGCGCCTTGGCGCCGTCCATGCCGAGCAGGGCCGGATAGGTGGACTTGGACTGGGCCGCATCCTTGCCGGCGGTCTTGCCGAGCTGTTCGGAGCTGCCTTCCACGTCCAGGATGTCGTCGCGGATCTGGAAAGCCAGGCCCAGCGAGGAGGCGAATCCGTCCAGGCGTTCCACGACATCCGGCGCGGCACGGCCGGCCAGGGCTCCGAGGCGGACCGCCGCGCGAATGAGCGCGCCGGTTTTCCAGGCGTGCATGCGGGCCAGTTCTTCCAGGCTCTGCTGGCGCCCGGTGGCGTCGATGTCCAGGGCCTGCCCGCCGCACATGCCGGCCACGCCGGAGGCGCCGGCCAGCGCCTGCACCCAGGCCAGCCGGATATCGGCGTCGGCGGGTGCCTGCGCCAGCACTTCGAAAGCACGCGTCTGCAAGGCGTCGCCGGCGAGGATGGCGGTGGCCTCGTCGAAGGCGACGTGCACCGTCGGCCGGCCCCGGCGCAGATCGTCGTCATCCATGGCCGGCAGATCGTCGTGGACCAGCGAATAGGCGTGGATCAGTTCGACCGCGGCGGCGGGCGCGTCCAGCATGGCTTCCTGCACGCCGGAAACGGCGCCGGCGGCATAGACCAGCAGGGGGCGCATGCGTTTGCCGCCGCCGAGCACGGCGTGGCGCATGGCCGCGTGGAGGCGTCCGGGTGCCTGGTCGGGGGACGGAAGGGCCTGATCGAGGGTGGCTTCGGTACGCGCGGCCCAGGCCGCGAAGCGGGCCTCAGTTGCCATCGGGCAGCGGCGCGAACGGCTCGGCGCTTTCCGGATTGGCGGGATCGCTGAGCAGCCGGACCCGCAGTTCCGCCTGTTCCAGCGCGGCCTGGCACTGGCGGTACAGGCCGACGCCGCGCTCATAGGCGGCCAGCGAGTCTTCCAGGCTGAGGTCGCCGTGTTCCATGCGGTCGACCAGGCGTTCGAGTTCTTCCAGCGACTGTTCGAAGTTCGCCACCGGGGACGCGTCGGGGGTGTTTTTCTTGGCCATGCGGGAAAGTGTGCGGAGCCGCCGCGTGAAGGTCAACGCGCGGCGGTCAGGGTGGCTGCCCGTTCCCAGCGTAGGCTCGCCCCATGCCGGCGCAGCCAATCGTCCAGGCGCGCATCCAGCAACAGGTCGCCGGCCGCGAGCAGTTCGCCGTCGGCGTCCCGCAGCAGCGGCAGCAGGCGGCGTTCCCACGGGGGAATGCCGTCGGCCTGCAGCAGCTTCTTCAGCGCCTGGCTGTGCGCGCGACCGGGCTGGCGCAGGCGCTCGCCGCCCAAGCGCGCGCCGACCCGCAGCGGCGTCGGCCAGGCCGCGCCTTCCAGGACCAGCCGGTCGCCGGTTGGCAGCCGCAGGGGCTGGTGCGTGTCCCATTCGACTTGCCAGTCGGCCGGCAGTGGAGGTCGCATCGACTCGGCATGCAACAGATCGCGCCAGCGGCGTACGACCGCGCCCTGCCAGCTGAATTCGGCTTCGTCGTCCGCCGTCGCGGCCAGCAGATCCCGCTCGATGTGGCGCACACCTTCGGCGGGGAGGGGCGGCAGCTCCAGCTGGCACAGCCAGTGGCGCAGCACGCGGGCGCGCCGCGCGGGCGGGAGCGCAAGCAGGGCGGTCACCGACAAGGCCGCCGGATCCAGCGTGCGGATTGTCGCCAGCGCCAGCGCGTCGTCGCGATCGAGCAGGTCGGCAGTTTCCCGCGCCAACGAAGCGCTGCGCGCGAATGCGGCCGCGGCATGCGGCCAACGCTGTTCCAGCAGCGGCATGACCTGCCGGCGCAGGAAGTTGCGGTCGTGGGTGGTGTGCAGGTTGCTCGGATCATCGATCCACGCCAGACCATGCTGGCTGGCATGGCTTTCAAGCACGGCACGCGAGGTGTCCAGCAGCGGGCGCCAATGCCATCCACCGGCAAAGGCGCGCCAGTCGCGCATCGCCACCAGCCCGTCCACGCCCGAAGCCCGCAGGGCACGCAGCAGGAAGGTTTCCGCCTGGTCCTGCAGGTGATGCGCGGTCACCAGCACCTCGCCGGACGACATCGCCTCGGCGAACGCCGCATAGCGCGCGTGGCGGGCGGCCGCCTCCATACCCTGGCCGGCGTCGGCGGAAACCCGCACATGCACGATCCGCAACGGAACTTCCCAGGCATCGCAGGTGCGTTGGCAGTGCGCGGCCCAGTCGTCGGCCGCCGGCTGCAGGCCGTGATGGACGTGGATGGCGCGAAGGACGCCCTGGAATGCCGGTTCCGCATGGAGGCGGTGCAGCAGGACCGTCGAATCCAGGCCACCGCTGAAGCCGATCAGCAGGGACGGCACGACGGCGGGCGCGGGCGGCAGGGCGAACATGCCGCCCAGTCTAGCCGGCAGGCCCGCGACTCAGCGCAGCTTGTTCAGGATGACGATGATGGCGGCCAGCCAGCAGACACCGACGAACAGGCCCAGAACCCAGTTCTGGTTGACGCCGTTCCGGTGCCAGCGCAGGCGGTTGTAGAACAGGCCCACCACCATCGGCAGGACGAACAGGATGAGCGGAACCAGCCACCATGGATGCAACAGGTCCATCACGTTTTCCCCCGTGAGCCGGCCGGTGCCGGCGATCTCATCCTAGCGCCGTCGGCGCGTCCGCGCCTGCGGCGAATCGTCGCGGGAGGAGGAAGACAAGGCTTAGATCCGGGACGCCGCCATGTGCGCCGCCGGAAGTGAAGCGGCGGGCATGGCTCAGGAATTTGTCCAGAATGCCACCGCGCACAAGATTGAAATCAACAGGAGCAATCCGACCATGATCGGCCATGCGCGGCGGCTGCCCGCCTGACCGAACAAGTCAAGCCAATGTGCCAGAAGTTGGGCGATGGCTTCGAACATGGGTGTATCCACGTCGTTGAGGGGCAACGATCATTGAACACCCGGCAGCTCTGAGCGGAAATGACTCCCTTTGTTGGTTCGGCCCGAACGCCAGGGCATTCCAACGCAGTGCTTGCTAGCAGTATTCGCGGTAAGACAGCCAGGACTGCCGTTCTTTACTTGAATCAGGACGAGGGCAGGTTGGCCAGTTCGTTGCGGGCCAACGCGATCCACTCGCGCTGATCGCGCTGGTAGTACTTCGGCAGGGCGTCGGAGCGGGTCAGGATTTCCTGGAATACCGCGCGGGCGCGAACCAGATCGCCCTGGCGCTTGAGCAGCAGGCCATAGCGGGCACGCGCCTCCTCGCCGGGATGGCCCTGCACGACGGCTTCGTATTCGTGCAGGGCGGCGGTCGCATCGCCCAGGTCTTCCACGGCGCGCGCATACAACAGGTGCCCGTCTGAGGACCGGAAGTTCGGATTGGCGGCGATGAGCGCGTCCAGGGTCGTGCGCGTCTCGCGTGCCTTGCCCTGTCCGTACTGGGCCTTGGCCAGGCCGAGCATCAGGTCCGGATCCGTGCGGTACAGGCCCTTGAGCGCGTTGCCGAACAGATCCTCGGCGCGGGCGAAATCCCCGCTGCGCAGGCATTCCTCGGCCAGTTGGCGACGGGTTTCCGGTGTATCGGAAAGCCCCAGCTTGCGATCCGCCTTGCGCTTCTCGTGCTCGGGATCGATGCGCGAGCGCACGCTGCGCGCGGCCCGGCGCGCCGACGGGTTGTGGCGCAGATCCGGCAGCACTTCGGCGATGAAGTACACCAGCACCGCGATGTACGAAAACAGCAGCAGGATGAAGATCCAGTACAGCGGCCGTCCGGTGCGCACGACGTGCACGCAGCAGGCGACCTGGAGAATCAGCGACAGGATGATGAACGGGCTCATGCGGCTTGGCGTATGGCGGGAATGAAAGGCGCATCAGTGAACCGAGCGCATGTTTTCGCGCTCGGAAGGCAGAAACGCATACACGACAATACGCGACCGACCACCGGCACCAGCAGCAGGGCAGATATCCATTTCTGCCAGCTCATCGCGTTTGCCCTCAGGCGGCCTCGTAGGCCCCGTAGCTGCGCAGGCGCTCGTAACGGCGCTGCAGCAGTTGTTCGACCGGAATCTGTTCCAGCGCGTCCAGTTCGTTGAGCAGGACCGCCTTCAGCCGGGTCGCCATCTGGCGCGGATTGCGGTGGGCGCCGCCGATGGGTTCGCGCACCACCTTGTCCACCAGGCCGAGCGAATGCAGGCGCTTGGCGGTCAGGCCGAGCTGCTCGGCGGCGTCCTTGGCCTTGTCGGCCGACTTCCACAGGATCGAGGCGCAGCCTTCCGGGGTGATCACCGAGTAGGTGCTGTATTCCAGCATCAGGGTGCGATCACCCACGCCGATGGCGAGCGCGCCGCCGGAGCCGCCTTCGCCGATCACGGTGCAGATCACCGGGACTTTCAGTTCCGACATCTCCAGCAGGTTGCGCGCGATCGCCTCGGACTGACCGCGTTCCTCGGCATCGATGCCCGGCCAGGCGCCGGCGGTGTCGATGAAGGTCAGCACCGGCAGGCGGAAGCGTTCGGCCAGCTTCATCAGCCGCAGTGCCTTGCGGTAACCCTCCGGCTTGGGCATGCCGAAGTTGCGCTTGATCTTTTCTTTGGTATCGCGGCCTTTCTGGTGGCCGATGATCACCAGCGAGCGCCCATTGATGCGGGCCAGGCCGCCAACGATCGCCTTGTCGTCGGCGAAGGCGCGATCGCCGGCCAGTTCCTGGAACTCGTCGCAGATCACGCGCGCGTAATCCAGGGTGTAGGGGCGGGCCGGATGGCGGGCCAGCTGCGATACCTGCCACGGGGTCAGGTCGCGGAAGATCTGGGCGGTGCGGACGCGCAGCTTGTCCTGCAGGGCATGGACTTCGGCATCGACATTCACCGCCGGTCCCGCGCTGGCGTTGCGCAGCTCCTGGATCTTGGCTTCCAGATCGGCGATGGGTTGTTCGAAATCGAGGTAGTTCGGGTTCATCAAGCGGGCCGTGGGCCGGAAAGGGGGGAGTTTATCCCAGCCGGGGCCTCCATACCGAGCCGTGCAGTACGGTCCGGAGCCCGGAACCGGGCCTCAGTGGTTCTGCGCCCAGGGGCGGCCCACCGCCAGCTTGACCGCGCGCACGCCAGGGGTGGCCCGCAGCGCGTCGACCAGTTCGGTATCGACCCGCACCGACAGGCTGCCATTGACGTCAAGCATGCCGGCGGTGGCCGACTTGCCGGAGGGCAGCACCAGATCCAGGCGCAGGGGCGTGTTGCCGGGGCGGTGGCGGGCGAGCAGGGCTTCCACCCGCGACCACAGCCCCGGTTCGCGCAGGTCCAGCCGCAGCGACAGCCGCTGCGCCTGCTGCGCGCACAGCTGCGAGTAGTCCCAGCACTGGCGGATGCGCAGGCTGAAGCCGCCGTTGAACTCGTCCTCGCGCAGGCCGCCCTTCATGATCAGGATGCGGTCGCGGGTCAGCAGCGGGCCGAACTCGGCCATCGCGTCGGAGAACGCACTGCATTCGATGCGGCCGCGGCCGTCCTCCAGTTGCACGAACACCTGGCTGTCGCCCTTGCGGCGCACGCCGACCACCTGGCCGGCGATCAGCGCGCTGACTTCCGGGCGCCAGCCCTTCTTTTCGCCCGGCGACTGGTTGCTCCAGAGTTTTTCCAGATCACCCAGGTCGCTGCCGACCAGGGCGCGCAGATCCTCGCGATAGGGATCCATCGGATGCCCGCTGAGGTAGTGCCCCAGTGTCTCGCGCTCGCCATTGAGCAATTGGCTCAGCGGCCACTCGTCCGATTCGGTCAGCACCACTTCCAGCGCGGGCGCGGCATCGCCGCCGCCGAACAGCGAGCTTTGTCCGGCCGCGCGCTCCTTGGCCAGTTGATCGGTGGCCTTCAGCACTTCGGGCAACTGCAGCATCAGCGAGGCGCGATTGCGGCCCAGTGCGTCAAGCGCGCCGGCATTCACCATCGCTTCCAGCGCGCGCCGGTTGAGCTTGGAGGAATCGACCCGTTTGCAGAAATCCAGCAGGTCGCGGAATTCGCCGCCCTGCCGGCGTTCGGCGACGATCGTCTCGCACAGGCCCTGGCCGACGCCCTTGATGGCGCCGATGCCGTAGCGGATGGTGCGCGGATCGGTCGCCTCGAACATGTAGTCCGAGTGGTTGATCTCCGGCGGCAGCACGGTCAGCGACAGCCCGCGCGCCTCGTCCAGGAAACCGACCACCTTGTCGGTGTTGTCCATGTCCGAGGACAGCACCGCGGCCATGAACTCGGCCGGATAGTGGCACTTCAGCCACGCGGTCTGGTACGACACCAGCGCGTAGGCCGCGGCGTGCGACTTGTTGAAACCGTAGCCGGCGAACTTCTCCATCAGGTCGAAGATTTCGTCGGCCTTCTTCTCGTCGACGCCGCCCTTGCCGGCGCCCTCGCGGAAGATCTCGCGGTGCTTGGCCATTTCGGCCGGCACCTTCTTGCCCATCGCGCGACGCAGCAGGTCGGCGCCGCCGAGCGAGTAGGCGCCGACGATCTGCGCCATCTGCATCACCTGCTCCTGGTACACCATGATGCCGTAGGTGTCCTTCAGGATTGCTTCGGTGCGCGGATCGGGATACTCGACTTCCTCGCGCCCGTGCTTGCGGTCGACGAAGCTGGGAATCAGGTCCATCGGGCCGGGTCGGTACAGCGATACCAGCGCGATCAGATCCTCGAAGCGGTCGGGCTTGGCGTCCTTCAGCAGCCGGCGCATGCCGGAGGATTCGAACTGGAACACCGCGCCGGTGTTGCCGGAAGCGAAAACCTGGCGATAGGTGGCGGCGTCGTCCAGCGGAATCGTCGCGATGTCGATCGGCGGCACGCCCGCGCGTTCGTGGCGGCGGTTGATGGCCTTGACCGCCCAGTCGATGATGGTCAGCGTGCGCAGGCCCAGGAAGTCGAACTTCACCAGGCCGACTTCCTCGACGTCGTTCTTGTCGAACTGGGTGACCGGGTTCCGGCCCAGCATGCCCTCGTCGTGTTCGGCGAACAGCGGGCAGAAGTCCGACAGCGGCGACGGCGCGATGACCACGCCGCCGGCGTGCTTGCCGGCGTTGCGGGTCAGGTCTTCCAACTGGCGCGCCAGGTCGATCAGATCGCGGACATCGTCCTCGCTGTTGTAGCGTTCGATCAGCTCCTGCGAGGCCATTTCGCTGTTGCCTTCGCCCATCGCATCCTTCAGCGTCACGCCGAGGATGTTCGGGATCAGCTTGGCGACGCCATCGACCAGACCGTAGGGAAAGCCCAGCACGCGGCCGGCGTCGCGCACCACCGCCTTCGCCGCCATGGTGCCGTAGGTGATGATCTGGCTGACCCGGTCGCGGCCGTACTTGCGCGCGACGTAGTCGATCACCTCGTCGCGCCGGTCCATGCAGAAGTCGATGTCGAAGTCGGGCATCGACACGCGTTCCGGGTTGAGGAAGCGCTCGAACAGCAGGTTGTAGGGCAGCGGATCCAGATCGGTGATCTTCAGCGCCCACGCCACCAGCGAACCGGCGCCCGAACCGCGGCCCGGGCCGATCGGGATGCCGTGGTTCTTGCCCCACTGGATGAAGTCGCCCACGATCAGGAAGTAGCCGGGGAAGCCCATCTTGATGATGGTGTCCAGCTCGAACTCCAGCCGTTCGAAGTAATCCTCGCGGGACTTGCCGGGGGCGAGCGGGTTCTTCTCCAGCCGTTCTTCCAGGCCGGTCCGGGCCTGGCTGCGGATCCAGCTGTCCAGGGTCTCGTTTTCCGGCACCGGATAGGCGGGCAGGAAGTAGGTGCCCAGCCGCATCTCGATGTTGCAGCGCTGCGCCAGCGCCAGCGTGTTGTCGATGGCGTCGGGCACGTCGGCGAACAGCGCGGCCATTTCCTCGGCCGACTTCATGTACTGCTCGGGGCTGTACTCGCGGGGCCGCTTCGGGTCGTCCAGCACGCGGCCGGAGGCGATGCACACGCGCGCCTCGTGCGCGTCGAATCCGTCCGGCGACAGGAACCGCACGTCGTTGCTGGCGATGACCGGCAGGCCGCGCTTGGCCGAAGCGTGCAGCGCGAACGCGTTGAACGCCTCCTCGCCATCGCGCTGGGTGCGGGTCAGTTCGAGATGCAGATCCTCGCCGAAACTGCGCTGCCATTCGGCCAGGTGCTGCTCGGCCAGTTCATGCCGTCCGCTCAGCGCCAGCCGGCCGGCCTGGCTCTGGCGGCCCATCAACGCGAACAGGCCCTGGCGATCCTCATGCAACCACTGCGGATCGATGGCGACGCCGTCGTTGCGGTGACCTTCCATCCACGCGCGGGTGAGCAGGCGCGACAACGACAGGTAGCCCTCGCGATCCCGGCACAGCAGGGTCACCGGCCACGGCGTCTCGTTGCCCTCGGCCACCAGCACGTCGGCGCCGGCGATCGGCTTGATGCCGACGCTTTCGGCGGCCTTGTAGAACTTGACCAGGGCGAACAGGTTGTTGCGATCGGTGACCGCCAGCGCCGGCATGCGCAGTTCCACCGCGCGGCTGAGCAGGTTGGCCTGCTTGGCTTTCTTGGGGTCGGCCTGATCCGGCTTCTCGGGCACGCGGATGATCGAATCCGCCATCGAGAACTCGGTGTGCAGGTGGAGATGAACGAAGCGGGAGGACATGCCGGCTCGGAAGACTGTCCGGGCAGGTTACCGGCGGGGGTGGGGAGGGGCAAGGCTTGACATCGGCGCCCGGGCCGGCGAGCCCGGGCTGCCTGGGCGCATGGCGGGCGCGAAGCGTCCCGGCGGCCGGCTCAATGCACCCGGAACACCGCCGGTTGCGCGGGCGCGTAGCTGGTTTCACGGACCTGCCGATGGTGTTCGCGCAGGGCGCATTCCTCCTCGCGCGCGTGTTCCCAGTCGTGCCGATCGAACGGGAAGGCGCCAACCTCCGCATGTCGCAGGTTCGACTCGACATCGCGCAGACGCAGGAAATCATCGTGCGCCTCGACCTCCCGCCACAGGCGGGGCCAGGACAGGTCCGATGGCAGGGCGTCCATCGGCTGTCCGGCAGGCTGGGCGAGTCGCGCCAGCACGGCGGCCAGGCCAGCCCTGATCGCGGGCTCGCAGTTCCAGGCGGTGTCTTCCAGCAGCGCCGCGATGCGTTGCGGACCGTCGATGCCCGGCGACGGTGCATCCGGACAGATCCCGCGTACCAGCGCGGCCAGGTGTTGATAGGAGGCGGGGCCGTTGCCGGTGGGGGAGCCGCAACGGGATTCGGGGGACGGCGCTCCGGGTTCCGGAGCGGCATGGTCGGGATGCAGGTTCATGGCAGTTCTCGCGAGACCGTCGGGGGCC
Source organism: Pseudoxanthomonas sp. 22568 (assembly GCF_052044485.1). Lineage (NCBI taxonomy): Bacteria > Pseudomonadati > Pseudomonadota > Gammaproteobacteria > Lysobacterales > Lysobacteraceae > Pseudoxanthomonas > Pseudoxanthomonas sp. 22568. The sequence goes on from NZ_JBQENC010000002.1 coordinate 240,444, forward strand.
GGGGCGTGTCACCGTGATCCTTGGAAGACGGCATTCCTCATGGAGGAGATGCGATAACAGCCTGCAGGGTTGCGAGGATTGTTTCGACTGCTGGAAGTCGGCGTGACCAAGGACAGGGCGTCCTGTTCATCCGACCGGCGGCGGGGAGGCGCGGGAACTCCGCGCTTTAGGCCATGCCGTGCGCTTCCAGCGCGACGCGAACGGGCGCGAAACTGCGGCGGTGCAGCGGGCAGGGGCCATGCAGGGTGAGCGCGGCCAGGTGTTCGGGCGTGGAATAGCCTTTGTGGTTGGCGAAACCGTACTGCGGGAACTGCGCATGCAATGCCACCATCGCGCGGTCGCGGGTGACCTTGGCGAGGATGGATGCGGCCATGATCGCGGCATCGAGCCGATCGCCGCCCACCAGCGCCTCGGCCGGACACGGCAGGCGGGTGGGAATCCGGTTGCCATCGATGCGCGCGAGTTCGGCCGCCGGCTGCAACGCGCGGACCGCGCGCCGCATGCCTTCCATCGTGGCCTGCAGGATGTTGAGCGTGTCGATTTCCTCGCGCTGCACCAACTCGACCCGCCAGGCGAGCGCGCGTTCGATGATCAACGGATACAGCGCCTCGCGCTGGACTTCGGTCAGCTGCTTGGAATCGTTGAGGCCGTCGATGGGGCGATCCGGATCCAGGATCACCGCGGCCACCGATACCGGTCCGGCCAGCGGGCCGCGGCCGGCTTCGTCCACGCCGGCGATCAGGCGGAAGACGGGGGCGGGAAACAGCGAACCGTTCGGAAGCATGGCGCGATTCTAGCGGATGCCCACGGGCGCGGCGGGTTCCAGCAGCTCGGACACCGCGTCGGCGGCGCGCGCGGAAGCATCCTGGCGCAATTGCTCGTGCAGGTGCAGGTACTTCGGCTGCAGGGCGGCGGCTTCCTGCGGCGCGCGGAACCAGTGCAGCACGGCATCGGCCAGTTTGTCGGGCGTGCAGTCGTCCTGCATCAGTTCCGGCGCCAGGTCTTCGCCTGCCAGTACATTGGGCAGGGCGTAGCGCTCCACCTTCAGCAGGCCCAGCGCCTTGACGATGCGATAGGTCATCGGCGCGACCTTGTAGCCCACCACCATCGGGCGCTTGGCGAGCATGGTTTCCAGGGTCGCCGTGCCGGAAGCCAGCAGGACCACATCGGCCGCGTACAGCGCGGTGCGGGCATGGCCGTCGAGCAGATGCAGGTTCGTCACGGCCAGTTGCGGATCGGCGAGCAGGGTTTCGAGTTGTTCGCGGCAGGCGGCGTTGGCGGCCGGAACGCACACGCGCAGTGCCGGTATCTCGCGGGCGACGCGCTGTGCCGCTTCCAGGAAGGGTGGCGCGAGCCGCTGGATTTCACCCAGCCGACTACCGGGCAGCAGGGCCAGCACCGGCGCGTCGGCCGGCAGGTCCAGCGCCCGCCGGGCGGCGGCGCGGTCCGGTTGCAGCGGCATGTCGTCCGCCATGGGGTGGCCGACGAAGCGCGCATCGACGCCATGGCGGGCGTAGATGGGCGGTTCCATCGGGAACAGGCACAGCACACGGTCGGCGCTGGCGCCGATCTTCTGCGCGCGCTTCTCGCGCCAGGCCCAGACGGAGGGGCTGACGTAGTGCACGGTGCGGATCCCGCGCTGCTTGAGCCAGCGCTCCACGCCCAGGTTGAAGTCGGGGGCATCGATGCCGATGAACACATCCGGCCGCCAGGCCAGCACGCGTTCGCGGAACGCACGCCGCAGCTTCAGCAGGCGGGGCAGGTGGCGCAGTACCTCGGACAGGCCCATCACCGCCAGTTCGCCCGCGTCGAACCAGGTCTGGCAGCCTTCGCGGCGCATGCCATCGCCGCCGATGCCGGCGAATTCGGCGTCGGGCCAGCGTTCGCGCAATGCGGCGATGAGGCCGGCCCCCAGCCCGTCGCCGGAAGCCTCGCCGGCCACCAGCGCGATGCGCGGGCGGCGCGCGGGGGAATTCATCTCAGCAGCGGCCTCTCGCCGCGTTCGATGAAATCGAGCAGGGCACGAACGTCTTCGCTGGACTGGGCCTGTTCCGCCAGTTGCTGCTTGGCCTCGGCCAGCGGCAGGCCGGCGACGTACAACGTACGGTAGGCACGCTTGATCGCGGAGATGCGTTCGCTGTCGAAGCCGCGCCGCTTCAGTCCCTCGCTGTTGATGCCACGCGGCCGGCCCAGCGAATCGCTGCCGACCATCGTGTACGGCGGGACGTCGCCATTGACCAGCGCGCCCATGCCGATGAAGGCGTGTGCGCCGATGCGGCAGAACTGGTGGGCGCCGGAGAAGCCGCTCATGATCACCCAGTCCTCGACGGTGACGTGCCCGGCCAGGGTCGAGTTGTTGGAGAACACGCAGTGGTTGCCGATCACGCAGTCGTGCGCGACGTGCGTATAGGCCAGCAGCAGGTTGTCGTCGCCGATGCGTGTGATGCCGCCGCCGCTGCCGGTGCCGCGGTTGAGGGTGACGAACTCGCGGATGATGTTGCGGTCGCCGATGACCAGTTCGGTGCGTTCGCCGGCGAACTTCTTGTCCTGCGGATCCCCGCCCGCGGCGACATGGCCGACCAGGTGGTTGTCGCGGCCGATCCGGGTGGGACCGGTCACGCTGCAATGCGGGCCGATGACGGTGCCGTCGCCGATTTCAACGCCGTCGCCGATCAGGCTGAACGGACCGACGCGCACGTTCGCGCCCAGGCGCGCGCCCGGATCGATGACCGCGCTCGGATGGATATCGGTACTCATGCCGGGGTCTCGGCGCACAGCACCTCGGCGCTGGCGACCTCGTTGCCGGCGACCTTGGCCACGCAGGTATACAGGGTCATGTTGCGGATGACCCGCTTGATTTCCACGTGCAGTTCCAGCACGTCGCCGGGCACCACCATGCGCGAGAAGCGGACGTTGTCGACCTTGACCAGGTAGAACAGCCGGTCGCCACCGCACAGCCCGCGCGAAATCTGGGTCAGCACGCCACCGGCCTGGGCCAGGGCCTCAATTACCAGCACACCGGGCATCACGGGATGGCCGGGGAAGTGGCCCTGGAAGAACGGTTCGTTGATGGTCACGTTCTTGATGCCGACGATGCGCTTGTGCGCTTCGAACTCCACCACCTTGTCCACCAGCAGGAACGGATAGCGGTGCGGCAGCAGTTTCTGGATGGTGACGACGTCGATGGGGAGCTTCACTTCGGGTTCGGTCATGTTCATTCCTTGTCCGCGGCCAGCACGCGGCGTGCCAGTGCGTCGAGTTGCTTGAACCGGGCGGCGTTCTTGCGCCAGGTCCGGTTGTCGGTAAGCGGGGTGCCGGACGAGTATTCGCCCGGCTCATGGATGGAACTGGTCACCAGCGACATCGCGGTGATGACCACGCGATCGCAGATTTCCAGATGGCCGAGGACGCCGGCGGCGCCACCAATGAGGCAGTAGCGGCCGATCTTCGCGCTGCCGGCAGCGGCGCTGCAGCCGGCCATCGCGGTATGCGCGCCGATGCGCACGTTGTGGCCGATCTGGATCTGGTTGTCCAGGCGAACGTCCTCTTCCAGCACGGTATCGTCGAGTGCGCCGCGATCGATGGTGGTGTTGGCGCCAATCTCGCAGTCGTCGCCGACCACCACGCCACCCTGCTGCGGTACCTTGATCCAGTGGCCGGCATCCATCGCCAGCCCGAAACCGTCGGCGCCCAGCACAGCGCCCGGGTGGATCAGCACGCGTTGGCCCAGGCGCACGCGGACGACCAGGGTGACCCGCGCGATCAGCTCGCTGCCGGCCCCGACGACGCAATCGTCGCCGATGACGCAGTGCGGGCCGATGATGCAACCCTCGCCGATTTCGGCACGGGCGCCGATGCTGACGAAGGGACCGACATGCGCGCCGGGCGATACCCGGGCCGAGGGATCGATCACCGCGCTGGGATGGATGCCCGCTGGGCGGGCGGGGCGTTGTTCGAACAGCGCCGCGATCTTGGCGAAGGCCGTGTATGGGTCCTTGGCGATGAGTGCCGTGCCCGGCGCCGCCTCCGCGTCATCGGCACGCAGCACGACAATGCCCGCGGCCGATTCGGCCAGCTGCGAGCGGTAGCGGGAATTGGCAAGGAAGGCGAGCTGGTGGCGGCCGGCGCGGGCGAGGGTCGCCACGCCGTCGACGGCCACGGTGCCGTCGCCATGCAGGCCCAGCGAGAAGCGCTCGGCGAGCGCGGCGGCGGAAAGGGGGGAAACGGTCATGGGGCGCAATTGTAGCGCCTCGCCCAGTTTCGTCGCCGTACCCCCGGACACGCCGGAAATACGGGCTACACCATACGGGGGGCGATGGAGCCCCCCGCACGCGGCGCCTTCGATCAGAAGCCGCCGCCGAAGGTGAACTGCAGGCGCTCGATTTCGTCGCCGTCCTTCTTCTTCAGCGGGAACGCATAGCTGATCGAGATCGGACCGACCGGCGCGCGCCACAGCAGCGCCACGCCCGCGGAAGCACGCAGTTCACCGGCGTCGAAGTTGTCGTATCCGTCGAACACGTTGCCGAAGTCGAAGAACGCAGAAATGCGCGCGGCGTTGGAATCGAACAGGCGCGGGAAATACATTTCCAGCGAACCGACCGTCTTCAGCGACCCGCCGAGCGGTTGGCCGCGCCAGTAGTAGCCGTTGGCTTCCGAACGTGGACCCAGCGTGTTGTCGCTGAAGCCACGCACCGAACGCACGCCGCCGGCATAGAAGTTCTCGAAGAACGGCAGGCCGGTGGCGGTCAGCGTTTGATGAAGTACCGAACCTGGCGCACACGGACCGGTACTGTCGGTGGTTGCCGCCGCATTGGCTTCGCCCGGAATGGCCGGATCAGTAGGCAGCATGCGGCAGAGATTCCGCGTCGTGTCCTTGCCCCAGCTGTCGCCGTAGCCGAAGTCGAAGCGGGTATTCAGGACCAGCGACGGGGTGAGCGGCCAGTACTTGGAGAATTCGTAATTGAGCTTGTAGTACTCGACGGTCGAGCCGGGCAGGGTGATTTCAGCCGACACGCGCTGATAGGTACCGGCGGTGGGCATGAAGTAGTCGTTGCGGGTATCGCGCGCCCAGCCGATTTCCGAGCGCCAGGCGTGGAACGTGCGCTGGCCGATCGCGTTGATGTAATCCACGATCGAACTCGGAGTCGCACTGTTGTAGTTGATCTGGTTGCGATCGATGCCGAACAGCAGCGACACGCTGTCGGTTTCGGTCAACGGCAGGCCCAGGACGGCCTGCGCCGCGGCACTCGTGCTGGAGTACTGTGCGGTGTTGAAGTCGGAATAGTCATACTCGCGCCACCACAGGTTGTAGCCGAGCGACATGCCCTCGTCGGTGAAGAACGGATTCAGGAACGAGAACGAGTAGCGCTGCAGGTAGTCGCTGCGCTGCGCCTCGACCGATACGCGGTTGCCGCTGCCGAGGAAGTTGTTCTGCGACAGCTGGATCGAAGTGGTCATGCCGGACAGCTGCGAGTAGCCCAGGCCGAACACGAAGCTGCCCGAGGTGGTTTCCTTGACCGTATAGACGACGTCGACCTGGTCGTTGGTGCCGGGAACCGCGGGCGTCTCTACGTCGACGGTCTCGAAGTAGCCCAGGCGCTGCAGGCGGATCTTCGAACGGTCGATCGCCGCCTGCGAGTACCAGGAGCCTTCGAACTGGCGCATCTCGCGACGCATCACTTCGTCGGAGGTACGCGCGTTGCCCTTGAAGACGATGCGGCGGACGTTGACGCGTGGGCCGGGCACGACCTGGAAGTTCAGGGCGACGGTGCGCTTCTCGCGGTCCACCGACGGAATCGGGTTGACCTGGGCAAATGCGTAGCCGATGTTGCTGAGGGTGGCGGTGATGCCGTCGGAAGTGATTTCCAGCAGCCGGCGCGAGAAAATCTGGCCCGGCTTGACGATCACCATGCGCTCGACGTTCTCCTGCGGCAGCACGGTATCGCCGGTGACCTTGACCTCGGAGACCTTGTACTGCTCGCCCTCGGTGATGCCCGCGGTGAGGAACATGTCGCGCTTGTCGGGGCTGATCGACACCTGGGTGGAATCGATGCTGAAGTCGACATAGCCACGATCCAGGTACCAGGAATTCAGCTTCTCCATGTCGCCGGAGAGCTTTTCCTTGGAGTACTGATCGTCGCGGCGGTACCAGGACAGCCAGTTGTGTTCCTTGGATTCCCAGGTCTTGAGGATGTCCTCGTTCTGGAACTTCTCGGTGCCGACCAGGTTGACGTGGCGGATCTTGGCGGCCTTGCCTTCCTTGATGGCGATGGTGATGTCGACGCGGTTGCGGTCCAGCGGGCTGACCGTCGGGGTGATTTCGACGTTGTACTTGCCGCGATTGTTGTACTGCTTGATCAGCTCCTGGGTGACGCGGTCCAGGCTCAGGCGATCGAAGGTGTCGCCCTCGGACAGGCCGATGTCCTTCAGGCCGGTCATCAGCTGTTCGGTCTTGATGTCCTTGTTGCCGGTCACGGTCAGCTTGTTGATGGCGGGCCGTTCGACCACGGTGACCACCAGGATGTTGTCCTGGCGGTCCAGGCGCACATCCTGGAAGAAGCCGGTCTTGTACAGCGCACGGATGGCGTCGCCCACGCGCGAGGAGGTGACGGTATCGCCACGTTCGATCGGCAGGTAGGTCAGCACGGTACCGGCGGAGATGCGCTGCAGGCCATCGATGCGGATGTCGCTGGCGGTGAAGCTGCCGGCCTCCGCTTCGGCGGGGGCGACGATGGGGGGCAGGGCCGTCTGCGCCCAGGCGGGGGCGGTAAGGGCCGAGGCCAGGGCCAGGGCGAGCAGGCGGCGGGTGGGCTGTCGCGTCATCATCACATCCGGTAGGTGGCGGGCCTGCAGGGCAGGCGTTTGCCGGGAAAAGTCATGCTGGGGGCTGGCGGGCTTTGAGCAGACCGGCACAAAAAAGTTCAAAAGCATCAAGTCACCAGACGGAGGATGTCGTTGTAGAACGCCAGACCCATCAGGCCCGCCAGCAGGGCCAGGCCGATGTACTGCCCGGTCACCATGCTGCGTTCGCTCAACGGACTGCCCTTGACCAACTCAATAAGGTAATACAGCAGGTGTCCGCCGTCCAAGACGGGGATGGGCAGCAGGTTAAGGATGGCCAGGCTCAGCGACACCAGCGCCAGGAAATAGAGAAACCAGGCCACGCCCCGCTTGGCGGTGTTGTTGGCGACCCGGGCGATGGTGATGGGGCCGGACACGTTCTTGACCGAGGCGTGCCCGGTCAGCATGCGCCGGATCATCCCCAGCGAATCGGCGGTCATCTTGCCGGTCTCGCGCAGGGCCGCCGGGACGGCGGCGAGGGGGCCGAACTGCTGGAGGGCGTCGTACTCGGCCGGTGGCAGCGACTTGGGGGGCTCCAGGCCCAGCGCCCAGGTCACCTTGCCGGTTTCCGGATCCCGGATTTGCCGGGGTTGCAGTTCGAAGGCATGCCGCGCACCCTCGCGGTCGACCTCGATCATGGCCGCGCCGCCGCGCTGGCCCAACTGGTCGACCAGCGGATAAAGGTCGCCAAACTGGTGCACGGGTTGACCATCCACCGCGGTGATGGTGTCGCCAGGCTTGAGCACGCCGTCCGCGGCGCTGCCGGGCTTGATCGCGGTGACGGTCGCCGGCAGCAGCAGGTGGCGCCAGGAGAGTCCGGCGGCGCCTCCCACGTTTTCCTGATTGAAGCCGACCGGCAGTCTGGACAGGGCCAGGGTCCGGTCCTGCTCGTTGCCATCGGCGTCGATGACCCGCAACCGCGCATCGCGGCCGTCCATCGCCGCCATGGTCAGGGTCTGCAGCGCTTCCATCCACGTGTTGATGGTCCGGTCGTCGACCGCCTCGATCCGGTCGCCGCCGTGCAGGCCGGCTTCGGCGGCAATACCGGTGGTCGGTCCCAGGGTGGCGGAATAGTCCGGACGGCCGATGACGAACATCGCCCAGAGCAGGGCCACGCACAGCACCAGGTTGGCGATCGGACCGGCCGCGACGATGGCGATCCGTTGCAGGACCGGCTTGCGGTTGAAGGCCTGGGGCTGTTCGGCGATGGAGACGTCGCCTTCAGCCTCGTCCAGCATCTTCACGTAACCGCCCAGCGGGATGGCGGCGATCGCGAACTCGGTGCCGTGGCGGTTCCGGCGCGACCATAGCGGGCGGCCGAAACCGACCGAAAAGCGCAGTACCTTGACCCCACAACGACGGGCCACCCAGTAGTGGCCGAACTCATGGAACGTGACCAGCACGCCGATGGCGACGATCATCCACAGCAGGGAACCCAGCACCTCGCTCATCGGAACCGCTCACGGGTTGTGAAAGGGCACTCAAGCACGGGCGGCACGACCTGCGATGGTGGTTTCGGTGATGCGTCGGGCCCGTGCATCGGCTTCCAGCAGCGCCTCCAGTGAATCCGCGGGCGCGGCAGGCAGCGCGGCGAGGGCTTCCTCGACCAGCGCGGGAATGGATAGGAAACGGATTTTGCCCTGAAGAAAGGCTGAAACGGCCACTTCGTTGGCCGCGTTCAGGACCGCGGGTGCGGTGCCGCCGGCATCCAGCGCTTCGCAGGCCAGCCGCAGGCAAGGGAAGGCGTCGGTATCCGGGGCCTCGAAGTCCAGCCGTCCGTGGGCCAGCAAATCCAGGCCGGCGACGCCCGAGTCGATCCGATCCGGCCAGCCCAGGCCCACCGCCAGCGCGGTCCGCATGTCCGGCAGGCCCAGTTGCGCGAGGGTGGAACCGTCCACGAATTCCACCAGCGAGTGCACCAGGCTCTGCGGATGGACCAGCACGCCCAGCCGGTCCCCGGACAGGCCGAACAGGTGATGCGCCTCGATCAGTTCCAGGCCCTTGTTCATCAGGGTCGCCGAGTCGACCGAGATTTTCGGTCCCATCGACCACTTCGGGTGCGCGACCGCCTGCGCCGGCGTGACCCCGGCCAGCTCGGCACGGCCACGGCCGCGGAACGGCCCGCCGGAAGCGGTCAGTACGATGCGGCGAACGTCGTCCTTAGCCTGGCGTGAACGCAGGCACTGGAAGATGGCGTTGTGCTCGCTGTCGATGGGAATGATTTCGGCGCCGGCGGCGTCGCAGGCGCGGGTCATCAGTTCGCCGGCCAGGACCAGCGACTCCTTGTTCGCCAGCAGCAGGCGCTTGCCCGCGCGCGCGGCGGCCAGGGTCGAGGAAAGGCCGGCCGCGCCGACGATGGCGGCCACCACGGTGTCGCATTCCCCGTCGGCAGCCAGGCGATCCAGCGCCACCATGCCGGCGTGGGCCTCGGTGGCCAGCCCGCGTTCGCGCAGGCCGTCGCGCAGGGCGGGATATAGATCATCGCGGGCGATGACCGCATGGCGCGGCTGGTGGCGCTGGCACAGTTCGAGCAGCGCTTCCACCTGGCTGCCGGCGGCCAGCACCGTCGCCTGCAGGCGCTGAGGGTGGCGCGCGATCACGTCCAGCGCCGAGGCGCCGATGGAACCGGTGGCGCCCAACACCGCCACCCGCTGGAGCGTGCTGCCGGTTGCCATGTCAGAACCCGAACAGTTCCTTGCCCAGCGCGAAAATCGGCAGCGCGGCCAGCACGCCGTCGACACGGTCGAGCACGCCGCCATGGCCCGGGATGACGTCGCCGGAGTCCTTGGCGCCGACGTGGCGCTTGAGCAGGCTTTCGAACAGGTCGCCCACCACCGAGAACAGCACGGTCGCCACCGAGACGATCAGCACGTAGGGCAGCTCGACCAGGCCGGCACCGGCAAAGAACGTGCCGGCCGCGGCGACCAGCAGGCCGGCCACGATGCCGCCGAACACGCCCTCGATGGTCTTGTTGGGACTGATGCGGGGCGCCAGCTTGCGGCTGAACAGGCGGCCGCCGAAATGGCGGCCGGCGAAGTAGGCGCCGCTGTCGGCGGCCCAGACGATCGCCAGGGCCACGAACAGCCAGCGATGGCCGTAGGGCTGGCCGGCATGGATCAGGCAGAGCGCGCACCAGGCCGGCACGATCGCCAGGGTTCCGGCGGCCAGCTTGAAACCGCGGGCCCAGGTCTCGTGATCCGAGGCGAAATCGAAGAAGCGCAACCACAGCAGCGCCAGCACCCACCAGAACACGCCCAGCAGGGAGACCAGCCGCAACGGGACCAGGTCCGGCGAGCCGGCCGAAGCCCAGACCAGCAGCACCATCAGCAGCAGGTTGGCGAGCAGCAGCAGCGTGCGCGGCAGGGTGTCGTCGATTTCCGCCAGCTTGAACCATTCCCACAGGCCGACCAGGAACACCAGCGCGGCCAGCGCCGACAGCCAGGGCGTGGACAGCAGTAGGATCGCCGCGATGGCGATCGGCGCCATCGTCAATGCCGCGATCACGCGGACCTTGGTGCCGCCGGGATTGCTCATGCGGAAGTGTTCTCCGTCGCGCTCTGCGCGATCTGGGCGCTGGTCAGGCCGAAGCGGCGCTCGCGGCCGGCATAGTCGTCCAGCGCGCGTTGCAGGGTCGCCGCGTCCATGTCCGGCCACAGCTGTTCGGTGAACCAGAGTTCGGTATAGGCCAGTTGCCACAGCAGGAAGTTGCTGACCCGATGGTCGCCGCCGGTGCGGATGAACAGATCCGGCGGCGGCAGATCGGCCAGCGCGACGCAGCGGCCCATCGCCGCCTCGTCGATATCCTCGGGCCGCAGCCGGCCGGCCGCAACCTCGGTGGCCAGCGCGCGTGCGGCCTGGGCGATGTCCTGGCGGCCGCCGTAGCTGGCGGCGATGACCAGGGTCAGCCGGGCATTGGCGCCAGTTTGCGCCTCGGCGGCTTCCATGCGTTGCCGGATCGCCGGCGGGAAGCGTCCGCGCTCGCCGATGAAACGCACCCGCACGCCGCGCCGGTCGAGTTCGTCGACTTCGCGGTCCAGCGCGTTGAGGAACAGCTTCATCAGCGCGCCGACCTCTTCCTCCGGCCGGCCCCAGTTCTCGCTGGAGAAGGCGAACAGGGTCAGCGCCTCGATCCCGCGCTCCAGGCAGAAGTCGATGCACACGTTCACCGCGCGGGCGCCGGCGCGATGGCCGATCACGCGCGGACGCCGGCGGCGTTCCGCCCAGCGTCCGTTGCCGTCCATGATGACGGCCAGATGACGTGGAATACCGGGTCTGGCGGTGGACATGGCAGTCCTCAGACCGCCATCAATTCCTGTTCCTTGGCCTTGACCACGTCGTCCACGTCCTTGATCGACTTGTCGGTCAGCTTCTGGATCTCTTCTTCCGCGCGACGCTCCTCGTCCTCGGTGATCTGCTTGTCCTTCAGCAAATCCTTGACCTGCTGGTTGGCGTCACGGCGGATGTTGCGGATCGCGACCTTGGTGTCCTCGCCTTCGCCATGCACGACCTTGGACAGTTCGCGGCGGCGCTCCTCGGTGAGCGCGGGCAGGTTGAGGCGGATGGTGGTGCCGGCGGTGTTCGGGGTCAGGCCCAGGTCGGAGGCCAGGATGGCCTTCTCGACCGCGCCGACGATCTGCTTTTCCCACGGGGTGATGGTCAGCGAGCGCGCGTCGGAGACGGCGACGGTGGCGACCTGGCTCAGCGGCACATCGGAACCGTAGTAGTTGACCTTCAGGTGTTCGACCAGGGCGGTGGAGGCGCGGCCGGTACGCACCTTGACCAGGGTGTGACGCAAGGCGTCGATGCTCTTGGTCATGCGCGCCTGCGCGTCTTTCTTGATGTCGTTGAGCATCAGCGGTTCCGTGGCAATTCTTAAACGCCCGATTATAGGCGTTCCTGGCACCTTTGCGGACGTTCCGGCCCCGGGGCCGGGCTGGGCTCAATGCGAATGGTGCGGCGCGGCATCGTGCAGGTCGTGCCCGCACTGGCTGCCGCGCTCGATCTGCAGGGTCGCGTGGTTGATGCCGAACCGGTGGTCCAGCGCGTGCAGGGTGGCATCGATGAAGGCGTCGTGATCCTCGCCCTCCGGCCGCACCAGGTGCGCGGTGAGGGCGATTTCGCCGGCACCCAGCGGCCAGATGTGCAGGTGATGGACCGCCTGCACGCCGGGCTGGCCGGCCAGGAAGGCCTGGACCTGGGCCTGGTCGATGCTGGGCGGGACCGCGTCCATGGCCGCATTGAAGCTGTCGCGCAGCAGGCCGAAGGTGCCGATTGCGATGACCACGCCGATCAGCAGGGCGGTCAGCGGGTCGAGCCAGGCCCAGCCGAACGCCAGCATGCCCAGGCCGGCGACCACCGCCGCGAGCGAGACCGCCGCGTCCGCCATCAGGTGCAGGAAGGCGCCACGCTTGTTCAGGTCATGCGCGTGGCCATCCCGGACCAGCCAGGCGGCGCCCAAATTGATGGCGATGCCGATGGCGGCGACCACGATCACCGGGGTGGCGGGAATCGCCGGAGGCGCGCTGAAGCGGCGGATCGCCTCCCAGCCCAGCGCGCCGGAGAACACCATCAGCAGGACCGAGTTGGCGAGCGGGGAAAGCAGGGTGGCGCGGCGCCATCCGTAGGTGTGGCTGCTGGTCGGGGGACGGCGCGCCAGCGCCGCCGCCGCCCAGGCCAGGCCGAGTCCGAGGACATCGCCCAGGTTGTGCAGGGCGTCGGACAGGAGCGCCAGCGAATTGGTGTAGAAGCCGTAGCCCGCCTCCAAGGCGGTGTAGGCCAGGTTGATCAGGGTGACCAGCGCGAAGGTGCGGGTGGCCGAACCGTGCGAGTGGCCGTGCGAGCCGTGTGAATGTCCCATGCCGCACAGGGTGCCGCGTGGATGCCGCGGACACTATTACAGCAAGGGGATTCGGGATTCGGGATGGGACGGGCAGCTCAGCCCCGGCCCTTCACCAGGGTGCCGATGTTTTCGCCGCGCAGGATGCGCATCAGGTTGCCGGGGACCGACAGGTCGTAGATGCGCAGCGGCACATCGCTGTCGCGGCAGAGCGCGAACGCGGCGGTATCCATCACCTGCAGATCGCGGGCGATGACCTCGTCGTAGGTCAGCTGTTCGTAGCGCTGGGCGTCGGCGTGCTTGCTCGGATCCTTGTCGTAGACGCCATCGACCTTGGTGGCCTTCAGCAGCAGATCCGCGCCGATCTCGATCGCGCGCAGCGCGGCGCCGGAATCGGTGGTGAAGAACGGATTGCCGGTGCCGGCGGCGAAGATCGCGATGCGGCCCTTTTCCAGGTGGCGGACGGCGCGGCGGCGGATGTAGTCCTCGCACACGTCGTTGATCTTGATCGCGCTCATCACCCGGACCTTGGCGCCCAGTTTTTCCAGGGCGTCCTGCATCGCCAGCGCGTTGATCACGGTGGCCAGCATGCCCATCTGGTCGCCGGTCACCCGATCCATGCCGCCGGCGGCCAGGCCGGCGCCGCGGAAGATGTTGCCGCCGCCGATGACCAGGCCGATTTCGGCGCCCGCGTCGCGGGCCTCGATGATTTCACGTGCGATCCGCCCGATCACGACCGGGTCGATGCCGTAGTCCTCGGACCCCATCAGCGCCTCGCCGGAAAGTTTGAGCAGGATGCGGCGATAGGCGAGGGGTGCGGTCATGGGGGCTCTCGGCGAAGGGGCAAACGCCGCAATTCTAGCCGAGCCGAGCGGGGCCGTCAGGCGCAATCGCGCGATCGCGCGTGCCGGGAGCCGGCACGGTCGCGCGCGGTTCAGTCCTCGACGAGCCCGGCCACGACCCGGTTGCGCCCCTCGCGCTTGGCGCCATACAGGGCCTCGTCGGCGGCCTGCAGCAGCTGATCGACGTGGGCGAACTGTTCCAGCGCGCCATGCGTGGCCAGTCCGGCGGAGAAGGTCACGTGCAGGGGACGTCCATCCACCCGGGTCATCGGCGCCTGCCCGACCTCGGCCAGGATCCGGCGCATCACGCCCAGCGCCGCGCGCTCGTCGGTGCCGGGCAGGACAATCAGGAATTCCTCGCCGCCATAGCGGGCGACGATGTCGCTGCCGCGCAGATGCTGCTGCAGGGTGGAGGCGAAGCTGCGCAGCACCTGGTCGCCGACCAGGTGGCCCCAGCCGTCGTTGATCTTCTTGAAATCGTCCAGGTCGACGAAGGCGATGGACAGGGGCCAGCCGTGCCGCGAGGAGGTTTCGAATTCCTTCTCCAGCACGCTTTCCAACTGGGCGCGGTTGTAGACGCCGGTAAGCGGATCCCGCCGCGCCTCCTCGGCCAGGCGCCGGGCACGATGTTCGAATTCGTCCGCGTCCTTGCGCGCGCGCGCGGCGTCCTGGATCTCGCGCAGGTTCCGCAGCACCAGCAGTTCGCGCGCCTCCTGCAGGAGCGCGGCGATGCGGCGTGGCTGGGTGATGCGCACTTCGAACAGGGTGGCGATTTCGGGCAGCATCTTGCCAATCTGCTCGATGACGCCATCCACGGCGACCACGTCCAGCGACAGGTGGCTGTGCGCGGCATCGATGGCGCGCAGGCGAGCGGCGTCGGCGTCCTCCTCGATCCACAGATCCGCGAGGAAGCCTGAAACGGCCACGCAGGCGTCGAAAGGCGAGGGGACGTGTTTCGACTCGCTGGATCCGATGGCGTCCTGCAGCAGCGGGGGCAGGTTCCAGTGGCGCGCCATCCAGTGCCCGACTTCGGCGTGATCGCAGCCGAACTGTTCGCGCTCGCGTTCCAGCAGGCTGGCGTTGTCCGGGCTGGCCGCCAGCAGCGGCGCATAGGTTTTGCGATCCAGTTGCAGCAGGCCGAGGATGCCGATGTCTTGCAGCAACCCCGCGAGCATCAGCTCTTCGAGCCGGCGCTGGCCGGTCCGTTCGCCCAGCAGGCGGCTGGCGAGCGCGGCGATCACGCTGCGCCGCCAGACCTTCTCTTCGCATTGCGCGTCGGCATGGTGGCGCGAGCGCATTCCCGAAGCGAGCGAGAAACCGAGCGCGAGGGTCAGGGTGGCATTGAGGCCCAGCAGGGTGAGTGCCTGGCTCAGGTTCTCCACCCGCCGGCGGCTGGCGTAGAGCGGCGAGTTGGCGATGCGCAGCATGCGGGCGGTCAGCGCCGCGTCCAGGCCGATGGTGTCGGCCGCGGTGGCCATCACGACGTCGGGATCCCGCGCAAGCGCGAGGATCCGCAGTGCCACCCCCGGCGGAGAGGGCAGATCGCGGCAGCAAGATAGCTTGGCTTCGAATTCGGCTCGCATCGCGCGCGGCTGGACCTTGTCGTATGGCGGTGGCGTTCCTGCCACCCTCGCCTCGCTATCGGCCGGTGCGCGCGGAAGTTTAGTGGTCCGCGGAATCCCGCCGACGAACGGCGAGAACGTGGCTGGAAGCGGTCTCGACCGTAATCCGGAAAAACGAAAAAAGCCGCGGTTTCCCGCGGCTTTTCCGATTCCTTCCGAGAAGGAAATCAGGCCAGGCCGGCCTGCTTCATCACTTCGGCGGCGTAGTCTTCGACCACCTTCTCGATGCCTTCGCCCACGGCCAGGCGCTGGCTGCTGACGACTTCGGCGCCGGCGGCCTTCAGCACCGCCTCGACGGTCTGGTTGGTGTCCAGCACGTACGGCTGGCCGTACAGGGTGACCTCGTTGACGATCTTGGCGATCTTGCCGCTGATGATCTTCTCCAGGATCTCGGCCGGCTTGGCCTTGTCCTTGTCGGACATCTTGGCCAGCTCGATTTCCTTTTCCTTGGCGACGAAGTCGGCCGGCACGTCGGACGCCTTGATGTACGGCGGGTTCATCGCCGCCACGTGCATCGCCAGGCCGCGGGCCAGTTCGGCGTCGCCGCCCTTGACCTCGATCAGCACGCCGATGCGGCCGCCGTGCACGTAGGCCGCGACGTTGTTGCTGCTGTCGGCGCGGACCAGGCGACGGACCTGCACGTTCTCGCCGACCTTGGAGATGACGGCGGCGCGGGCTTCCTCGACGGTTTCACCGGACGGGAACTTGGCGGTCTTCAAGGCTTCGACATCGGCGGCGCCGGAGGCCAGGGCGACCTGGGCGACGGTGTCGGTGAAGCCGACGAAGTTACCGTCCTTGGCGACGAAGTCGGTTTCGGAGTTGATTTCCACCAGCACGGCCCTGCCGCCGTCCTGGGCGACCGCGATGCGGCCTTCGGCGGCCACACGGCCGGCCTTCTTGTCGGCCTTGGCCAGGCCGGACTTGCGCAGCCATTCGGCGGCCACGTCGATGTCGCCGTTGTTCTCGGTGAGCGCCTTCTTGCACTCCATCATGCCGGCGCCGGTGCGCTCGCGCAGTTCCTTGACCAGGGAAGCGGTGATTTCCACGGGATTACCTCAGATTTCGGATTTCGTTGGGCGGGCAGGGAGCCCGCCGACGGATTGAACAAGGCGGGCCATGGCCCGCCTGCAGGCATCGGATGCCGCCGCGCACTGTGGCGCGGCGGCATTGCAGCGCGATTACTCGGCAGCGGCGGCTTCGTCGGCCTTCTTGCCAGCCTTCTTGGCCGGGGCGCGGCGGCCCTTGCCTTCCTCGTCCGATTCCACGAACTCTTCCTCGCGGACGGTCGCGGCGTTCGGCGAAGCGGCCTTGCCTTCCAGCACGGCGTCGGCGGCGGCGCGGGCGTACAGCTGCACGGCGCGGATGGCGTCGTCGTTGCCGGGGATGGCGTAGTCGACCAGGGCCGGGTCGTAGTTCGAGTCGACCACCGCGATCACCGGAATGCCGAGCTTCTTGGCTTCCTTGATGGCGATGTCTTCATGGCCGATGTCGATGACGAACAGGGCGTCCGGCAGGCGGTTCATGTCCTTGATGCCGCCCAGCGAGGCTTCCAGCTTGTCGCGCTCGCGGCGCAGGCCCAGCACTTCGTGCTTGACCAGCTTCTCGAAGGTGCCATCGGTTTCGGCGGCTTCCAGTTCCTTCAGGCGGGCGACCGACTTCTTCACGGTGGCGAAGTTGGTCAGGGTGCCGCCCAGCCAGCGCTGGGTCATGTACGGCATGCCGCAACGCTCGGCTTCTTCCTTGATGGCTTCGCGCGCGCTGCGCTTGGTGCCGACGAACAGCACGGTGCCGCGCTTCTGGGCCACGCCCGAGAGGAAGTTCATCGCGTCGTTGAACAGCGGAACGGTCTTCTCGAGGTTGATGATGTGGATCTTGCCGCGGGCACCGAAGATGTACGGCGCCATCTTGGGATTCCAATAGCGGGTCTGGTGGCCGAAATGGACGCCGGCTTCCAGCATCTGGCGCATGGTGACTTGGGGCATTGCTTAAACTCCATGAACGTGGAACCGGCCGCCGGGAATGGGATGGCGGTTGCCCGCGAGGGCAGGGTTCCGGGGTTGGGCCTCCCTGCGGCTTCCGTGTCCGAACCTTCGACCCTAAGGGAATGATCCCAAAGGAGTTTTCAGGCACCCCGGCACGGAGGTTGGCAGCAGGTGTGGATTCGCCGGTGACGCCCGGCGTGGGCAGCCTGGACGGACGGGTCCGGCCAAGCTGCGGAAGTATAGCGGGAACAATGAGTTGCCGGCAACAAACCCCCTGCCGGGCGCTCAAAGGGGGGCGAAATCGGCGATAATCCGGCCATGGCCATCACCCTCAAGACCCCCGAAGAACTCGAGCAGATGCGCGTCGCCGGCCGGCTGGCCGCCGAGGTCCTGCAAATCGTCGCGCCGCATGTGAAGCCGGGCGTGACCACCGCCGAACTGGACCGCATCTGCCACGATCATATCGTCAACGTGCAGAAAGCCATCCCGGCCAACATCGGCTACGGCGGCGGCCACGGGCGGATTCCGTTCCCGTCCACGGTGTGCACCTCGGTCAACAACGTCATCTGCCACGGCATGCCCAGCGAGGGCAAGGTGCTGAAGGACGGCGACATCCTGAACATCGACGTGACCGTCATCAAGGATGGCTGGCATGGCGACACCAGCCGCATGTACTTCGTCGGCACCCCTTCGGTGATGGCGAAGCGGCTGGTGGACACCACCCGCGAGGCGATGTTCCGCGGCATCAGGGCGGTCCGTCCGGGCGCGACCCTGGGCGACATCGGCCACGCCATCCAGCAGTTCGCCGAGGCAGAGCGCTTCAGCGTGGTACGCGAGTACTGCGGCCATGGCATCGGCAAGGTCTACCACGACGAGCCGCAGGTGCTGCATTACGGCCGCCCGGGTGATGGCGTGGTGCTGAAGCCGGGCATGACCTTCACCATCGAGCCGATGATCAACGAGGGCACCCGCTTCTCCAAGGTGCTGCCCGATGGCTGGACCGTGGTCACCAAGGACCGCAAGCTCTCGGCGCAATGGGAGCACACCGTGGCGGTGACCGAGGACGGCGTCGAGATCCTGACCCGCCTGCCGGGCGACGACAACGACCTGTGAGCAGTCCCCAGGCCGCGACTGATTCATTGCCGCGGCTGACCGGGATCGGCCCGGGAATCGCGGATGACGCGGCCTGGTCGGCCGCCGCCCGAGCCGCGCTCGGCCACAACGACGCGCGGCTGGGCAAGCGCTTCGACCACGGCGACGGCATGGACCGGATCCTCGCGCTGCGCGCGCGCGGCGTGGATCACCTGCTGCGGGACGCCTGGCAGCGCTGCGTCCCCGCCGACAGCCTGATGGCGTTGTTCGCGGTAGGCGGCTACGGCCGTGGTGAACTGTTCCCGCAGTCGGACGTGGACCTGCTGGTGCTGGCCGAAGCGCCGGCGCAGGCGCGATACCACGAGGCGCTGGCGCGTTTCTTCGCGCTGCTGTGGGATGCCGGCCTGCCGATCAGCCATGCGGTGCGTTCGGCCGTCGAGTGCACCGAGGCCGCCGCCGACCAGACCGTGCTGACCGCGCTCATCGAGGCGCGGCCGGTGGTGGCCGAACCGGTCGACGAGGCGCGCCTGATCGATGCGGTGTCGGCGGCAAGGGTCTGGCCCGCGCGCGATTTCTTCCTCGCCAAGCGCGAGGAAATGAGTGCCCGCCATGCGCGTTTCGGCGACACCTCCGAAAACCTGGAACCGAACATCAAGGATGGCCCGGGTGGTCTGCGCGATCTGCACACGCTGGGCTGGATGGCGCTGCGTACCTTCGGCGTGCGGGATCTGGAACCGCTGGTCGGCATGGGCCAGTTGGGACCCGACGAGGCGGCCGCGCTGGCACGCGAGCGCCGCGCGCTGGGCCGCCTGCGCTACGGCCTGCACCTGATCGCCGGTCGTCCCGAGGAACGCCTGCGCTTCGATTTCCAGAAAGCGCTTGCGCAGCGCCTGGGCTTCGTCGACGACGCCGAGAACCTGGGCGTCGAGAAGATGATGCAGGGCTTCTACCGCAGCGCCGCGATTGTCCGTCGCATCAGCGATCGGCTGCTGCAGCGGTTCGAGGAACAGTTCGACGGCGAGGCGTTGCCGGAGCCGCTGGACGACGCGTTCGCGCTGCGCCGCGGCTACCTGGCCGCGCGGGATCCGGCCTGGCCACAGGATGACGTGTCGCAGGTATTTGCCCTGTTCGCGATGTGGGCCGCGCAGCCGCAGGTGCGCGGACTGCATTCGCTCACCGCGCGCGCGCTGGCCGAGTCATTGCCGAAATTGACCGCGTATCCGGCTGCGACGGGCACCCAGCGCGCTGCCTTCATGGGCCTGCTGCGCGGGCCGCGCGCAGTGGAAACGTTGACCCGGATGGCGCGGTTGGGCGTGCTGGGCCAGTGGCTGCCCGCGTTCGCCCGGGTGTCCGGGCGCATGCAGTTCGATCTGTTCCATGTCTACACCGTGGACCAGCACACCCTGATGGTGTTGAAGAACCTGGCCACGTTCTCTTCCGGCCGCGCGGACGAACGCTTCTCCATCGCCCATGAGGTCTGGCCGCGCCTGCGCAAGCCGGAACTGCTGCTGCTGGGCGGCCTGTTCCACGACATCGCCAAGGGCCGCGGCGGCGATCATTCCGAACTCGGGGCGGTCGATGCGCGGGAGTTCTGCGCCGCGCATGGCCTGAGCGCCTCCGACACCGATCTGGTGGCCTGGCTGGTGGAACAGCACCTGCGCATGTCGGTGACCGCGCAGAAGCAGGACATTTCCGATCCGGACGTCATCCACGCGTTCGCCCGCCTGATTGGCGATCGCGAGCGGCTCGATTACCTGTACCTGCTGACCTGCGCCGACATCGCCGGCACCAGCCCCAAGCTGTGGAATGCCTGGAAGGATCGGCTGCTGGCGGATCTCTACTTCGCCACCCGCCGGGTGCTGCGCGAGGGTCTGGAACATCCGGTCGACGTCGACGCGCGGCTGGCCGAGGCGCGCGAATCGGTGCGAGTGCTGCTGCGCCTGCACGCCATCGGGGACGTGGACGCCGACGCACTGTTCGCGGCGATGCCGGAGGAGAGCTTCCTGCGCTTCCGCCCGGAGCAACTGGCCTGGCAGGCCGAGGCGTTGCGAGGCGTGGGACCGGGCGAGACGCGCGTGCGTGCGCGGCTGATCGCCGAGGACGCCAACGCGATGGAAGTATTCGTGCATTCGCCCGATCGCGATGGCCTGTTCGCCGCGATCCTGTCCACCCTCGATCGCATGGGCTACGCCATCCACCAGGCGCGGGTGCTGGTGGGGCCGCAGGGCACGGTGTTCGATACCTTCGAGGTGCTGCCCGCCGACAGCTACGCCACCCGCGATCCGGCCGACGTCGAGCATGGCCTGAGCGTCGCCTTGGCCGGCGCGCTGGACAAAGTGCGCACCTCGCGGCGCGCGTTGCCGCGCCAGCTCCGCCATTTCCGCTTCGCGCCGCGCATCGAGTTCGGGCGCACGCCGGATGGCCGACGCACCGTGCTCAGCCTGATCGCGCCGGATCGCCCGGGCCTTCTGTCGGACGTGGCCCAGGTGCTGCGCGCGCAACGCCTGCGGGTGCATGACGCCCGCATCGCGACCTTCGGTGAACGCGCCGAAGACATCTTCCAGATCACCGACGAAGGCGACATGCCGCTGGCGTCGGAAGAACAGCAACAGGCCCTGCGCGACGCATTGCGCGCGGGGCTCGAAACCCATTGACGAACACTCCCCCAAGGAACCCGGATTGATGAGCCCGAAGAAAGCCACCGCCGTTGAAGAACTGAAGTCGACCATCGAGAGCGCGTTCGAACGCCGCGCCGAACTGACCACCGTCGAGATCGAGGGCTCCACCCGCGCCGCGGTCGAGCGCGCCATCGACGGCCTGGAAAGCGGCAAACTGCGCGTGGCCGAACCGGACGGCAAGGGCGGCTGGAAGGTCAACGAGTGGCTGAAGAAAGCGGTGCTGCTGTATTTCCGGGTCAACGAGATGGAACTGGTCGAAGCCTATCCCGCGCCGTTCTGGGACAAGGTGGAAGCGCGCTTCGGCGCGTTCGACGAAGCCGATTTCCGCAAGCTGGGCGTGCGCGTGGTGCCGGGCGCGATCGCCCGCCGCGGCAGCCACTTCGGCAAGGACGTGGTGCTGATGCCGAGCTTCGTCAATATCGGCGCCTATGTGGGCGAGGGCACCATGGTCGATACCTGGGCCACGGTCGGTTCCTGCGCGCAGGTCGGCAAGCATTGCCACCTGTCCGGCGGCGCCGGCATCGGCGGCGTGCTGGAGCCGCTGCAGGCCTCGCCGACGATCATCGAGGACCACTGCTTCATCGGCGCGCGCTCGGAAGTCGTGGAAGGCGTGGTGGTCGGCCATCACAGCGTGATCGGCATGGGCGTGTTCCTGGGCCAGTCGACCCGCATCTACAACCGCATGACCAAGGAAATCACCTACGGCTATGTGCCGCCGGGCAGCGTGGTGGTATCCGGTTCGCTGCCGGCCGCCGACGGTTCGCACTCGCTGTATTGCGCGGTGATCGTCAAGCAGGTCGACGAGAAGACCCGCAGCAAGACCAGCGTCAACGAACTGCTGCGCGGGCTGGCCGACTGATTTTTCCCGAGCCGGTGGACGCGAAGGCGCCCATCGGCATGACGTTGCGCACGGACACGCGGAATCCATCGCGGGACGCGTGGCCGTGAAAAAGGATTCGAGCATGACCACGACGATCTACGGACTCAAGAACTGCGACACCTGCAAGAAGGCCACCAAGTGGCTTGATCGCTTCGAAGTCGCCCATGCCTTCATCGACTACCGCGACAACCGGCAGGCGCCCGAGGTGCTGAAGGACTGGGCCGATCACGCCGGGGGCTGGGACGCGCTGATCAACAAGTCCTCCACCACCTGGCGGCAGTTGCCGGAGAATCGCAAGTCGCCCGGTTCCGAAGCGGAATGGAAACTGCTGCTCAAGGAATACCCGCAGTTGATCCGCCGGCCCGTGGTCGTACGGGAGGAAGGCGGTGAAACCGTGTTTTCACAGGGCTTCAGTGACAATGGCTTCAAGAAGCTGTTCGGAGTCGGCAAGTGAGCGATGTCGTCGAGCTTTCCAGCGAACTGATCCGTCGCCATTCGGTGACTCCCGATGACGCGGGCTGCCAGCAAGTGCTGGCCACGCGCCTGACCGCCGCCGGATTCCGTTGCGAATCCCTGCGCTTCGGCGATGTCGAAAATCTCTGGGCCACCCACGGCAGCGGTGCGCCGGTGCTGGTGCTGCTCGGCCACACCGATGTGGTTCCGCCCGGCCCGCTGGATGCCTGGACCAGCGATCCCTTCATCCCGACGGTGCGCGACGGCGTGCTGTACGGGCGCGGCGCGGCCGACATGAAATGCAGCGTCGCCGCCTGCACGATCGCGCTGGAGCGCTTCGTCGACGCGCATCCGGATCATCCCGGAACGGTCGCGCTGCTGGTGACCTCGGACGAGGAGGGCGACGCCCTGGATGGCGTGAAGCTGGTCGCCGAAACCTTCCGCGAGCGCGGCCAGCGCATCGACTGGTGCATCACCGGCGAGCCTTCCTCCAAGGAGGTGCTGGGCGACCTGCTGCGCGTCGGCCGTCGCGGCACGCTCACCGGCACCCTGAGCGTGCGCGGGGTGCAGGGCCATGTGGCCTATCCGCACAAGGCGCTCAATCCGATCCACAAGGCGCTGCCGGCGCTGGCCGAACTCGCCGCGCGGGTCTGGGACGATGGCTACGAGACCTTTCCACCGACCAGCCTGCAGATTTCCAACATCAACGCCGGCACTGGCGCCAGCAACGTCATTCCGGGCGAACTGAAGCTGGTGTTCAACCTGCGCTTCAATCCCACCTGGACCGCCGCGCGCCTGGAAGAGGAGATCGAGTCGGTGCTGCGCCGGCACGAACTGGACTACGCCATCCACTGGCACCGCGGCGGAGAGCCGTTCTACACCCCGGAAGGCCATCTGCGCGCCACCGCGCGCCAGGTGCTGGCCGAGTTCTCGGGCGCGCCACCGGAAGAGAGTACGGCGGGCGGCACCTCCGACGCGCGTTTCATCGCCCCGCTCGGGGCCGAGTGCATCGAGATCGGCCCGGTCAACGCCAGTATCCACAAGGTTGACGAGAACATCGTGGTGGCGGAGCTGGAAGCGCTTCCTGGCCTCTACCAGCGATTGCTGGAGCGGCTCCTGCTGCCGGCCGCCTGAGTGGTCCGGGAATGGTTGCGGCTGAAACCATGACGAGGAACGCGCCCGGTACTTGCCAAGCCCCGCCGGGACCGGTTAGGGTCGCTCCCATGCTTCGTCTCGCCACAGCCGCCGCGAACAATTCGAACCGCCGCAACAATGCGCGTGCGAATAATCGTGCGTGGACGCTGCGGGTCTGCGACTAGGCATAGAAGTACCAGCCGGACACAGAAAACCCGCATCGCGAGATGCGGGTTTTTTTTCGCCCTTCGCCAGCCCTTCCTCTCCCAACCCCATTTCCCAGGAGTTTCCCCATGTGTTCCATCTTCGGCATTTTCGGCCTGCAGGCCGGTGACGACGCCACCGTCCTGCGCCGGCAGGCGCTGGAACTTTCCCAGCGGCAGCGCCATCGCGGCCCGGACTGGAGCGGCGTGCATCTGGACGACGGCGCCATCCTCGTCCACGAGCGCCTGGCGATCGTCGATCCCGCCGGCGGCTCGCAGCCGCTGCGCTCGGCCGACGGCGGCCTGGTGCTGGCGGTGAACGGCGAGATCTACAATCACCGCGAGCTGAAGAAGGAACTGCGCCAACCCTACGCGTTCCAGACCGGTTCGGACTGCGAAGTGATCAACGCGCTGTACCGAGAAGACACCCCGGAGTCGTTCCTCAACCGCCTCAACGGCATCTTCGCGTTCGCGCTGTGGGACGTGGCCGCGCGCCGTTTCCTGATCGCGCGCGACCCGATCGGCGTGTGCCCGTTGTACTGGGGACACGATCGCGAAGGCCGCCTGTGCGTGGCCTCGGAGATGAAGGCACTGGCGGATCTGTGCGCGGACGTCGCGCAGTTCCCGCCGGGGCACTACTACGACAGCGCCAGCGGCGAACTGAAGCCGTACTACGGCAAGGACTGGCGCAGCTACGACGCGGTGCAGGGCGTGGAAGTCACCCGCGAGGAGCTGCGCGAGGCGTTCGAGCGCGCCGTGCATCGCCAGCTGATGACCGACGTGCCGTACGGCGTGCTGTTGTCCGGCGGCCTGGATTCCTCGCTGGTCGCGGCGGTGGCCGCGCGTTTCGCGCGGCGCCGGGTGGAGGACGATGACACTTCCGAAGCCTGGTGGCCGCGTCTGCATTCCTTCGCGATCGGCCTGAAGGGTTCCCCGGATCTGGCCGCCGCGGAGGTTGCCGCGCAGGCGCTGGGCACCGTCCACCACGGATTCGAGTACACCTTCGAGGAAGGTCTGGACGCGCTGCCTGAAGTGATCCGCCACATCGAGACCTACGACGTCACCACCATCCGCGCTTCCACTCCGATGTTCCTGCTCGCGCGCCGGATCAAGGCGATGGGCGTGAAGATGGTGCTGTCGGGCGAGGGCTCGGACGAAATCTTCGGCGGCTACCTGTACTTCCACAAGGCGCCGAACGCACGCGAGTTCCATGAGGAGCTGGTGCGCAAGCTGGATGCGCTCTACAACTACGACTGCCTGCGCGCCAACAAGTCGATGATGGCCTGGGGCGTGGAGCCGCGCGTGCCGTTCCTCGACGTCGAATTCCTCGACGTGGCGATGCGGATGGACGCGCAGTACAAGATGGCCGGAAAGGGCCGGATCGAGAAGGCGGTGTTGCGCGAGGCGTTCGAGGGTTACCTGCCGGATTCGATCCTGTGGCGGCAGAAGGAGCAGTTCAGCGATGGCGTCGGCTACGGCTGGATCGATGGCCTGAAGGCGCATGCCGAGGCCCAGGTCAGCGACCGCGAACTGGCGGCGGCGGACAAGCGCTTCCCGATCAACCCGCCCCGGACCAAGGAAGCCTATTACTACCGTAGCCTGTTCGAGCGCTTCTACCCCGGCCAGGCCTGCGCCGAGACGGTGCCGGGCGGCAAGTCGATTGCGTGCTCCTCGCCGGCGGCGATTGCCTGGGACGCCAGTTTCGCGGCGGCCGCCGATCCGTCCGGCCGGGCGGTGGCGGGGGTGCACAACGCGGCCCTGTGAGGGCCGCGAAAGCGGCTGCGAGTGCGACTGATTCCGATTAGAACACCGGCGCCCGGCTTCGGGCATCATGCGCGGCAGTTGCAAGGAGTTGAACCCATGAAAGGCCATCCCGAAGTTGTCGATTACCTCAAGCAGTTGCTGCGTGGCGAGCTGTCCGCGCGTGACCAGTACTTCATCCATTCCCGTCGCTACGAGGACATGGGACTGATCGCGCTCTACGAACGCATCGACCACGAGATGCAGGAGGAGACCGAGCATGCCGACGCGCTGCTGCGGCGGATCCTGTTCCTGGAGGGCGATCCGGACATGAGCCCGACGCCGTTCACTTCAGGGCGCACGGTCGAGGAAATGCTGCAGCGGGATCTGGAAGTGGAGTACGAGGTCCGCGCCAATCTCGCCAAGGGCGTGGCGCTGTGCGAACGGCACGGCGACTTCGTCAGTCGCGAGATCCTGCAGACCCAGCTGAAGGATACCGAGGAGGATCACGCGCACTGGCTGGAGCAGCAGTTGGGCCTGATCAAGCGCATCGGACTGGAAAACTACCTGACCGCGCGACTCGCGCAGAAATCCTCGGTCGAGTGACTTCGCTGGAAGATGAAACACACCCCGGCGGCGACGCCGGGTTTTTTTTTCAGGCGCGCTTTCGCAGTTGGTAGACCGCGGTGTGCAGGGCGGTGACGCCCTCGGCGCGGAAGCTGGCCTCGTTGGCGAGGATGTCGCGGCGCTCCAGCCGCTCGATGTCCCAGCGATTCGCGAACAGGCGATGGACTTCGTCTTCGTCGACCGAGAACGGCGGGCCGTTCTTTTCCGGTTGCGGATATTCCAGCGTGATCAGCAGGCTGCGGCAGCCGACGGGGAGGCGACCATAGACCTCGTCGGCATAGCGCGCGCGCAGTTCCGGCGGGAGCGCGATCAGCGCGGCGCGATCGTAGACGGCCTCGCATGTCGCCAGGGTGGTGGCGTCCAGCGCGAACACGTCGCCGAGCATCAGCTCGATGCCATCGACCGCGTGCAGGCGACCGGCCGGCGTGTCGGTGACCCGCGGACGCAGGTCGTTTTCCTCGAAGAACTGCCGCACGGCGAGCGGCGACAGTTCGGCGCCCAGCACCGGATGGCCCTGCGCGGCCAGCCAGATCATGTCCAGCGTCTTTCCCGCCAGCGGCACGAACACCCGCCCGCCGGCGTTTATCGCCAGCGCCGGCCAGTGCTGGACCAGCAGCGGCATCACCTCTCCCCGATGGAAGCCGATGCGGCCCTCGCGCCAGCGTTCCAGCCAGAACTCCGGCTGCATCACTCCACCCCGAGCCCGTCGACCTTCTGCCAGCCGCGCGGCAGCAGGCCGCCACGGGTCGCGCGCGCGCCGAGGTAGGCGTCCAGATCCTTGAACGACAGCGACATCGTGCGCTGTCCGCTGCGTACCTGCAGGGTGTTGCCCGGAGACACGGCGGCGATCGCGACCACCCGTTCGGTGCCGAGCTTGGCCTTGGGGATGTCGATGATCTTGTTGCCCTTGCCCTTGTCCAGTTCCGGCAGCTCGCTGATCGGGAACGCCAGCAGGTGACCGGCGGTGGTCACCGCGACGATGCGGTCGGTGTCCGGATTGGCGATCGGGGCCGGTTGCAGCACGCGCGCGCCGGTGGTCAGGTTGAACATTGCCTTGCCGGCCTTCTGGCGGCCGGTCAGGTTCTCGAAGCGGGTGACGAAGCCGTAGCCATGCGAGGACGCCAGCACCAGCCGGGTGTCGTTGTCGCCACTGGCCAGGGCCTGGAACGAGGCGCCGGCGGCCGGCGAGAAACGGCCCGTCAGTGGTTCGCCGTTGCCGCGCGCGGAAGGCAGGGTGTGCACGGCGGTGGAGTAGCTGCGGCCTTCCGAATCCAGGAACGCCACTTGCTGGGTGCTGCGCGAACGCACCGCCGCCAGCAGGCTGTCGCCTTCACGGTAGGACAGTCCGGCGGCATCGACTTCATGGCCCTTGGCCGCGCGGATCCAGCCCTTCTCAGACAGCACCACGGTCATCGGCTCGGCGGCCACCAGATCGGTTTCATCCAGCGCCTGCGCGGCATCGCGCTGCACCAGCGGCGAACGGCGGGCGTCGCCGAACTTCTTGGCGTCGGCGGTCAGCTCGTCCTTGATCAGCTTCTTGAGCTTGGCCTTGGATTCCAGGATGGACTGCAGCTTTTCGCGTTCGGCGGCCAGTTCGTCCTGCTCGCTGCGGATTTTCATTTCCTCCAGCCGCGCCAGCTGGCGCAGCTTGGTGTCGAGGATGTAGTCGGCCTGATCCTCGGTCAGCTTGAACCGTGCAATCAGCGCGGGCTTGGGCTCATCCTCGGTGCGGATGATGCGGATGACCTCGTCCAAGTTGAGGAACGCGATCAACAAGCCTTCCAACAGGTGCAGGCGGCGATCGACCTTCTCCAGCCGGTGCTTGAGCCGGCGGGTGACGGTTTCGTAGCGGAAGCTGAGCCATTCGGTCAGCAGCATCTTCAGGTTCTTGACCTGCGGACGCCCGTCCAGGCCGATGATGTTGAGGTTGACCCGGTAGCTCTTTTCCAGGTCGGTGGTGGCGAACAGATGGCCCATCAACTGTTCGACGTCGACCCGGTTGGAACGCGGAATCAGCACCACCCGCACCGGGTTGGCGTGATCGGATTCGTCGCGGATGTCCTCCAGCCAGGGCAGCTTCTTGGCGCGCATCTGGGTGGCGATCTGCTCGATTACCTTGGACGGCGAGACCTGGTAGGGCAGCGCGTTGATGACCAGATTGCCGTTTTCCTTGGCGTAGGTGGCGCGCGCGCGAACGCTGCCGTTGCCGGTTTCATACATCGCCCGGAGATCCGACAGCGGCGTGATGATTTCCGCGGTGGTGGGATAGTCCGGTCCATGCACGTGTTCGCACAGATCGGCGACGGTGGCGTCCGGATCATCGATCAGGCGGATGCACGCGCTGACGATCTCGTTGAGGTTGTGCGGCGGCACATCGGTGGCCATGCCCACGGCGATGCCGGTTGTGCCGTTGAGCAGCAGGTGCGGCAGGCGCGCCGGCATCCAGGTCGGCTCTTCCAAGGTGCCGTCGAAGTTGGGCGTCCAATCCACCGTGCCCTGGCCGAGTTCGCCCAGCAGCACTTCGGCGATCGGGGTCAGCTTGGCCTCGGTGTAGCGCATGGCCGCGAACGACTTGGGATCGTCGGGTGAACCGAAGTTGCCCTGGCCCTCGATCAGCGGATAGCGGTACGAGAACGGCTGCGCCATCAGCACCATCGCCTCGTAGCAGGCGCTGTCGCCGTGCGGGTGGTACTTGCCGATGACATCGCCGACGGTGCGCGCGGACTTCTTTGGCTTGGAGGCGGCGCTGAGCCCCTGTTCGCTCATCGAATAGATGATCCGGCGCTGCACCGGCTTGAGGCCATCGCCGATGAAGGGCAGGGCGCGGTCCAGCACCACGTACATCGAGTAGTCCAGGTAGGCGCGTTCGGCGTACTCGCGCAGGGGGATCTGTTCGAAGCCGTGGAAGGAGGTGCGGATGGTGTCGCTCATCGGTTGCGTCGGTCTGCGGATTGTTCCAATCGGGCAATTCTACCGGTCAACGGCCTGATCCATGCCCAAAAGAAAAGCCCCGCGATGCGGGGCTTTCCTGGCGAAGCGAGTGGAACTCAATTGCCGGCGGACGGTGCCGGTGACGGCGCGGGATCCGCCCCGGTCGCGGCGTCGTCGGCCTTCGGGGTCGGCGGTCGCGCGGTACCGCCCGGACGCAGGGTCACCGTGGCATTGAGGACGTTCTCCTCGCCACGGACAATCTTCACCTCATAGGTGCCCAGCGGGAGCGAGCGAAACCGGTACTTGCCGTCTTCATCTGCCACGGTCTCGCGCTTGAGGCCGGTGCCGGTATTGGCGACGTACACCTTGTCGCCGGGCGACGCGTCGCCGTTGATGTTGCCGTCGGCGCGCTGCGCAAACGCCGTGAATGCCACCAGCAGGAGTGCCGTCGCCGCAGCGAACAGTCCCGCCTTCTTGCCGAATGCCTTGATCATGTCCTTCTCTCCCTGAGGAGAGCGCACATTCACGCGCCGCCCCGGGGCGGGGACAGTGGCGGAAGTCATGGTTACAGATACAAAAAAACCCGCCGGAGCGGGGTTTCGTGTCGGCGGATTCCGCCGGTTTGCAGTGGTGCCCAGGAGAGGACTCGAACCTCCACGGTTTTACCCGCTAGTACCTGAAACTAGTGCGTCTACCAATTCCGCCACCTGGGCGAGGTGTGCAGGCCGCGAATTCTGGAGGTCGCGTCGGACTTTGTCAACGGTTGTTTTTCTCACGGCCGGCATTCAGGCGGGGTGTAACATGCCCGCATGAGCAAAAACACAAGCAGGAAAGGCGGCAAGGCCGCACCCGGAAAGGGCAGCAGGGGCGGCGCCGGAGCCGCATCGGGTGGTCCGCGCAAGAAGGCCGCGCTCCCACCCTGGATGCCGGATCTGCCGCCGTCGCGCGGCAAGGCCGCGGCGCCGAAACCTTCCCCCGGGCGTGGCCCGCGGCCTGGCGGACGTGGCTCCTCCTTCACCGATCCGCATGCCGCGCGTGAAGCCGCGCGCTACGACAACCCCATTCCCAGCCGCGAGGCCATCCTCGGCCTGCTGGAAGCGTCGGATGGCCCGCAGACGGCCGAAGAGATCGCCCCCCGGCTGGGCCTGACCGCGCCGGACCGTTTCGAGGCGCTGGGCAAGCGCCTGGCGGCCATGCTGCGCGACGGCCAGGTGGTGCAGAACCGCCGTGGCGGCTATGCGCCGGTGCAGCAGACCGACCTGGTCGCCGGCGTGGTCATCGCCAATCCGGACGGGTTCGGCTTCCTGCGCCCGGACGCCGGCGGCGACGATCTGTTCCTGCCGCCGTACGAGATGCGCAAGGTGATGCACGGGGATCGCGTGCTGGCCAACGTCACCGGCATCGATCACCGCGGCCGCCGCGAAGGCAGCATCGCGCGGGTGCTCGAACACCGCCTGACCCGCCTCATCGGGCGCTTCGGTTTTGAAGCCGGCATCGCCTACGTGGCGCCGGACGACAAGCGCGTGCAACGCAACGTGCAGATTCCGCCGGACGCGACCCAGGGCGCGCGCGACGGCCAACTGGTGGTCTGCGAACTGACCCAGCCGCCGGACGCGCGGCGTCCGCCCATCGGCCGGATCCTGGCGGTGCTTGGCGACAAGCTGACGCCTTCGCTGGTGGTGGAAGCCGCCATCCACGGCCATGACATTCCCCACGAGTTCCCGCCGGAAGTGCTGGCCGAGGCCACCGCCGTGCCGTTGGTGGTGGAGGAAGGCATGCTGGACGGGCGCGTGGATCTGCGCGCCGTGCCGCTGGTCACCATCGATGGCGAGGACGCCAAGGATTTCGACGACGCGGTCTACTGCGAGACCAGCCGTACCGGCTTCCGCCTGATCGTCGCCATCGCCGACGTGTCGCATTACGTCCGTCCCGGTACGCCGCTGGACGACGAGGCGCAGAAGCGCGCGACCTCGGTGTACTTCCCCGGTTTCGTGGTGCCGATGCTGCCGGAGACCCTGTCCAACGGCATCTGTTCGCTGAACCCGAAGGTCGATCGCATGTGTTTCGTCTGCGACATGCAGATCGATCACGATGGCCAGGTCACTCGCTCCAAGTTCTACGAAGCGGTGATGAACTCGCACGCGCGCCTGACCTATACCCAGGTCTGGAACGCGGTCGGCCTGGACGACGAGGAGGCGAAGCGCCAGGTGGGCGCGCAGTTGCCGCAGGTCGAGCGCCTGCACCAGCTGTACCAGGTGCTGGCCAAGGCGCGCCAGCAGCGCGGCGCGATCGAGTTCGAATCCTCCGAGGTCCGCTTCGTGCTGGACAACCGCGGCGAAGTCACCCAGGCGGGCATGCTCCAGCGCAACGACGCGCACAAGCTGATCGAGGAATGCATGATCGCGGCGAACGTGGAGGCGGCGAAGTACCTGCTGCAGAAACGCGTTCCCGCGCCATACCGCATCCACGAGAAGCCGCCGGAATCCAAGTTCGAGGATCTGCTGGAGTTCCTCAAGGAGTTCAAGCTGAGCCTGCCGGCCTGGGGCAAGGTGCAGCCGCGCGACTACACCAGGCTGCTGAAGAAGATCCGCGACCGTCCGGATGCCGCGTTGCTGGAATCGGTGCTGCTGCGCAGCCAGAGCCTTGCGGTCTACGCGCCGGACAACGTCGGCCACTTCGGCCTGGCGCTGGAGGCGTACGCGCATTTCACCTCGCCGATCCGGCGCTATCCGGACTTGCTGGTGCACCGTGCGATCAAATACGCGCTCAAGGGCGGCAAGCCCGACAAGTACCTGTATCCGCCGCACGAGATGGCCGCGCTGGCGCTGCAATGCTCCGAGCGCGAGCGCCGTGCCGACGAGGCCGAACGCGAGGTCGACGAGCGCTACCGCGCGGCGTGGATGGAAAAGCACATCGGCGGCCAGTTCGAAGGCGTCATCAGCGGCGTGACCAGCTTCGGCCTGTTCGTCGAACTGGACGAATCCAAGGTCAACGGCCTGGTCCACGTCACCCAGCTGCCGCACGACTATTACCACTTCGATCCCATCCGCAAGACCCTGTCCGGCGAACGCCGCGGCAAGCAGTACCGGCTGGGCGATCGCGTGCGCATCATCGTGCTCAAGGCCAGCCTGGAGGAACGCAAGATCGATTTCCGCCTGGTCGAGGACAAGGCGGAACAGGGCGTGCCGGCGCCCCCGCCGCGCGGCCAGCCGGCCCGGCGCAAAAAGCAGGCTTATTGATATTCCGTCGGGGGTAGACATCTCCGGCGTGGTAATGGAAAGCAAATCCCCCGTAGCCCCCTTTGACAAAGGGGGCAAAAGCCGGATGCTTTCCCGATTCCCGATTCCCGATTCCCGATTCCCGATTCCCGATTCCCGATTCCCGATTCCCGATTCCCGATTATGAGCAAACAGAACCAATGGATTGTCGGCGTCAACGCGGTGGCCTCGGCCATCGAGAACGATGCCGATCACGTGCGTGAGGTCCTGGTCGAGGGCGGCAGCAAGAACGCGCGCCTGACCGAGATCGAGGAGAACGCGCGCCGCAAGGGCATCGAGGTGCGCCGGGTGACCGCGCAGGCGCTGGACGGCGTCGGCGGCAATGTGCGCCACCAGGGTGTGGCCGCGCGCTATGCGGCCGCGCGGACCTGGGACGAGAACGAACTGGAAGGCCTGGTCGAGGCCGCCGAAGGCAAGGCGCTGCTGCTGGTGCTGGATGGCGTGCAGGATCCGCACAACCTCGGCGCCTGCCTGCGCAGCGCGGCGGCGGCGGGCGTGACCGCGGTGGTGATTCCCAAGGACAAATCAGCCACGGTCAACGCGACCGTGCGCAAGACCTCGGTCGGCGCGGCCGATCGGATTCCGGTGGTGGCGGTGACCAACCTGTCGCGCTGCCTGCGGGATCTGCAGAAGCAGGGCGTGTGGATCTACGGCTTGGCCGGCGAAGCCGACGTGTCGTTGTACGCCACCGACCTGCGTGGCAACGTCGCGCTGGTGCTCGGTGGCGAGGCCGACGGCCTGCGCCGGTTGACCCGCGAGCACTGCGACGGCCTGGTGAAGATCCCGATGCCGGGCGACATCGAAAGCCTCAACGTGTCGGTGGCCGCCGGCATCACCCTGTTCGAGGCGGTCCGCCAGCGCCTGGGCTGAGCCGCGTCGGCGGCGAAGACGATAGGATGGCGCGCATGCCTACCATGCGCCCCTTCCGTTCCGTCCTCGCGCGGCTGCTCGCCGTCGCCCTGCTGATGTCCGCTGCCTGTGCCGCGTCGGCGCAGTCGTCCGAACGCGTGCGCGCCCGTGATCTGGGCGTGGCGCCGGGCATCTTCCCCACCGGCACGCATAACGCCATCACCGACGTGGCCGGGGTACGGGTGGGGCAGGTGACCCTGCGCGAGGGCGAGCGCGTGCGCACCGGCGTCACCGCGATCCTGCCGCATGCCGGCAACGCCTACCGTTCGCGGGTTCCGGCGGCGCTGCATGTCGGCAACGGTTTCGGCAAGTTCATCGGCGCCACCCAGGTGAACGAACTGGGCGAACTGGAAACCCCGATCCTGCTGACCTGCACGCTGTGCGTGTGGAAGGCCGCCGACGCGATGGCGGCGTGGCTGCTGGAGCAGCCGGACATGCAACAGGTGCAGTCGATCAATCCGATGGTGGGCGAAACCAACGATGGCGGCCTGAACGACATCCGCGCGCGGCCGGTGACCGCCGAAGCGGTGCGCGAGGCCTTGACCGGCGCCCGTGACGGACCGGTGCAGGAAGGCAGTGTCGGCGCCGGCACCGGCACGGTCGCCTTCGGCTGGAAAGGCGGCATCGGCACCTCGTCGCGGGTGTTGCCGGCCTCGCTGGGTGGCTGGACGGTGGGCGTGCTGGTGCAGAGCAACTTCGGCGGCGTGCTGCAGGTGCAGGGCGCGCCGGTCGGCCGTGAGCTGGAACGGTTCGCCTTCCAGGAAGCGGTCGCCGCCAAGCTGCCGAATCCGGGGCTGGCCGACGATCGCGGCGACGGGTCGATCATCATCGTCATCGCCACCGATGCGCCGCTGGGCGATCGCAACCTCGGCAGGGTTGCCTCCCGCGCGATGATGGGATTGGGCAGGACCGGCAGTTCGGCCTCCAATGGCAGCGGCGACTATGCGCTGGCATTCTCCACCGCCGACTCGGTGCGCCGCCGCTTTGGCGAACCTCGCCGCACCACCACCGAACTGGCCAACGACGAAATGAGCGCGGTGTTCCAGGCCACCACCGAGGCGGTGGAGGAAGCGATCTACAACTCGCTGTTCATGGCCACCACCACGCACGGCAATGGCCAGACGGTCGAGGTGATTCCGCTGGACCGCGTGCGAGCCATCCTGGCGAAGTACGGCATCCGCCCGCGCTGAGATTCCGCCGCGGGCTCAGTGCACCACGTTGCGGACGAAACGCAGCGGAACGGTGCCGTCGTTGCGGTAGGCGTAGTCGCGATCGCTGGGGAAGACGAAGAAATCGCCCGCGTCGATCCGCTGTTCGCCTTCCGGCAATTCCAGGGTCAGGCAACCTTCGATGATGTAGAACATCTCGTGCCAGCCGGCCGGATCGGCGAACGAGGTGTAACGCTCGCCCGGCATCAGGGTCCAGGACCAGAATTCGACTTCGCCGCGGGCCGGCACGCTGGCCAGCAGGACCGCCTGCGAAGCGGGATCGCGGCCACTCCAGGCCAGGGCTTCGATGCGCTCGCGGCTGGCCCCGACCGGCGCCTGGACCAGATCCGCGAACTTCACCCCCAGCGCCTCGGCGATCCGATCCAGCGTATTGAGGCTGACGTTGGCGTCGCCCGACTCGATACCGACCAGCATGCGCCGGCTGACCTCGGAGGCGTCGGCCAGGGCCTGCTGGCTCAGGCCCGCGGCCTGGCGCAGGCGGCGGACGTTTTCGGCGACGTGTTCCAGAACGCTCATGAGGTGATTGCGCAATATGTTGCACAGCGGTTAAGCTGCCTGTGTGCAATATAGTGCACCGAATTCTTCCCCTCAAGCGCCA
This sequence comes from Pseudoxanthomonas sp. 22568, assembly GCF_052044485.1. NCBI lineage: Bacteria > Pseudomonadati > Pseudomonadota > Gammaproteobacteria > Lysobacterales > Lysobacteraceae > Pseudoxanthomonas > Pseudoxanthomonas sp. 22568. Next base: position 275,318 of record NZ_JBQENC010000002.1, read on the forward strand.
GCCCGGCCGGGCTCGGCGATCGCAGGTCATGTCGTGAACACCGTCCGTACCTCCTCCCATCACTCGCTGTGGCTGCCGATTGGCCTGCTGCTGATTGCGATGGCGTCCATCCAGCTCGGCGCCTCGCTGGCCAAGAGCCTGTTCCCGGCCGTGGGCGCCTCTGGCGCGACCGCGCTGCGCTTGGGTGTGGCGACCGTGCTGCTGGCGGTGGCGTTCCGGCCGTGGCGGGTGCGGGTCCAGCGCGATCACTGGCCGGCGCTGCTGGTCTACGGTGCGTCGCTGGGCCTGATGAACCTGTTGTTCTACAAGGCGCTGGAAACCATCCCGCTGGGCATCGCGATCTCGCTGGAGTTCACCGGCCCGCTGGCGGTCGCGCTGTTCGGCTCGCGCCGGCTGCGAGACGTGGCCTGGGTCGCGCTGGCGGTCGCCGGCCTGCTGATGCTGCTGCCGAAGGGGCAGGAGCAGGCGCTGGATCCGGTCGGCATGGCCTATGCGCTGGGTGCGGGCCTGTGCTGGGCGCTGTACATCCTGTTCGGACAGAAGGCCGGCGCCGAACACGGTCCGCAGACCGTGGCGCTGGGCTCGATCATCGCCGCCGCGGTCGCGGTGCCGTTCGGCATCGCCCATGCCGGCACCGATCTGCTGTCGCCGGCCTTGTTGCCGGTGGCGCTGGCGGTCGCGCTGCTGTCGACGGCGATTCCGTACAGCCTGGAAATGGTCGCGCTGACCCGTTTGCCGACCCGCACCTTCGGCATGCTGATGAGCCTGGAGCCCGCGTTCGGCGCGATGTCCGGCCTGCTGTTCCTGCACGAGCAGCTCAGCGGAATGCAGTGGCTGGCGATCGGCGCGATCATCCTGGCCTCCGCCGGCACCGCGATGACCGCGCGGGCGCCGGTGCATGAGCCCGGCGCGGGCGAGGGCTGACAACCCGCGACTTCGCGCGGATCAGCCGAATGCTAGCAGGCGTCGGTAGATCGCCAGGTCGTCCGCGGAGAAACAGCAGAAAAGCACGAGGTCGGGCATTTCGTCCCCGGCGAGTTCCACCCGCACGGTGTCGACCGCGATGCGCGCGGCCGGTTCCGCGGGAAAGCCGAAGATACCGGTGCTGATGCACGGGAACGCGATGCTGCGCAGGCGGTGCGCGCGCGCCAGTTGCAGGCTGCGCCGGTAGCAGGAAGCGAGCAACGCCGCTTCATCGTGACCGCCGCCACGCCAGACCGGCCCCACCGTGTGGATGACATGGTGCGCCGGCAGGCGGTGGCCGCCGGTGATTTTCGCATCGCCGGTCTCGCAGCCGCCCAGCAGGCGGCATTCGGCGACCAGCGCCGGCCCGGCGGCGCGATGAATCGCGCCGTCCACGCCACCGCCCCCCAACAGCGAGCTATTCGCCGCGTTGACGATCGCGTCCATCGCCAGGGTGGTGATGTCGGCGTGGCGCGCGTCCAGGCGAGCGGTCATCAGAACAGTCCCGGAATCAGCGCGCGGGTACGACGCTGGTAGGCGAGATAAGGCTCGCCGAAGCGTTCGCGCAGCCAGCGCTCCTCGTGGCGCAGCTTGTACCAGAACGAGGCGGCGACGATGGCCAGGGCCAGCAGGCCGCGCCAGTCGCCCACCGCGATGGCGGTGCCGAGGAAGGCGAGCAGGAGCCCGCTGTAGATCGGATGGCGCACATGGCGGTATGGCCCCGCCTGGATCAGTTCATGGTCGCGCTTGATCTGCACTTCGCTGCTCCAGTTGCGGCCGAGCAGGAACCGCGCCCAACACGCCAGGCCAAGCCCAGCCAGCGTCAACAGCAGGCCGATCGTTTTGACCGAAACGTTCTTCGGGACGAACCGCTCCTGCAACAGGCTGTCGCCGAACCATTCGCCGGGGCCGAGCAGCACGACGGCGAGCGCCAGCGGCAGCCAGTAGGCGCACAGGCGCAGCCACAGCGGCTCGGCGCGGACGACCGGCTTGGTGTCGCGCGCGCTGGCAATCCAGTACAGCAGGAAGCCGAGCCAGGGCAGGTAATGCAGCCATCCCGGGATTGCTTCGTACATCGCATGCTCCGGCTTGGAAGAAGCGCCGGGCGCATCGCGGGCAAGGAATCAGACCGGCGAAGGCCAGGCGTTGGCGATCTTGCAGAACAGCCGCGCGGTCTGCTCGGCGTCGTACACCGCCGAGTGCGCGTCTTCCGCGCTCCACTCGAAACCGGCGGCCTGCACCGCGCGCGCCAGCACGGTCTGGCCGTAAGCCACGCCGGCCAGGGTCACCGTGTCGAACACGCTGAAGGGGTGGAACGGGTTGCGCTTGTGGCCGACCCGGGTCACCGCGGCATTGAGGAAGTTGAGATCGAAATGCGCGTTGTGGCCGACCAGGATCGCGCGCTGGCAACCGTGCCGCTTGACCGCCGCGCGCACCGGCGCGAACACGTGATCCAGCGCCTCGCGCTCGGGCTTGGCGAAGCGGAACGGGTGATCCAGGACGATGCCGGTGATTTCCAGCGATTTCGGATCGATGTCCAGCCCGGGCGCGGGATGCAGGTGCGCGCTGGTGGTCTGGCCGGGCACGAACAGGCCGTTCTCGTCGAGCTCGATCGGCACCGCCGCCAGTTCCAGCAGGGCGTGGCGGTTCCAGTCGAAGCCGCCGGTCTCCACGTCCACCACCACCGGCAGGTAGCCGCGGAAGCGGCGGGCCATGGGCGTGGTGGCGGGCAACTCGGCGGCGTTCATGGGCGACAGGGTAGCAGAGCGCGACGACGCTTTTGCTGCGCGCGGATGAATGCGGATCGATGCCGCGCGTCGTACCCGATATCGAAACCGGCGGGCAGCCGATGGTCGCGCGGCGACGAACTCAGCCGGGCAGGGCGGTACCCAGCAGGCTGCCTTCGCGGCGCATCCGCACCAGCATCGCCTCGCCTTGCGCGATGAAGCCGTCATCGGCCGGCACGCCGGCTTCGGCCGCCAGTTGCCGCAGGGCCTGGCGGCCGCTCAGGCGACGTTCGCCGAGCAGTTCGAACAGGCGATAGACCAGCGGCGACAGATCCGCGAAACGGATCGCGTGGTCCGCGTCGCGGCGAACGAGCAGCAGGGTTGGGGTGGCAGGCGGTGCCGACGGCCGGTACTCCGGCCCGATGCGCGGCACCGGCCACTGATAGGCGAGCGCCCAGGCCCATGGCGAAGTGACGGGCATGCCGTCCAGCAGGTCGCCATCCGGATCATGGCGCGGCGCGGGCTCGTCGCTGATCTGCAAGGCCAGTTCCACCCATTCGTAATGCGCCAGTTCGGCCAGCCAGGGCGCGTCTTCGCGGACCGGGCGATCCTGCAGGAAGCGGATGAATTCCCGCGCCACCTCCGGAAACAGCGGTGTGCGGCTACGGTGCAGGGCGTAGAACCCGCGCACCAGTTCCCGCCAGTCCGCGTCGCCCAGGGTTCGCCGGATGACCGGGAAATTGCCGGCCAGCAAGCCTTCGATGTTGTTGAAGAACAGATCCCGGTAGATCGCCATGCGGCGATCCTCGATACCGGGCGGCGCGGGATACCGCTGCGGATCACGCAGGTGCCGCGCGAACGCGAACTGCTGCTCGCGCAGATGCTCAGCCATGCGCGCTCTCGCGCGGCGTGGCCCGCGCCTGCAAGTCGCGGATGCGACCGAGTTCGGTCAGCAGCATCGCCAGCGGCGGGAAGTTGAAGTCGCGTTCCAGCAATGTCGGGCGCACGCCATGCAGGCGATAGGCGTCCGCCAGCAGTGTCCAGACGTCTTCCTTCACGTCGGCGCCATGGGTGTCGATCTTCAGATCGTCGGCCTCGTCGTAGTGGCCGGCGATATGGTACGAGGCGATGCGCCGCGACGGCATGCGCGCAAGGAAGCCGCGCGCGTCATAGCCGTGGTTGATCGCGTTGACGTAGATGTTGTTGACGTCCAGCAGCAGATCGCAGTCGGCTTCGTCCAGCACCGCGTTGACGAAATCGACTTCGGCCATGGCCTGGTACGGCGCCGCGTAGTAGGACACGTTCTCCACCGCGATGCGGCGGTCCAGCGCGTCCTGCACCTGGCGGATGCGGGCGGCGACGTGGTGCACCGCTTCCTCGGTGAACGGAATCGGCATCAGATCGTAGAGATGGCCATCGTCGGCGCAGTAGCTCAGGTGCTCGCTGTACAGCGCGACCTGGTGGCGATCCAGGAAACGGCGGGTCCGCGCCAGGAAGGTATCGTCCAGCGGTTCGACACCTCCCAGTGACAGCGACAGGCCATGGCAGGTCAGCGGCGCGCGCGAGGTGAGTTGTTCCAGCGCTTCGCCCAGGCGTCCGCCCACGCCGATCCAGTTGTCCGGCGCGCATTCGAGGAAATCGAAATCACCGGGCGCGGCGGCCAGCAATTGATCCAGCAGCCCGCGGCGCAGGCCGAGGCCGGCGGAGACGGGCGCGGGAGACAGGTGGGAGGAAACCACGTCGGCAGCGGGGAAGCGGTGGCCCGGCCATCACCCTCCCCCGGACGGGGGAGGGCACGGAACACGGGCCGCTCGGATCAGGCCGCGCCGCCGCACTTGCCTTCGCCGCACTTGCCTTCGTGCGCGGCCTTGCCGTCGGCCTTGGCGCCATCCTTCTTGTCGCCGCCGCACTTGCCTTCACCACACTTGCCCTCGTGATGGGCCTTGGCCTCGGCGGCATCGATGAAGCCGTCCTTGTTGGTGTCGATGGCGGTGAACTTGTCGCTCTTGCCGGGATGGGCGGTGTCGAACTCGGCCTTGGAGACCTTGCCGTCCTTGTCGGTGTCGGCCTTCTCGATGCCGCACTTGCCTTCACCGCACTTGCCCTCGGCCGTCTTGGCATCGGCGGCCTTGGCATCCTGGGCGGCGAGCAGGTAACCCTGCGAGAGCGGTTCCATCGCGAAAGCCGAACCCGCGAGAACGATGCCGCCGGCCAGCGCGGTGCACATGGCGAGGGCGACGGGCTTCTGGTTGGACTTGGACATTGCAGTTTCTCCAGTTGAGGTGCGGGGGTTCCGCACGGCAGGGGGCGCCAGTGTAATCCGGCGTTGTTAGGGAAGTGTGGGGTCTGCGCAGAGGTATTCGCGGGCCAGCGCGCGGGCCCGGTGCAGGCGGGATTTGACCGCCTGCGGGGTCAGCTGCAGCTGTTCGGCAAGCTCTTCGATGGTCATGCCTTCCAGGTCGCGCAGCAGCAGGATTTGGCGATAGTGGGCTGGAAGCGTTTCCAGCACCCGCGCGACATCATGGCCGAGTTCGACCGGTTCGAAATGGGTGGGAGGCAGCAGGTCCTCGGTCACCGCCTCTCCGGTCAACAGGCGCAGGCCGCGCTTGAGCCGGTTGCACTCCCGCTTGACGATGCGGAACAGCCAGGAAGTGAAGGCCTCGACCGCGCGCAGGTCGCCGATCCGGCGGGATACCAGCAGCAGGCTCTCCTGCACCGCGTCCTCGGCGTCGTTGACCACGCAGTGGTATTCCGCGTAGCGGCGCAGGTTCTGCCGCGAAATCGCCAGCACGCGCTGCAACGCCGCCGCGTCGCCGGCGCGCGCGGCCATCAGGTCCTCGATGCTTGCGATGGCTGCTCCACTCATCCGTCGTCGTTCTCCGTCAGTCAGCATCGCGCGTCCGCGCCATGTCCGCCAGCTGGAAAGAGAACGGGGGCGGGCGAAAGGATTCGCCCGCCCCCGGATTGGGTCAGCCGCTATTCAGCCCTGGAGCAGGGATCAGACCGCGCCGGTGGTGCTGGTCTCGTCGCGCTTGTCGCGGGCCGGCAGCGGCTGGTCGCCGTGGATCAGGAACCACACGTTCTCGGCGATGTTGGTCGCGTGGTCGCCGATGCGTTCCAGGTTCTTGGCCATGAACAGCAGGTGCGTGCACGGGGTGATGTTGCGCGGGTCTTCCATCATGTAGGTCAGCAGCTCGCGGAACAGCGCGGTGTAATGGGCGTCCAGTTCGGCGTCGCGTTCGCGGACCTGCAGGGCGCGGGCGTCGTCGTTGTTCTGGTAGGCGACCAGCACTTCGCGCACCTGCTGCGCGGCCAGCTTGCCCAGCGCGCGCAGGCCGGTGATCTGCGGCATCGGCGGCGAGACGTTGAGGGCGATGGAGCGCTTGGCCACGTTGGCGGCGTAATCGCCGATCCGCTCGATGTCCGCCGGAATGCGCAGGCCGGCGAGAATCTCGCGCAGGTCGCGCGCCATCGGGCCGCGCAGGGCCAGGTGCATCACGTCGTGGCTGATCTGCTGTTCCAGCGTATCGATGGCCTCGTCGTTGGCGATGATGCGCTGGGCGGCGCGGTCGTCGCGGCGTTCGATGACATCGAGGGCGGCTTCCAGCTGCGCCACGGCAATCTCGCCCATGCGCACGATCTCGGCCACCAGCCGGCGCTGTTCTTCGTCGTAACTTTTCACAATGTGCTCGTGCGGTTGGGTGTTCATGGATGAGGGCCGGGATTGGGGATTGGGGATTCGGGATTGGCAGGAGCGGACGGGAGCGGGGACGGGGTGGGAGCCGAAGTTGCGAATCCCGAATCCCGAATCTCCAATCCCGCGGGACGTTTCATCCGAAACGTCCCGTGATGTAATCCTCGGTCTGCTGCTTGCTGGGCTTGGAGAAGATCGTCGCGGTGGCATCGTGCTCGATCAGCTCGCCCAGGTACATGAAGGCCGTGTAGTCGGAAACGCGCGCGGCCTGCTGCATGTTGTGGGTGACGATCGCGATGGTGTAGTCCTGCTTCAGCTCCTCGATCAGCTGTTCGATCTTGCTGGTCGAGATCGGATCCAGTGCCGAGGTCGGCTCGTCCAGCAGGATCACGTCCGGACGCAGGGCGACCGCGCGGGCGATGCACAGGCGCTGCTGCTGGCCGCCGGACAGGCCCAGCGCGCTCTGCTTCAGCTTGTCCTTCGCCTCGTCCCACAGCGCCGCCTGGCGCAGGGCCTGCTCCACGCGCACGTCCATGTCGGCACGGCCGATGCGCTCGTGGTGGCGGATGCCGTAGGCGACGTTTTCATAGATCGTCATGGGGAACGGAACCGGCTTCTGGAACACCATGCCCACCTTGCTGCGCAGGCGGTTCATCGGGTACTTGGGATCCAGGATGTTCTGGTCGTCCAGCAGCACCTCGCCCTTGGCTTCCAGCTTCGGGTACAGCGAATAGATGCGATTGAAGATCCGCAGCAGGGTCGACTTGCCGCAGCCGGACGGGCCGATCAGCGCGGTGACCCGCTTTTCCGGGATCTCCAGGTTGATGCCCTTCAGGGCATGGAAACCGCCGTAGTAGAAATCCAGGTTCTTGGCCGCCAGCTTCACGCGGGCCGGCGCGCCGGCCTCGACTTCGCGCTGCGGGGTCGCGACCGAGATACGGGCCACGTCATTCATGGGTCACCTTGTTTCGCAGGAGGATGGTCCGGGCCAACAGACTGAGCAGCAGCACCAGCGCGGTCACCAGGAACGCACCGGCCCAGGCCAGCGAGTTCCAGGAGTCGTACGGGCTCATGGCGTACTGGTAGATGACCATGGGCAGGTTGGCCATCGGCTGCATCAGGTCGGTGCTCCAGAACTGGTTGTTGAAGGCGGTGAACAGCAGCGGCGCGGTTTCGCCGCTGATGCGCGCCAGCGCCAGCAGCACGCCGGTCACCACGCCGGGCAGGGCCGAGCGCAGCAGTACCTGGGTGGTCACCTTCCATTGCGGCACGCCCAGCGACAGCGCGGCTTCGCGCATCTGCTGCGGCACCAGCCGCAGCATCTCGTCGGTGGTGCGGACGATCACCGGCAGGGCGATGAAGGCCAGCGCGACCGCGCCCGCCAGGCCGGACCAGTGTCCCATCTGCGCCACCATCACGGTGTAGATGAACAGGCCCAGCACGATGGACGGCGCCGACAGCAGGATGTCGTTGACGAAGCGGATGGTCTCGCCCAGCCAATGCTTGTTGGCGTACTCGGCCAGGTAGGTGCCGGCGGCGATGCCGATCGGCGTGCCGAGCACGATCGCCAGCAGGCTGATCACCACGCTGCCGAAGATGGCGTTGAGCAGGCCGCCGGGTTCATTCGGCGGCGGCGTCATCATGGTGAACAGGTCCAGGTTCAGGCTGCCCAGGCCCTTGGTGATCGTGGTCCACAGGATCCAGACCAGCCACATCAGGCCGAAGATCGCCGCGGCGATCGACAGGGTCAGCGCGATGACGTTCTTGACCTTGCGCCAGGTGTACAGGGAGGCGGACATGTCAGTTGCCCTCGCGCTTGGCGAGCTGGCGCAGCATCAGGCGGGCGGCAGCCAGCACGATGAAGGTCAGCAGGAACAGGGTGAAGCCCAGCAGCAGCAGCGAGCCGCGGTGCAGCGGGTCGGTGGCTTCGGCGAATTCGTTGGCGATGGTCGCCGCGATCGAGGTGCCCGGTTCCAGCAGCGCCGCGCTGATCGCGTAGGCGTTGCCGATGACGAAGGTCACCGCCATCGTCTCGCCGAGCGCGCGGCCCAGGCCGAGGAACACGCCGCCGATGACCGCCGAGCGGGTGTAGGGCAGCACGATGTCCCACATCACTTCCCAGCGGGTCGAACCGAGCGCGTAGGCCGATTCCTTCAGCCGGCCGGGCACGGTCAGGAACACTTCGCGCATCACCGAGGACACGAACGGGATGACCATGATCGCCAGCACCAGGCCGGCAGTCAGCATGCCGATGCCCAGCGGCGGGCCGGAAAACAGCAGGCCGATGCCGGGAATCTGGCCCAGGTTCTCGTCAATCCACGGATAGACGTATTCGCTCAGTTGCGGCGCCAGTACGAACAGGCCCCACATGCCGTAGATGATCGAGGGGATGCCGGCCAGCAGTTCGATCGCCATGCCGACCGGCCCGCGCATCCAGGTGGGCGCGACCTCGGTCAGGAACAGCGCGATGCCGAAGCTGACCGGCACCGCGATCACCATCGCGATGGTGGCGCTGACCAGGGTTCCGTAGATCGGTACCAGCGCGCCGAATTCGCGCGTGCCCACGTTCCATTCGGTGCTGGTGAAAAAGCCCAGGCCGAAAGTCTGCAGGGCTTCACGGCCGCCCCACAGCATCGACAAGGCGGCGGCGATCAGGGAGATCAGGACGAACAGGCCGGCGGCGGTGAGCGTCCAGCGGAACAGGCGATCGGCGCGCGCGTCGCGGGCGGTGCGCAGATCGACCAGGGAAGCGGGGAGGGCGGCGGTATTCATGCGGTCGGGAAGTCCGGGCCGGCGTTGCGTGGGGGGAGGCGTGGCCGCGGTCAGGCGGCCACGCGCGGGGCACGGATCAGAGCTTGATTTCCGCCGCCCAGTACGCTTCGACCTGCTTCACCAGTTCCGGCGGCAGCGGCACGTAGTCCAGCTGTTCGGCCTGCGGCTTGCCCTGTTCGTAGGCCCACTTGAAGAAGTCCAGCGTGTTCTTCGCGCGCGCCGCATCCTTGGGCTGCTTGTAGACCAGGATGAAGTTGGTCGCGGTGATCGGCCAGGCGTCCGCGCCCGGCGCGTTGGTGATCACCAGGTTGAAGTCCTTGGCACCGGCCCAGTCGGCGCTGGCGGCGGCGGCGGCGAAGCTTTCCGCGGTCGGCTGCACGAAGTTGCCCGCGGCGTTCTGCAGCGAGGCGTAGGCCATCTTGTTCTGCTCGGCGTAGGCCAGTTCGACGTAGCCGATGGAGTTCTTCAGCTGGCGCACGTAGGCGGCCACGCCCTCGTTGCCCTTGCCGCCGACACCGCCGGCCCAGTTCACCGAGGTGCCTTCGCCCACCTTGCTCTTCCACTCCGGGCTGACTTTGGACAGGTAGTTGACGAAGTTGAAGGTGGTGCCCGAGCCGTCAGAACGGTGCACGCTGTTGATCTTCTCGGCCGGCAGCTTCAGGCCGGCGTTGAGGGCGACGATGGCCGGGTCGTTCCAGGTGGTGATCTTGCCGAGGAAGATGTCGGCCAGGACCGGGCCGCTCAGCTTGAGCTGGCCGGACTCGATGCCGGCGACATTGATGACCGGAACCACGCCGCCGATGACCGACGGGAACTGGCCCAGGCCGGCCTGCGCCAGTTCTTCCGGCGACAGCGGCTTGTCGGAGGAACCGAAATCGACCGTGGCCGCCTTGATCTGGGCGATGCCGCCGCCGGAACCGATCGACTGGTAGTTGATCTTGGCGCCGGTGCTCTGGTTGTAGTCGCTGGACCAGCGGGCCATCAGCGGATAGATGAACGAGGCGCCCGCGCCGGTGATCTCGGCGGTCACCTTGGCCGCGCCGGTGCCGGCGTCCTGGCCGGCAGGCGTGGTGCCGGAGGCCGCCGGGGCGTCGGAGGCGGGCTTGCAGCCGGCGACGAACAGGGTGGCGGCGACGGCGAGGGCCGCGAGGCGGACCGGCGAAGCGAAGGACATGGCGGGCTCCATAACGTGGGCGGTTTGTGTCATGCCGGCTATGAAATGATGTTTTTGTTACAGCGTGATGACATTGTGGCCGGCGTCGGATTTCCGGCACTCGCCACGGACCGGGAGGTAGGAGCGCCGTCCCCGGCGCGAGCTCTTCCGACCCGCCGCCTGGTCGGGTAACGGATAGCTCTGGCTTGGGGCGGGACAGGTGCTTCCGATTGGCGCGGAAAAGCTCGCGGCCGGAGGCCGCTCCTACGGTTGGGGGAAGGGAGATCTCCCGCGGCATAAAAAAAGCGGGCCAGAAGGCCCGCTTGGACAAAGATGCCAGTTGGTTTGAGAGAGGGGATCCCGACCGCGCGGGAGAGAGGGGTACGCGGCCGGGATCGGGGAGAGGATTACTTCAGGTTCTGCGACCAGTAGGTTTCGATCTGCTTGACCAGCGGATCCGGCAGCGGGACGTAGTCCAGCGCCTTGGCCTGGCCATCGCCGTTGGCATAGACCCAGCTGAAGAATTCCTGGGTGGCCTTGGTGCCGGCCGGGTTCTTCGGCTGCTTGCTGACCAGGATGAAGTTGGTCGCGGTGATCGGCCAGGAATTGGCGCCCGGGGCGTTGGTCATCACCAGGTAGAAATCCTTGGCGGTACCCCATTCGGCGCTGGCGGCGGCGGCCGAGAAGGTCTCGTCGCTGGGCAGCACGTAGTTGCCGGCGGCGTTCTTCAGGCGCGAGTAGGCCATCTTGTTCTGCAGCGCGTAGGACAGTTCGACGTAGCCGATGCCACCCTTGATCTGCTTGACGTACGCGGCGACGCCTTCGTTGCCCTTGCCGCCGATGCCGGTCGGCCACTGCACGGAGGTGCCTTCACCGACCTGGCTCTTCCACTCGCCGCTGACCTTGGACAGGTAGTTGACGAAGTTGAAGGTGGTGCCCGAACCGTCGGAACGGTGGACGACGGTGATCTTCTGCGCTGGCAGCTGCACGCCGCCGTTGAGCGCGACGATGCGCGGGTCGTTCCACATCTTCACCTTGCCCAGGAAGATGTCGGCCAGCAGGTCGCCGTCGAGCTTCAGCGCGCCCGAGGGCACGCCCGGCACGTTGATGACCGGCACCACGCCGCCGATCACCGACGGGAACTGGGCGAGGTTGAACTTGGCCAGCTCGTCCGGCTTCAGCGGGGCATCGGACGAACCGAAGTCGACCGTGCCGGCCTTGATCTGGGCAATACCGCCACCGGAACCGATGGACTGGTAGTTGACCTTCTTCTGGGTGGCCTTGGCGTAGTCGGCCGACCACTTGGTCATGACCGGGTAGACGAACGACGCGCCGGCGCCGGTGACGTCGGCAGCGGCGGCCTGGGCCGAGAGCGCGCCGGCGATGGCCAGCACGGCGACGCGGGTCTTGAACGAGTTGAACACGGATGGCTCCTGGGAGTGGCGTAGCGGCACGGTGTGCCGTCGGCGTGCATTTCACGACGTTTGCGTGACAGCGCCATGTCGCCTTCATGACAGCCGGATGACAGGCGACCGGGGGCCTCAGCCGGTCGGGGAGCCCCTTGTACGGAGGCCAAGAGCTCGCGCCGGG
>NZ_JBQENC010000002.1:287286-330194 GCF_052044485.1 Pseudoxanthomonas sp. 22568
TGCGCCGCGCCCTCCGCGAATCCCGTTCGGGATCGTTCCGGCTTACCAGTAGAACTGCAGGCGGGCTTCGACCACGTTCGGGTCGTCCTTCAGCACGCCCTTCTCCTGCTTGACCGCGACGTAGTTCAGCATGAACTTGAAGTTGGAGCGCCAGTACCAGTTCACGCCGGCGGTCCAGCTGTCCATCTCGCCGCCGACCACCGCGCCGTCCGTCAGATCGATGGTGTCGTAGCGCAGGCCCAACTGCCACATGCCCTTGGTCGGGTCGCTCGGCAGGCCGGTGGTCGGCACGCCGGCCTTGTAGCCCCAGGTCTCGCCGGTGATGTTCCACAGGCCCGACACGTAGAAGCCGTCGCCGCTGTAGTCGTCGAAGCTACCGTAGCGCTTGACGTCGGTCTTCATGTATTCGCCCTGCAGCTTGAACGGACCGTTCACCCACATGGCTTCGGCGCCGAGCACGCTGCTGCGGTCGCTGGCGCGCAGGCCGCTGCTGCCGGTGTCGACGAAGCGGGTCGGAACCATGTCGGCCATCGGACGGGCGCGCAGGCGGATCACGTCGCCATCGGTGTCCTTGTCGGTGTACGACAGGCCCAGGTGCAGGATGCTGCCGGCCTCGTTGATCGGCGCCCAGTAGCCGCGGGCCGAATAGCCGCCGCCATGTTCGCGGTTGCGGGTCAGTTCACGGCCGAAGAAGCTGGCGGTCACGCCCCAGTTGGCGTCGCCGATGTTGTACTGCAGGCCGAGGCGGCGCGGGGTGCCCAGCGAGTTGGTGATCGACGACTTGGAGATGAAGTCGTTGTTCTTGGTGCTGGACAGTTCTTCCAGGGTGGCGCCCGGCTGCTTGAACTGGCCGATCTGCAGGAAGTGGTTGGCGTTGCCGCCGATCTTGTACTTGACGTTGGCGTCCAGGAACTTGTCGTCCTTGGCGTCATAGCCCAGCACCCACTCGATGTTGCCCGGGCCCTTGCCCTTGAGCACCAGTTCGGCGCGGCGCAGTTCGTTCAAGTAGTCGTCGCCATCCAGATCCGAAGACGAATCGGCGCCGTAGTCGATGGTGTCGGTGTCGAACTTGTAGAAGTCCGCCTGGACCAGGCCTTCGAACGAGACTTCGGAACCGCCGATCACGTCGATCGGAATCTCGGCCTGGGCGGCAGGCGCCGCGACCGCGGCCAGCAGTGCGAGAGTCAGGGTGCTGCGGGAGAGTTTCATGGGTTAGCCCTTGGGGCAGGTGTGGAAGACGCTGCGCAGGCTAGTTGGTAAAAGTTGCGTTATTGTTACAACGCTGTCTTATTTCGTCGGGATGACAGTTTGATGGCGGTTGGGGGCCGGGATTCGGGATTCGGGATGATCGGCCGTGCGGCCGTTGAAAGCCGGGATTCGGTAAAGGCTCGGCTTTGCCTCCCCCTTTCATAGAATGGGGGACCGAGGGGGATTTGCTCCTGGCGCAGACAGCAGGCGCCCAACGTCGCCCGAGGCGCCTGTCAGCTTCCGATAGCCGTCATGCAGCTTGCCGCACACGGCAAGCCGTCGCCCTCGCGATGCACCGTTGCCTTCCCCCTCAATCCGCCATCGTCTTGTCCGGATAACGGCAGATATCGCGGATCACACATTGCGGGCAATCCGGCTTGCGCGCCTTGCAGACATAGCGGCCATGCAGGATCAGCCAGTGGTGGGCGTCGTGCAGGAATTCGGCCGGGACGGTCTTCAGCAGTCCATCCTCGACTTCGCGCACGTTCTTGCCCGGCGCCAGGCCGGTCCGGTTGGCGACGCGGAAGATATGGGTGTCCACCGCCATGGTCGGTTCGCCGAACGCGGTGTTCAGCACCACGTTGGCGGTCTTGCGGCCGACGCCGGGCAGGGCTTCCAGCGCTTCGCGCGAGCGCGGTACCTCGCCACCATACTGCTCGACCAGGATCCGGCAGGTGGCGATCACGTTCTTCGCCTTGGCGTTGTACAGGCCAATCGTCGAGATGTACTTCTTCAGCCCCTCTTCGCCGAGGGCCAGGATCTTTTCCGCGGTGTTGGCGACCGGGAACAGCCGCCGGGTGGCCTTGTTGACGCCCACGTCGGTGGCCTGCGCGGACAGGGTCACCGCCACCAGCAGCTCGAACGGCGTCTTGTATTCCAGTTCGGTGGTCGGCTTGGGATTGAGTTCGCGCAGGCGCGAGAACAGTTCCTGCACCTCGGCCTTGCTCAGGGTGCGGCTGCGGCGTTTACGGCGTTCTGTCATGCGTTCCAGGGGCTTGGTGTGCGGCGGCTAGGAACCGCTTTTTCCCGCCGCACGCGCCTTGGCGCGCGCCAGGATGGCGGCGGCGGAAGGGGGGAGTGACGGGCGGGGCGCCTGCGGCGCCGCCGGTGCCGGTGCGCGCCGGGCATCGCGTTCGGCGGCACGCCGGAGCAGCCGCGCCTGGCGCGCGCGATGGCGATCGCGCGCCTCCCATGCCGTGCGCAGCCGGCGCTGGGCATCCCAGATGGGTGCCAGCCGAGTGACGCACGCGCAGTCCGCGGAGCAGGGCGCGATGTCCATCAGTCCGGCGTCGATGGCGGCATCCAGGTCGTCCCGCGCCAGCAACGCCAGCAGGCTTTCCCCGCGCGCGGCCTGCCGGCAGATGGAGGAAGATGCCTCGCCCATGAAGGTTTCAGCGGCCGGCGAACTGCGGCTTGCGGCGTTCCAGGAACGCGCGGGTGCCTTCGCGCATGTCCTCGGTCGAGAACATCAGGCCGAACTGCGCCGATTCGTACTGCAGGCCTTCCTCGATCGCGCATTCGCCACCGACGTGGATGACGTCCAGGTTGCCGCGCAGGGCCAGCGGCGCGGCCTGCGCCAACTGTTCGGCCCATTGCGTGGTTTCGGCTTCCAGCGCGTCGGCGGCGACCACCTTGTTGACGATGCCCAACTGGTACGCGCGTTCGGCGTTGATGGGCGCGCCCAGCAGGCACAGTTCCAGCGTGGCCGCGCGGCCGGCCAGGCGCAGCAGCCGCTGGCTGCCGCCAAAACCGGGGATCAGGCCGAGATTGATTTCGGGCTGCCCGACCTTGGCGTTGTCCGAGGCGATGCGCAGGTGGCAGGCCATCGCCAGTTCCAGGCCGCCGCCCAGGGCGAACCCGTTAATCATCGCGATCACCGGCTTGGGCAGGGTTTCGATGCGCCGCATCAGGCGTTGGCCGCGCAGGGAGAAGTCGCGCCCCTCGACCGCGCTCAGGGCGGACATCTCGGCGATGTCCGCGCCGGCCACGAACGCCTTGGGGCCGGCGCCGGTCAGGACCACCACCCGTACCGCCGGGTCCGCCGCCGCCGCTTCGAAGGCCACGAGCAGGGCGTCCAGGGTGGCCGCGTTGAGCGCGTTCAGTTTGTCCGGCCGGTTGACGGTGATGCGCCGGATGGCGCCCTGGTCGGTGACGGAAACGGGGGTGTCGGACATGCGCGGGAATCCCGGTAAATTCGTGAATTTTAAGTGAAATTGAACTCTTGGGCCGCCCCGTCGGTCGTAGCCGGCGGTTGTCAGTGGCGGTTAAGCGCCCTGGCCGCTATCCTAGCGCGTCCATTCGAGGCGGTACGTCCGCCCTGTACCACCACCCTGGAGAAATCGTTGATGAAGTTGCGTTCGTTAGTGGTCGCTGTCGCGGCATTCGCCATGGCCGGTAGCGCCCTGGCTCAGGACACCACGTCCGAGAAAGGCAAGTTGAGCTATTACTTCGGCTACGACTACGGCAACAACCTGGCGGAACTGACCGGTCGCGGCGAGCAGCTCGACATCAACACCGTCATCAAGGGCCTCCAGGATGCGTATGCCAAGAAGCAGCCGGCGCTGACCGCCGATCAGCTCAAGCCCGCGCTGGAAGCGTTCCAGAAGCGCGAGCAGCAGCGTGCGCAGACGGCCAAGGCCGAGTACGACAAGGTCGCGGCGGAAAACAAGACCAAGAGCGATCAGTTCCTGGCCCAGAACAAGGCCAAGGCTGGCGTGCAGTCGCTGCCCAGCGGCGTGCAGTACCGCGTGATCGAAGCCGGCGCCGGCGCCAAGCCGACCCAGGCGAGCACGGTCAGCCTGGAAGTCGCCGGTCCGTATCCGTTCGGCCAGAAGCCGGCCGAGGCGCGTCCCGCCCAGCAGATGCCGAACGTGAAGGTCAGCGAGATCGAAATGCAGGCCATGCGCGAAGTGCTGCTGCAGATGCCGTCGGGCGCCAAGTGGGAAGTCGCGCTGCCGCCGGACAAGGCCTACGGCGCGGATCCGCGCACGGGCTTCCCGCCGAACGTGGCGGTGGTGTTCGAAATCAAGCTGCTCAGCACCAAGTAATTCCAGCAGTCGATTTTTCCCAGCAGTCCCGCTACGCCGGCCCCAGGCCGGCGTAGTGCGTTTTGCGCGGCACGGGCGCGGTTTTCGCGCTAGGCTGCGCAGGTATGAAGGTTCATGAATTCCGCTTTTCGCGCCGTGCTTAGCCCGTGCATCGGCGTCTGTACCCTGGGTGATGACGGGCTGTGCGAAGGCTGTCTGCGCACGACCGCCGAGATCGCCCGCTGGTCCCGAATGAACGATGACGAACGCCTGCGTCTGATGGAAACGGTGCTGCCCGCGCGTGAGCAGGGCAAGCTGCCGTTCGAGCAGCGCCTGCCCGAGGCCGCGCGCCTGCATCACGTGCTGCATCCGCTGGACCACATACCGACCGCGCGCGGCTGGAACCACGAGGAACTGCTGGACCTGTTGCCGCCGGGCGAACCGGCGGAAGCCGCGGTACTGGCCGGCCTGGTGCCGCGCCCGCAGGGCACGCAGGTGATCCTGACCAAGCGGACCGATGGCCTGCGCCACCATGCCGGGCAGGTGAGCTTTCCCGGGGGGCGCATCGAGGCGGCAGACGCGGGCGTGGTTGCCGCCGCGCTGCGCGAGACCTGGGAGGAACTGGCCATTCCCGCCAGCCAGATCGCGCCGCTGGGTTTCCTGGATCCCTTCACGACGATCAGCGGTTTCCGGGTGGTGCCGGTGGTCGCGGTGATCGATCCGGCCTACATCGCCACCCCGGAACCGGGCGAGGTGGCGGACGTGTTCGAAGTACCGCTCGATTACCTGATGGCGCCGGCCAACCTGCGTCGGGTGGAAGTGGACTATCGCGGCCGTCGCCGTGCGGTGCTGGAGTACGGTTGGCCCGGCCAGCGCATCTGGGGCGCCACCGCCGCGATCCTGTACAACCTGAGGCAAAGACTGGAGGGCGCGTGATGCACTGGACGACGCTGGTGGACGTGGATGCGTTGGCCGCGGCGCTGGACGATCCCGGCCTGCGGATCGTCGACGTGCGCTTTGCCCTGATGGATCCCGGCGCCGGTCGAACGGCGTACGCGGAGTCGCATCTGCCAGGCGCGGTGCATGCCGATCTAAACGAAGATCTGTCCGATCTGTCGCGTTCCGGCCTGGGCCGGCATCCGCTGCCGGAAGATGCCGCTTTTGCCCGACGCCTCGGCGAGTGGGGCATCGGGCCCCAACATCAGGCCGTGGTGTACGACGCCGGTGACGGCAGCATGGCCGCCGCGCGGCTGTGGTGGATGCTGAGGCTGCTGGGCCACCGTCAGGTGGCGGTGCTCGATGGCGGCCTCGCCGCGTGGCGCGCGCGCGGCTTGCCGGAGACCGAGGAACCACACCGGATCAACGCCCTCCCGGCGTATCCCGCCGGATTCGATGCGCGGCTCATCGCCGACGCCGACGAAGTGCGCCGGCGCCTCGACGAGGACAGCGGCTGGTTGTTCGACGCCCGCGCGCCCGAGCGTTTCCGTGGCGAGGTCGAGCCCATCGATCCGGTGGCCGGCCACGTGCCCGGCGCGCTCAATCGTCCTTTCGGTGCCAACCTGCGTGACGGCAAGTTCAAACCCGCCGCGGAACTGCATGCCGAACTGGCGCCGATGCTGGCCGGAAGGCGGCCGGAAGACCTGGTGCTCATGTGTGGTTCCGGCGTGACCGCCTGCCACCTGCTGCTGGCGTTCGAACACGCCGGCCTGTCGGGCGCGCGCGTTTACGCGGGTTCCTGGAGCGGCTGGATCGCCGATCCGGCGCGTCCGGTCGAACGCGGCGCGCACTGACGCCGCTGCCGGCATCATCCCGGCGTCATCGTTCCCTCCGAAGTCGCGTTCACCGTCATCGCCCTGTAACCGGACGCGGTCACTCTGCCGCGCTTCACAGGGGGATGATCGATGCTGCACCGTTTGCCGCGCGTCGCACTGGCGATGTGCCTGTTGTTGCCGGCCTGTCTGCCGGCGTCCGCGCAGGATGATGGCTCCGCCGAGCGTCTGCGCATCCATGGCTCCAATACGC
Organism: Pseudoxanthomonas sp. 22568; assembly: GCF_052044485.1. Lineage (NCBI taxonomy): Bacteria > Pseudomonadati > Pseudomonadota > Gammaproteobacteria > Lysobacterales > Lysobacteraceae > Pseudoxanthomonas > Pseudoxanthomonas sp. 22568. The sequence continues at coordinate 293,583 of NZ_JBQENC010000002.1, forward strand.
TGGGCGACGCGCTGGTCCCGGCGATGGTCGAATCCTGGCTGCATCACATCGGCTATACCGGAATCCGCCGCAAGGCGGTTTCCGCGCAGCAGACCGAGATCCGCGCGACCCGCGACGGGATGCCGCTGATCGTGGAGATCGGCAAGCGCGGCTCGGCGACGGGGTTCAGCGACCTGGTCGAGGGGAACGCCGAGATCGCGATGCTGGCGCGCGCGCCGGACGCGGCGGAACGCGAGGCCGCCTGGCAATTGGGGGACCTCGAATCGCCGGAGCAGGAATTCGTCGTCGCCGTCGACGGCCTGGCGGTGGTGGTCAATGAGCGGAATCCGGTCCGCCGCCTGTCGGTCGCGCAGTTGCGCGAGCTGGTCACCGGTCGCATCGGCGACTGGTACGGGCTCGGGGGACGCAACGCGCCGATCCACCTGCATCTGGCGCGCGCGCCCAGCGGCAACCGCGATTTCCTGCGCGAGCGTGTGCTGGGGGCGGCGCCGGCGGCCGCGAACGCGCAGACGCATGCGACCCTGGCGCAGGCCGCGCGCGCGGTCGCGGCGGATCCGGATGCGGTCGCGGTGGTCGGGGTGGCCAGCGCGATCCCGCGCGGCACCCGCACGCTCGCCATCGCCGATGGCGGCCTGGCCATCCTGCCGACCCGGATCAACGTGATGAGCGAGGACTATCCGCTGGTGCGGCGCTACCGGCTCTACGGGGGGCCGCTGATGTCGGCGCTGGGTCGCAGCTTCGCCCAGTACAGCGTCGGCCGCGAAGGGCAGAAGGCGGTGGAACGGGCGGGATTCCTGGCGATGACGCTGCGCCCGGCAAGCCAGCCGCGCGCGCCGGATGCCGCGCAACCCTACGGGCAGGCGGTGGCCGGCACCGAGCGCCTGCCGCTGAGCCTGCGCTTCAACGCGGCGTCGCTGACCACGTTCTTCGACAGCCGGGGTGCGAATGATCTGGAACGCCTGATCGCCTACATGCGGCTACCGCAGAACCAGGGACGCCAGGTCACGGTGGTGGGCTTCTCGCACGACGACGGCAGCAACCGCCTGATCGCCACCGTGCGCAGCAACCAGCATGCCGACACGGTGGCCGACCATCTGGTCAAGCAGGGCATTCCGGTACAGCGCTCCATCGGCATGGGCGCCACCCGCGCACTGGGCGGCGGCGCCGACGCCGGCACGCGCTATCGAAACGAGCGCGTGGAAGTGTGGGTGAGATGAGGCAACCGATGACCCGGCTCAACGGGGCCGGGTCGGCTCGGTCGCCTCGATGCCCACCACGGTGTGCCAGCGACGGATGCGCCATCGCGTGACGATGCCGTTGCGGACATAGGGATCGGCGGCAACGAACGCTTCCACCGGCGCGGACGAGTCGCAGCGGAACACCATCACCGCCATGTCCAGTGGATCGTCGACCGCGCCGCCCAACTGCATTTCCCCGCGCGCCTGGGATTCCCAGGCCAGGCGCAAATGCTCGTCGCGGAACTGCCCGCGCCGCTGCGCATAGTCGGGCGCGTAGTCGTAACAGAGCAGGAAATGCATGGGCGCCTCGCGCGGCCTTACTTCTTCAGCTTGTCCACCAGCGCCTTCAGCGCGGTCTGGGTGTCGGGCGCGTCCCAGGCGTCGATGAAGCGGTCCAGCTGGATGAACTCCGGCGACATCGCTTCCACCACGTCGCGGCGGGCGATGGCACGGGTCTGCAGCATCGGGTGGTGGGGCAGGCGCAGCAGGTTCTCCAGCCAGGCCAGCGCACGCGCATCGACCTGCTCCTGATCGGCCAGTTCGTCCACCAGCCCCAGTTCCAGCGCACGCTCGGCCGGCACCATCTCGCCGGCCACCAGCAGGCGTTCGGCGCGATGCGGGCCGACCAGTCGCCGCATCAGCCGCTGGATGCCTTCCGGCGCGACCAGGCCGACCTGGGTTTCGTTGAGGCCGATGCCGAAGGGACGCGCGGGATCCACGCTGCGGGCCATCACCCGGTAGTCGCAGCACAGCGCCAGCACGCAGCCGCCCGCGGGCGCGTGACCGCCGATGGCCGCCACCACCGGCACCCGCGAATCGGCCAGCGCACGCGCCGCGCCGAAGAACGCCTGCCAGGCGTCCATCAGCGCATGCCGGTTCTCGCCCAGCGACAGCAGGTAGGGCACGTCCATGCCGGCGGAGAAGATCTTCGGATTGCCGGCCAGCACGATGCCGCGCACGCCATCGCCCACCGCCGTGTCCACCGCGTGGATCAGGGCGCGGCACAGTTCGGTGTTGAGGGCATTGACCGGCGGACGCGCCAGCCGGATCTCGCGGACGCTGCCATGGTCCCGGGTTTCAATCAACGAGGACATTCATCTGCTCCAAGGGCGTGTGGGCCTATGATAGGCGCATGAATCGCCGCCTTGTATCCGCTCTCGTCCCCGTCGCGCTGCTGGCCGGCAGCGTCTCCGCCCATGCCGCCGAGTGCCTGCCCACGGCCCGCCAGGCGTGGATACGGCTGCCGCCATCGCCGGCCATGCCGATGATGGCCGGCTTTCTCCGCATCGATAACACTTGCGCCAAGGCGGTGGAAGTCGCCGGCGCCGACAGCCTGGCCTTCGCCGAGGTGTCGCTGCATGAATCGCGGCAGGTCGATGGCGTCAACAAGATGCGCGAACTGGAAACCCTGCCGGTCGCCGCCGGCAAATCGGTCGAGTTCAAGCCCGGTGGCCTGCACCTGATGCTGTACAAGCCCTACGCCCCGGTGAAGGAAGGCGACAAGCCGGTGATCACGCTCAAGCTGAAGGACGGCCGCAGCCTGCCGGTGACCTTCGAGGTGCGCAGGACGGCGCCGTAGCGCCATGTGTTCTTGGTGGGTAGGAGCGACGTCAGTCGCGACCGTCTGTTTCAGCGGCGTGATTCCCTGCTCCAGGCCTGCTAACCGAGCACTCGGCGATCCAGGTCGCGACTTACGTCGCTCCTACAGTTCCGGTGCCAATCAAACGGACGCGTTGCGCACGGCGTCCGGTAGCGGCGCGCTCTTGCCGGTGTGGGTGTCCATCCACACCACCACCACGTTGCCGTCGCAGTACAGCACGCCATTCTGGTCGACGATGCGATGGCCGATGGTGACGCTGCTGGTGCCCAGCCGATCCACGTACAGTTCAACCAGGATGTCGTTCGGCCAGGTCAACGGACGGCGGTAGTTGATGTTGTTGGCGGCGACCACGGGCGCGATGCGATCGGTCATCGAGACGCCCGGAATGTCGAGGATCCAGCGTACGCGCGCTTCTTCCAGATAGGACACGTACTTGGCGTTGTTGACGTGACCCATGCTGTCCATGTCGCGCCAGCGCACGCTGATCGGAATCGCCGCTAGCATCTTGCGGTCGGGGGAACTCTCGGGCGTCGAGGTCATTTGGCTTTCACCGCTTTCTTTTTCTTCTCGGACTTGCGCGGCGGCAGCACGTCGGGCTTGGCGACCGCGGCCGGCTTGCTGGCCTTGGGTGCCTTGCTGGCCGGCAGCAGCTTGGCCAGGAATCGGCCGGTATGCGAATCCGGATGCGCGGCGATGTCTTCCGGCGTGCCGCTGGCGAGGATGCGTCCCCCGCGATGGCCGCCCTCCGGACCCAGATCCACCACCCAGTCGGCGGTCTTGATCACGTCCAGGTTGTGCTCAATGACGACGATGGTGTTGCCCTCGTCGCGCAGCTTGTGCAGCACCGCCAGCAGGTGTTCGATGTCGTGGAAGTGCAGGCCAGTGGTCGGCTCGTCCAGGATGTACAGGGTACGGCCGGTATCGCGGCGCGACAGTTCCTTGGACAGCTTCACGCGCTGCGCCTCGCCGCCGGACAGCGTGGTCGCGCTCTGGCCCAGCTTGATGTAGCTCAGGCCCACGTCCATCAGCGTTTCCAGCTTGCGGGCAATCGCCGGCACCGGCTCGAACAGCTTCAATGCGTCCTCGACGGTCATCTCCAGCACGTCGTTGATGTTGAAGCCCTTGTAGAGAATTTCCAGCGTTTCGCGGTTGTAGCGCTTGCCGTGGCAGACGTCGCAGGGCACGTACACGTCCGGCAGGAAGTGCATCTCGACCTTGATCAGGCCGTCGCCCTGGCAGGCTTCACAGCGGCCGCCGCGCACGTTGAAGCTGAAACGGCCCGGCGAGTAACCGCGCGCGCGCGCTTCCGGCACCTGCGCGTAAAGCTCGCGCAGCGGCGTGAACAGGCCGGTGTAGGTGGCCGGGTTGGAGCGCGGGGTGCGGCCGATCGGCGACTGGTCGATGTCGACCACCTTGTCGAACAGGTCCAGGCCGACCACATCGCGGTACGGCGCCGGCTTGTGCGAGGCGCCGTTGATTTCATTGGCGGCCAGCGCGTACAGGGTGTCGTTGATCAGGGTGGACTTGCCGGAACCGGACACGCCGGTAACGCAGGTGAACAGGCCCGAGGCGATGTCCAGGTCCACGTCCTTCAGGTTGTTCCCGCTGGCACCGCGCAGATGCAGCATCATCTTCGGATTGGCCTTGTGGCGCGCCTTGGGCACCTCGATGCTGCGCTTGCCGGACAGGTACTGGCCGGTCAGCGAGCGCGGTGCCTTGAGGATGTCCTGCAGGCTGCCTTCGCCGACGATCTCGCCGCCATGCACGCCCGCGCCGGGCCCGATGTCCAGCACGTAATCGGCCGCGCGGATGGCGTCCTCGTCGTGCTCGACCACGATCACCGTGTTGCCGAGATCGCGCAGGCGGGTGAGCGTGCCGAGCAGACGTTCGTTGTCGCGCTGGTGCAGGCCGATGCTGGGCTCGTCCAGCACGTACATCACGCCGACCAGGCCGGCGCCGATCTGCGAGGCCAGGCGGATGCGCTGCGCCTCGCCGCCGGACAGGGTGTCGGCCTTGCGTTCCAGGGTCAGGTAATCCAGGCCGACGTCGACCAGGAAGCCCAGCCGCTCGCCGATTTCCTTGACGATCTTGGCGGCGATCTCGCCGCGCCAGCCGGGCAGGGCCAGGCCGCGGAAGAACGACAGCGCCTCGTCCACCGGCATCACCACCAGCGCCGGCAACGGCCGATCGGCGACGAACACGTTGCGCGCGGCCTTGTTCAGGCGCGCGCCGCCGCAGTCGGGACATGGCTGTTCGCTGATGTACTTGGCCAGTTCCTCGCGCACCGCCGGCGATTCGGTCTCACGGTAGCGGCGCTCCAGGTTCGGCACGATGCCTTCGAAACGATGCTTGCGCTGGGTGCGGCCGCCGGATTCGGTGAGGTAGGTGAAGGTGATGACTTCCTCGCCGCTGCCGTACAGCACCGCCTGGCGGGCCTTCTCCGACAGCGACTGCCACGGCGCGTCCACGTCGAAGCGGTAATGCTTGGCGAGCGAGGCGATCAGCTGGAAGTAATAAGCGTTGCGGCGATCCCAACCGCGAACCGCGCCAGCGGCCAGCGACAGTTCCGGATGCACCACCACCCGCGACGGATCGAAGAATTGGGCCACGCCCAGACCGTCGCAGGTCGGGCAGGCGCCGACCGGCGAGTTGAACGAGAACAGGCGCGGTTCCAGTTCCGGCAGCGAGTAGTCGCAGACCGGACAGGAGTACTTGGACGAGAACAGCAGCGGATCGGTTTCCGGCTTGTCCAGCGACATCACCGAAGCCATGCCGTCGCCCAGCTTCAGCGCGGTCTCGAAGCTCTCGGCCAGGCGCTGCTTGATGTCCTCGCGGGGACGGAAGCGATCGATCACCGCCTCGATGGTGTGCTTCTGGCGCAGCGCCAGCGGCGGAACCGCGTCGATTTCATGCAACTGGCCGTCCACCCGCACGCGCACGAAACCCTGCGCGCGCAGCTGGTCGAACACCTGCGCATGCTCGCCCTTGCGCTCGCGGATGACCGGCGCCAGCAGCATGTAGCGCTGCTCGCCGTCCAGGCCCAAGACCTGGTCGACCATCTGGCTGACCGTCTGCGCCTCCAGCGGGTAGCCGTGGTCCGGGCAGCGCGGGGTGCCGACGCGGGCGTACAGCAGGCGCAGGTAGTCGTAGATCTCGGTGATGGTGCCGACCGTCGAGCGCGGGTTGTGCGAGGTCGACTTCTGCTCGATGGAGATCGCCGGCGACAGACCCTCGATGTGGTCCACGTCCGGCTTTTCCATCACCGACAGGAACTGCCGGGCGTAGGCGGACAGCGACTCGACGTAGCGGCGCTGGCCTTCGGCGTAGATGGTGTCGAACGCCAGCGAGGACTTGCCCGAGCCGGACAGCCCGGTGATGACAATCAGCTTGTCCCGGGGCAGGTCGAGGTCGATGTTCTTGAGATTGTGGGTGCGTGCGCCGCGGATGCGGATGCTGTCCATGCCGTGGGGTGGCCTGTTCAGAAGGGAGGGAAGGGCTCCGGATCCGCCGGCGCGACCCGGTCGCGCCAGCGAATCGCCCAGCGTAGCGATTCCGGTATTTGGGGGCAAATCGCCGCCAGCAAAGGCCCGGCAGCGGACGCCGAGGGCACCCGCTGCGCTCCCGTTCACGCCGTTGCCGGCCCGGCTGGCGGGCCCTTCCGGGCAGTGGAACCCGGTGGCGTCTCAGGGCCTGCGACCCGGGCACGCCGGGCCACGGAGCCACCGGGCGGGCGGGAAGGGGGGTGACTTGACCCTAAGCTGCTGAAAGCCCTACAATTCCGCTTCTGACCGCCCTCGATGGTGGTCGGGTTCAAGAGAATAACTACAGAAGAGGATTCACCAATGTACGCAGTTCTGGTCACTGGCGGTAAGCAATACCGCGTGATGAAGGGCGAGACTCTGCGCGTCGAGAAGCTCGATGCGGAAGCCGGTAAGGAAGTCACGTTCGACAACATCCTGATGCTGGGCGACGGCGAAAGCGTCACCCTGGGCGACGCGCTGAAGAGCGCGAGCGTCTCGGCCAAGATCGTCGGCCACGGCCGCGCCGACAAGGTCCGCATCATCAAGTTCCGCCGCCGCAAGCACCACATGAAGCGCCAGGGTCACCGGCAGCATTACACCGAAATCGAAATCACCGGCATCAACAAGTAAGGAGAATCAGTCATGGCACATAAAAAGGGCGTAGGCTCATCGCGCAACGGCCGCGACTCCAATCCGAAGATGCTGGGCGTGAAGGTCTATGGTGGCCAGGCGATCGACGCCGGCAACATCATCGTCCGTCAGCGTGGCACCCAGTTCCATCCGGGTTCGGGCGTCGGCCTGGGTCGCGATCACACGCTGTTCGCGCTGGTTGATGGCAAGGTCGAGTTCTCGATCAAGGGCCCGAAGAAGCGCCGCACCGTCAGCGTGGTCACGGAAGCCTGAGGCTCCGCGCACACGTAGCGAAGGGCCCCGCCGCGTGCGGGGCTTTTCGTTTTGAAAGCCGGTAACAGGGAATCGAGAATCGGGAATGGGGGGAAGCGAAAGCACCCCGTGAGTTCCGCGGTCTGGCCGTGAGTCCGATAGATTCTCCAGCCCCCATGCCGGCTTTCGATTCTCCATTCCCCATTCCCGATTCCCGGCAATTATGAAACTCGTAGACGAAGCGGAAATCCAGGTCATCGCCGGTAACGGCGGCAACGGTTGCATCGGCTTCCGGCGCGAGAAGTTCATCCCGCTGGGTGGGCCGGACGGTGGCGACGGCGGTAGCGGCGGCAGCGTGTGGCTGGTTGCCGACGAGAACCTCAACACCCTGGTGGATTTTCGCCACGAGAAGAACTTCCGCGCCCAGCGCGGCGAGAACGGCATGGGTCGGCAGATGTACGGCAAGGCCGGCGAGGATCTGACCATCACCGTGCCGGTCGGCACCGTGATCACCAACGTCGAGACCGACGAGGTCATCGGCGACCTGACCCGCCACGGGGATCGCCTGCTGGTCGCCAAGGGCGGCAAGGGCGGCCTGGGCAACATGCATTTCAAGAGTTCGGTGACCCGCGCTCCACGCAAGGCCACGCCGGGCGAAGAGGGCGAGCAGCGCCTGCTGAAGCTGGAGTTGAAGCTGCTGGCCGACGTCGGCCTGCTGGGCTTCCCCAACGCCGGCAAGAGCACCTTCATCCGCGCGGTCTCGGCGGCCACTCCGAAGGTCGCCGACTATCCGTTCACCACCCTCTATCCGAACCTGGGCGTGGTCAGCGTCGAGGCGCATCGCAGCTTCGTCATCGCCGACATTCCCGGTTTGATCGAGGGTGCCGCCGCCGGCGCCGGCCTGGGCGCGCAGTTCCTGCGCCACCTGCAGCGCACCCGCCTGCTGCTGCACCTGGTGGACATGGCGCCGATGGAAGGCGGGGTGGAAGGCATCGCCCCGGCCGAACAGGTCCGTGCCATCGAGCAGGAACTGATGAAGCATGATCCGGAATTGCTGGATAAGCCGCGCTGGCTGGTGCTCAACAAGGCCGACCTGATGTTCGAGGACGAAGCCCGCGAGCGCGCCGAGCAGATCGTGGCGGAACTGGACTGGATGCACCCCTGGTACCAGATTTCCGCGATTTCGCGCGAGGGCACCTGGCCGATCATGCAGGACGTGATGGCGTTCTTCGACCGCCAACGCGAAGAGGCCGAAGAGGCCCGGAATGCGGGCTGAGGCAGCGCCTCCTCGACACCGCGCCTTGCCTCTTCCCCCGCATGCGGGGGAAGGCCGGAATGGGGGCAAGCCGGAACCCGTGGCAGGCGTCCAGCCAGCCATATTTCGAGTGAGGAAGGCGCGGGATGCTCGCAGGGTTTCGTCGGCACGAAGCGAGCCGACTCCGTTCCGCCCCCACCCCAGCCCTCCCCCGCAAGCGGGGGAGGGAGCAGATTCTTCTGGCGCAACCGTCAGCACCAGGAGGCCCGGAATGCGGGCTAAGGCAACTGCTCCGATGCTCTTCGTTTCGCTCCTTCCCCCGCGTGGGGGGGAAGGCCGGGATGGGGGCAAGCCGGACCCCGCGACAGGCGTCCAGCCAACCACATTTCGAGTGAGGAAGGCTCGGGATGCTCGCAGGTTTTCTTGTGCACGAAGCGAGCCGATTCCGTTCCGCCCCCACTCCAACCCTCCCCTGCAAGCGGGGGAGGGGGCTGGATTCCGGGCAACAAAAAACCCGGCCGGAGCCGGGTTTTTTTGCTTTCCCGTGGACGCCTGGTCAGGCGGCCTGGAGCGCCTTGATGCGGGCGGTCAGGCGGCTCTTGTGGCGGGCAGCCTTGTTCTTGTGGATCAGGCCGCGCGAGCTGTAGCGATCCAGGATCGGCTGGGCGACGGCGAAAGCGGCCTGCGCGCCGGCGGCGTCGTTGGCGTCAAGCGCCTTGAGCACTTTCTTGACGGCGGTGCGCAGCATGGAGCGCTGGGCAGAGTTGCGCGCGTTGCGCACGACGGTCTGCTTGGCGCGCTTCTTGGCGGACTTGATATTGGCCACGATGGGTTCCTGAAAGCTGGGATAATGGGGTTACGGGAAAATAGACAAAAAAGTATGGACTATTCAGCAGCTTGCGTCAACCTGGGTCAACAGGCAGGGGAGGCCGCCCGATGAGCGGCAACCGGCTCCTGCGCTCCAGCGCCATTTTCAGCGCCATGACCTTCCTGTCCCGCCTGTCGGGGCTCGTTCGGGACCAGGTCTACGCCTATGTTTTCGGCGCCACCGCCGCCATGGACGTGTTCTTCGTTGCGTTCAGGATTCCCAATTTCATGCGCCGGCTTTCGGCCGAAGGCTCGTTCTCGATGGCCTTCGTGCCTGTCCTGGCCGAGTACAAGGAAAAGCACAGCCCGGAGGAGGTCAGGGAACTGATTGACCGGGTCACCGGCACCCTGACCGCCGCGTTGCTGGTGGTGACCGCGGTGGTGTTCCTGTTCGCTCCCCAGCTGGCCTTCATGATCGCGTCCAAATACACGGGCGCGCACCACGACATGCTGACCGAGATGCTGCGCATTACCTTCCCGTATGCGCTGTTCATCTCGCTGGCCTCTTTGGTGGGAAGCATCCTCAACAGCTACCAGCGTTTCGCGATTCCGGCGCTGTCGCCGATCCTGCTGAACCTGTCGATGATCGCGGCGGCGTTCTGGCTGGCGCCGTTGATGGGCGGTTCGGTGATGGCGCTGGCCTGGGGCGTGTTCATCGCCGGCATCCTGCAACTGGTTTTCCAGTTGCCCGCGCTGGCGAAGCTGGGCCTGCTGCCGCGCCCGAAGCTGGGTCTGGCCCATGCGGGCGTGCGCAGGATCATGACGCTGATGGTGCCGACCCTGTTCGGCTCCTCGGTGGTGCAGTTCAACCTGCTGTTCAACACCTGGGCGGCGGCGTTCCTGCTGAGCGGCAGCGTCAGCTGGCTGTACTACAGCGATCGCCTGCTGGAGTTCCCGCTGGGCATGTTCGGCGTGGCGATCGGCACGGTGATCCTGCCGCACCTGTCCAGCCGCCACGCCGCCACGGATCCGGAAGGCTTCTCCAAGGGCCTGGACTGGGGCTTCCGGCTGTGCCTGCTGATCGGCGTGCCGGCCTGCATCGGCCTGGTCCTGTGCGCCGGGCCGCTGATGGCGACGCTGTTCCAGTACCACAAGTTCACCGCGTTCCACGCGCAGATGAGCAGCTGGAGCCTGATGGCGCAGTCCACCGCGGTGCCGGCGTTCCTGCTGGTCAAGGTGCTGGCGCCGGCCTTCTACTCGCGCCAGGACACCCGCACGCCGGTGAAGTCGGCGGTGGTGTCGGTAGTGGTGAACGCGATCGCGACGATCCTGCTGTTCGCCGGCCTGCTGCAGTTCACCGATGTCGGCCAGGCCGCCCTGGTCAAGGCCGACGGCCAGTACCTGGACGCGCTGGCGCATATCCCGGGCGCGCACGCCCTGCTGGCGCTGGCCATCGCCATCGCCGGCTGGACCAACGCGGTGCAGCTGGCGTGGTACCTGCGCCGGGCCGGGGTCTACCGGCGCCAGCCGGGCTGGGGCCGGTTCCTGCGCCAGATCGGCCTGGCCTCGCTGGCGATGACCGTGGTGCTGCTGGCGCTGCGCTGGGTCTGGCCCGACTGGTCCCACTGGGCCTGGTGGGAACGTGGCTGGCGGCTGGCGGTACTGGTGGGCAGTGGTGGAGCCCTGTATGGCGCGCTGCTGTGGCTGCAGGGCATCCGTCCGCGCGATCTGCGAGGGCATTGAGACCGGACAGGGCGGCTATACTTCGGGATTCGCGCGTTTCGCGCCGGCCTGCCCGCAATGGCGGCCATCCAACCAGGAATCTATGAGCAGGCTGTTTCGTGACGTCGACGGTGGACCGCTGGGTCCCCGGGGAAGCGTGGTCTGCATCGGCGCTTTCGACGGCCTGCATGGCGGTCACCGGGCGCTGGTGCGCCACACGGCCGCGCGCGCGCGCGCATTGGGCGTGGACGCGGTCGCGTTGACCTTCGAACCGCTGCCGCGCGAGTTCTTCGCCCGCGAGAATCCGCCGCCGCGCCTGACTTTGGCCCGCGCCAAGGTCGAAGGCCTGCGCGAACTGGGTGCTGATACGGTCGGCCTGCTGCGCTTCGACGCGGCGATGGCGGCGATGAGCGCGGAGGATTTCGTCCGCCGGATGCTGGTGGAACGGTTGTCCGCGCGCGAAGTCTGGATTGGTCCCGAGTTCCGCTTCGGCCACCGGCGCGGCGGTGATCTGGCGCTGTTGCAGGCGATGGGTGCCGAGCTCGGCTTCACCGCCAACGAGATCGAAGCGGTGCAGTCGCAGGGCGAGCGCATTTCCAGCACCCGCATCCGCGAAGCGCTGAAGCAGGGCGACTTCGCCGATGCCGCGCGCCTGCTCGGCCGGCCCTACGCGATTGGCGGGCGGGTGGTGCGCGGGCAGCAGCTCGGCCGCACGCTCGGTTTTCCGACCGCCAACCTGCGCTTTCCGAAGACGCCCGCGCTGTCGGGCATCTACGCGACCTGGGTGCATGGTGTGGCGGAACAACCATGGGCTTCCGTGTCCAGTTTCGGCACCCGTCCCACCGTGGACGGCGTGGAGCCGCTGCTGGAAGCGCACCTGTTCGATTTCGCCGGCGACCTGTACGGGCGCCACATCGAAGTCGAATTCGTCGCCAAGCTGCGCGATGAACTGAAATTCCCCGATCTGCCCAGCCTGACCGAGCAGATGCACCGCGACGCCGAACAGGCGCGCGCCCTTCTTTCAAACGACAACCAACGAGCAACGGCGTGAGCCAGGACTACAAAGCCACCCTCCACCTGCCGGCGACGGATTTCCCGATGCGTGGCGATCTGCCTAAGCGTGAGCCGGACACCCTGGCGCGCTGGGAAGCCGACGGCCTGTACGCGCAGCTGCGCGCCAACGCCAAGGGCCGCCCGCTGTTCGTGCTGCACGACGGCCCGCCGTACGCCAACGGCGCGATCCACCTGGGCCACGCGGTCAACAAGATCCTCAAGGACATCATCGTCAAGTCGAAGTACCTGGCCGGCTTCGACGCGCCGTACATCCCGGGTTGGGACTGCCATGGCCTGCCGATCGAAATCGCCATCGAGAAGAAATACGGCAAGGTCGGCGTCAAGCTGGACGCGGTCGAGTTCCGGCAGAAGTGCCGCGAATACGCCGAATCGCAGATCGATCTGCAGCGCAAGGACTTCAAGCGGCTGGGCGTGATCGGCGACTGGGACAACCCGTACAAGACCCTGGATTTCCGCTTCGAGGCCAACGAGATCCGCGCGCTGGCCAAGATCGTCGCCAACGGCCACCTGACCCGCGGCGTGAAGCCGGTGCACTGGTGCTTCGATTGCGGCTCGGCGCTGGCCGAGGCGGAAATCGAATACCAGGAGAAGGACTCGCCTGCCATCGACGTCGCCTACAGCGTGCGCGACCGCAAGGCGCTGGCGGCGGCGTTCGGCATCGAGGTTCCCGACGATGTGGAAGTGGCGGTGCCGATCTGGACCACCACGCCGTGGACGCTGCCGGCTTCGCTGGCGGTCTCGCTGGGGCCGGATCTGGAATACGCGCTGGTCGAGGGACCGGCCCACCACGGCAAGCGCCGCTGGCTGGTGCTGGCCGACGCGCTGGCCGCGCGCGCGCTGCAACGCTACGGCGTGAATGAAGCGGTGGTGCACGCACGTACCGCCGGTTCGTCGCTGGAGGGCGTGGTGCTGTCGCATCCGTTCTATGCCGAGCGCGAGATTCCGGTGCTGCTGGGCGATCATGTGTCGGCCGAGGACGGCACCGGCGCCGTGCACACCGCGCCCGGCCATGGCCAGGAAGACTTCGTGGTTGGCCAGCGCTATGGCCTGATCGACAAATACACCACTGGCCAGCTCAATCCGGTCGACGGTCGCGGCGTGTACCTGCCGTCCACGCCGCCGGCAGGCGAAACCGCGCTGGCCGGGCTGCATATCTGGAAGGCCAACGAGGCGCTGGTCGAGGTGCTGCGCGACAGCGGCGCCTTGCTGGCGTTCGCCAAGCTGACCCACAGCTACCCGCATTGCTGGCGGCACAAGACGCCGATCGCGTTCCGCGCCACCCCGCAATGGTTCATTTCGATGGAGCAGGCGCACCTGCGCCGCGACGCGCTGGCCGCGATCAAGCAGGTCGGCTGGTTCCCGCAGTGGGGCGAAGCGCGCATCGCCGGCATGGTCGACGGCCGCCCGGACTGGACCATCTCGCGCCAGCGCACCTGGGGCGTGCCGATCGCGCTGTTCGTGCACCGCGAGACCGGCGAGCCGCATCCGCGCAGCGTCGAACTGATGCAGGCGGTGGCCGATCGGGTGGAGCAGGGCGGCGTCGACGTCTGGTACACCCTGGACATGGCCGAACTGCTGGGCGACGAGGCCGGCGACTACGAGAAGATCACCGACATCCTCGATGTCTGGTTCGACTCCGGCGTGACCCATGAAGGCGTGCTGCTGGAGCGCGGCCTGGGCAAGCCGGCGGACCTGTACCTGGAAGGCTCGGATCAGCACCGCGGCTGGTTCCAGTCCTCGCTGCTCACCGGCGTGGCCATCGACAAGCATGCGCCGTACCGGCAGTGCCTGACCCACGGCTTCACCGTGGACGAGCACGGCCGCAAGATGTCCAAGTCGCTCGGCAACGGCATCGAGCCGCAGGACATCATGAAGAACCTGGGCGCGGACATCCTGCGCCTGTGGATCGCCTCGGCCGACTACAGCAACGAGATGTCGCTGTCGCAGGAAATCCTCAAGCGCAACGCCGACGCCTACCGCCGCCTGCGCAACACAGCGCGCTTCCTGCTGGGCAACCTGCACGGCTTCGATCCGGCGCGCGACCTGCGTCCGCTGGAGGACATGGTCGCGCTGGACCGCTGGATCGTGCACCGTGCCTGGGAAGTGCAGGAGAAGATCAAGGCCGCCTACGATCGCTACGACTTCGCCGAGATCGTGCAGGCGCTGCTGAATTTCTGCAGCGTGGATCTGGGCTCGCTGTACCTGGACGTCACCAAGGACCGCCTGTACACGATGCGCGAGGACTCGCGCGGCCGTCGTTCGGCGCAGAGCGCGATGTACCGCATCGCCGAGGCGTTCGTGCGCTGGATCGCGCCGGTGCTCAGCTTCACCGCCGACGAGATGTGGGGCTACCTGCCCGGCGAGCGCACCGGCAACGTGCTGTTCGCCACCTGGTACGACGGGCTGGCGCCGCTGCCGGCGGACGCCACCCTGACGGCCGCCGATTTCGATCAGTTGCTGGCCCTGCGCGAACAGGTCGCCAAGGTGCTGGAACCGATGCGCGCCAACGGCCAGATCGGCGCGGCGCTGGAAGCGGAGATCGCGGTGTCGGTGAACGCCGCGCTGGCCGCCAAGTGGCAGCCGCTGGCCGAGGAACTGCGCTTTTTCCTCATCAGCGGCGACGTCAGCGTCGGCGCGGTGGAGGCGGACGAGGTGTTCGTGCTCGCCCAGCCGACCGACAAGACCAAGTGCGTACGCTGCTGGCACCACCGCGCCGACATCGGCGCCAACCCGGCCCACCCGGAACTGTGCGGCCGCTGCGCCAGCAATGTCGACGGCCCCGGCGAAGACCGCCGCTGGTTCTAACAAAACCCCTTCCCCCGCCCAGCGGGGGAAGGGGCGCGCAGCGCCGGATGGGGGCAGCGCGGCGGTTCCGAAGTACCCACCCGAAACCCCGGAACGGCCCACCCAAGCCCGCAAGTCAGCCCCCCTCCAGCCAGCCCTTCCCAGAATGCCACCCCGATCGGCCTGGCTCGACGCCTTCGTTCCTCCTTCCAAACACCTGGCGGAAGGGCATCAAGCGCCGTAACCGTGCCGCTTTACCCGGCATACTCACTTCTCCAGAACACATCCTTCAGAAGCCGCGAACCCACCCATGAGCCAAACCGCCGTCAAACCCAACGCCCTGATCTGGCTGCTGCTCTCGGCCGTCGTCATCGGCCTGGACCAGTGGACCAAGGCCTGGGTGCTGGCCTCGCTGCCCGAGTACACCGCCGTGCCGGTCATCGAAGGCTTCTGGAACTGGTTCCGCACCTACAACACCGGCGCGGCGTTCAGCTTCCTCAGCGGCGCCGGCGGCTGGCAGATCTGGTTCTTCACAGCGCTGGCGATCGGCATCTGCGGCCTGCTGACCTTCTGGCTGGGCCGCACCCCGCGCGGCGACTGGCGCCAGGCGCTGCCGTACTCGCTGGTCATCGGCGGCGCGCTGGGCAACGTGGTGGATCGCCTCATCCACGGCCACGTCATCGACTTCATCCAGTGGTACTGGCGCGACCATTACTGGCCGGCGTTCAACCTGGCCGATTCGGCGATCGTCGCCGGCGCCGTCGGCATCGCCCTGTTCGGCCTGTTCGACGGCAAGCGCAACAAGCCCGCCAAGGCTTGAGCCAGGGCCGGGTGAAGGGAATTCCGGGCCGGAAGCACCGATTCACCGTTCCCGCCGCCGGCTCCGGTAAAATCGCCGGCATGGATGTCCTGCTCGCCAACCCCCGCGGCTTCTGCGCCGGCGTCGACCGCGCCATTGAAATCGTCAAGCGCGCCATCGAAACCCTCGGTGCGCCGATCTACGTGCGCCACGAAGTCGTGCACAACCGCTTCGTCGTCGACGACCTGCGCAACCGCGGCGCGGTGTTCGTGGAGGAACTGGACGAAGTGCCGGACAACGCCACCGTCATCTTCAGCGCGCATGGCGTCTCGCAGGCGGTCCGCGCCGAAGCCGACCGCCGCGGCTTGAAGGTGTTCGATGCGACCTGCCCGCTGGTGACCAAGGTCCACCTGGAAGTGGCCCGCCATTGCCGCGCCGGCCGCGACGTGGTGCTGATCGGCCATGCCGGCCACCCCGAGGTGGAAGGCACGATGGGCCAGTGGAGCCGCGAGGGCAGCACCGGTCGCATCTACCTGGTCGAAGACATCGACGATGTGGCGCAACTGGAAGTCGGCCAGCCAGGCAACCTGTTCTACACCACCCAGACCACGCTGTCGGTGGACGACACCATCGGCATCATCCAGGCCCTGCAGGCGCGCTTCCCGGCCATCCAGGGCCCGAAGAACGACGACATCTGCTACGCCACCCAGAATCGCCAGGATGCGGTGCGCGATCTGGCCAAGCAATGCGATCTGGTGCTGGTGGTCGGCTCGCCGAACAGCTCCAACTCCAACCGCCTGCGCGAGCTGGCCGAGCGCGATGGCGTGGAGTCCTACCTGATCGACGGCGCCCACGAGATCAACCCGGCCTGGGTGCAGGGCAAGCAGCGCATCGGCGTGACCGCCGGCGCCTCCGCGCCGGACATCCTCATCGATGGCGTCATCCAGCGCCTGCGCGATCTGGGTGCCGCCAGCATTGGCGAACTCGACGGCGAACCGGAAAACATGGTCTTCGCCCTGCCGAAGGAACTGCGGCTGCAGCTGGTCAACTGAGCGAAATGGCCTGTTGGGTCCTGTTGGAAAGCAAGCCCATGGCCCGTGTTAGCGTCTCGTCCTTATCCAAGCCCGGCCTCCGATCGCGGCTACCAAAAGAAACAGTCCGCCGATCAACAAAAGGGAGCGCTGGTATGGTTTCCGCTGAAGGACAAACGTGCGGACGCTTTGAATGCCGTTGGAGAGGCTGGTAGCGGGAGTCATCGCAGCGGCGTAGCGGAAAACTCCACGGGCTGTGCGAGCGGCCATGGGGCTGGTCTCTGCTGCCGAAGAAGCAGCGATGCCTGGTACAACCGGCTGAGACCCATTCACCCGGCGCGTACATTTTTGACCAGCAAGCACCACCAGGCCGTAATTTCGATCAGCCATGGCGATGTCTTTGCAGCCATCGCTGTTCAAATCACCTATCGCAAGCGCAGGCCAATTGGGATTACCTGTCTGCACAGTGTAGTACTTGACCTCAACATCCAAACGGCCAGCAGAAGTCTGTTGGAAATAGCCGATCGAACTCCAACCCCCATGGAGAACAACAAGATCGTCCCGTCCATCGCCATTCATATCGGCGCCGAGTAAGTCAGAAGGCACGTCGTATGCGGACCAAGAGCCTACTTCACTGAAAGCACCATTCACTTCTTGACGGAATTGGGCATAGGCAGCGTCTGGCGTATTCGCCTCGTAAGAAGTGATGACGTCCTTTTTGCCATCAGAATCGAAGTCGCCCACGGCGTACTGAGGACCCCACGAAATCGGTTGGGCCGCCAGGGTACGATTGACTGCACCAAAACCTGACATGCGATTGTGCAGGGCTATCTCAAAACCGCCACGATATCTATCTTCAAGTCGTCCGGTCCAACCACTGACGAGATCCGGATAACCATCCGAATTCATATCCTTGGCACGAAGCCGCGCCCAGCTAACGCCGTCGGGGCGTGTCTGGAAAACCTGACGTGAGATCCCGCCAAGGCCATTGCCGTAGTACGCGACAAGCCCGACATTGCTGCCCGCACTCAGGGTAATGACATCCAGATTCCGATCCTGGTCGACATCCATCAACGTGACGCTGAGGCTGGGTTCTGCACCAAACTGCGATTTGTAGCTGACTCCCTGCGATAGGCCAGATGGGGTGCCGAGAAAGACAGTGATACCAGAAAGATTACCTACTACAACATCCTTGAAGCCATCACGATTGAGATCACCCGTATCCAGGCCTCCGCCGGTTTTGCCTTCCGTTAGATCTCCCGGGAATGGATAGCCTTTGGGCGGAGCCAAGGTACCATCGGGGCGCTGGATGAACAGCCAGACCCGCATGTCCTTGTCCGGCTCAACGCGGCCTGGCGCCCAGGTGGAGGTCGTCAGGAGCGCGTCATCGCGCCCATCTCCTGTCACATCTGCAACCGCAACGTGTCTGACATAGCTGCCGACGCCATACATCTGATATGGCGCGAATGCGGAAATGCCCGCCGGGCTCCTCGGCGTAGGAACCCGAGTCACCTTGCGAATGCGATTATTGCGCGTGTCCGCAATGTAAAGATTTTCCTGTTTGTCTATTGCGATCCCTTCCGGCTCATAGAGGAGTGCATCTACAGCAGGTCCGCCATCTCCCGCAAAACCAAATCTTCCACCGGCGACGATACCTCCCCCGTCAATCAGCCGGCCGGCCGCATCGTCGGCGATGCCCGCGGCGTTCACCACGCGGACAACATTGTTCAAACCCGCCACATAGACATTACCTCGGGTGTCCGCGACTGCCGCCTGGGGGAAAGACCATTTGTAGTTCCGAGCCACCGGGTCGATACGAAATGGGCCACCACCGGCGATCGTGGTGATAATGCCTTTTGTATCAACGCGACGGACTCTCTCGTTGCCATCAACGATGTATAGATTTCCGGCACGGTCGAAGCTTATGGAGGAAGGACTGAAGAGCTGGGCGGAAACAGCCGGTCCACCATCACCCGCAGAACCATACTCTCCTGTACCCGCCAGGAGTTTCAAGGCCCCGTTTGCCTCTACAATCCAAACACGGTTTGTATCGAGAACGCAGACGGTTCCTGTGCTGCTGACTGCCACTCGGATTGGAAAACTCAAGCCTTCCCGGGCAATAGTTGAAACAACGCCACTGGAATTTACCTTGCGGACGCGGCGGTTGGAGCCATCTGCAATATAGAGATTTCCAGCTGAATCGGCAGCGATTCCTCGTACATCCATTCCTGCGGAAACCGCCGCAATGCCGTCGCCATTGAACGCCTGCTGTCCATTACCGGCCACTCTGGTAATGATGCCGATAGTATTGATGCGGCGAACAGTAAACGTATAGCGCTCGGCTATGAAAACGTTGCCCGAGTCGTCTACTGCGATTCCCACGGGAGCGTCAAGGCTGGCTCGGGTGGCAGGCCCTCCATCCCCGTTGCCGCTTGGACTTCCGCCTCCGGCGATGGTTGTAATCACCGGGGACGCGGATTGGGCCAATAGCGTGCCGGACGGAATCAGCAATGCAACCAGCAATGCAATGTGCCGACAAGCGAAAAACCTAACTTGCGGCACTACTTCCGTATCGCTCTTCATGCCTCTCCCCATTTGTACGGAAGCCTTGACGGTTGGACCGTATTCTTCTTCCTCGGCACCTCAGATATTCTCATATTCCAGGGTTCAAGAGCACGTTCAAAATACCCGTTCGATGATCTCACGTGATGGGATGGCCTGGGAGAAAACAGGCCACCTAGGGCATACGGTCGCCGCTTCTTAAGAACCGAGGAAGGAGGGGGCATCGACGGCTCAAGCCGGGAAACATGGTCTTCGCCCTGCCGAAGGAATTGCGGCTGCAACTGGTCAGCTGAGCGCGCCGCTCAGTTTTCCTGCGCGACCGCTTCCGGTTCCTTCTGCCGCGCCCAGAATTCCACGACGATGGCCATCACCGTCCAGACCAGCAGGGTCGGCTGGACCTTGTCCGGAACCAGATCGGGGGCCCGCAGGAGAAAACCCATCACGTACGGGAAAAGCAGCGCGTTGACGAGCGCGAAGATCGCGTAGCTCACCCGGTTCCGGCTCGACGAAATGAACAGGATCGTGATGACGTTCCCGGCCAGGCAGAACAGCATGACGCCGAATTGCCACGCATCCAGCTTTTCCGTGCCGGTCAGCACCAGCCCGAGCACCGCGCCGAAGAACATGTTCAATCCGTTGAGGTTGGCCTGATACTCGCCGGTCGACATGCGGCCCAGGCCGAGTCTGCGCATGAGTGTGGTTTGCGTGCTCATGTATCGGTGTCCTTTTTTCAGGTGGATGCCAGGCGCAGGATGACCAGGATTATGAAGTACGCGGCGAAGCCGATGGGCGGCGCCAGGAAGGCGCGAATCAGGCCATTGGCGCTGCGGTAGCAACGCAGTACGGTCGCCGCAACGGCGGAGCCCGCGATCAGGGGCAGCAGAAAATCCGGACGGGTGAACAGGTCGGGTATCCGTCTCAGCGCACCTATCAGTGCCAAGCCGGTAGGCACCAGGATCATCGAAGACACGAAAGGCGCCAGCAGCGTGCTGCGCCAGTTCGTCTCCCGGCGAGACTGCTCGGTGGATTGAGGTGGGGCATAGGGATTGTTCGTCACGGGCATGTTTCCGTATGCCAGGGAGGGATCCTACCCGCCAGCCGATTGTTCCGCTTGCCCCCACCCCAACCCTCCCCCGCAAGCGGGGGAGGGGGCGTGCACGTACTGCCGCGAGCTTTTGCCCCTTCCCCCGCTTGCGGGGGAAGGCTGGGATGGGGGCGCTTTCAGCAAACCCTTCCCATCACTCACAGTCGATGTATGTCTGCCCAGGCTCCCTTCGTCTGGAACCAGCATCAACAACGTCTGCCATCGGTAGAGCGTCCCGCACGGTTCCTGCCTTGGCCTGTCGCTTGTCTCGGAAGTCAGGTGAATGCGCTCATTGGCGACAAGATGAGTCATTCCGTTTCCATCGAATGGACAATTCGAGAAACAAGCGAATCCGGACTGCGAAGTTTATCTGAACGCGATGGATCCCGAGCGGAATTTTGGATCGTGTCAGGTGTAATTCCACAAGAAAGCATTATTTCCAACGCCGCATACAAGACCGCACGGGTCATTTGACAACGTTGTCCGCAATGCGCCAGATTCGCCCCCTTCAACCATCACGAATCATCAAGAGAAGGGAAGGGAACATGGCGCGGAATCGTATTCTTGTCGTAAGCCTGCTCGCTGCATCGCTCGCCGTTGTCGGCTGCGATTCAAAAACCGAAACGGCCACGGAACAGGCAAACGCACCTGCGGAAGCCAAGGCCGACGCGACTGCCACAACGCCCACGACGGCACCGGTTTTCTTCGATGATTTCAGCTATCCGGATTTCGCCGCCTTCCAGAAGAACGGCTGGAAAGTCCGCACCGAAACCGGCCATCCCGGTATCAAGGGCGCGACCTGGTCGGGCGATGGCCTGACGTTCCATGCGGACATTCCGGAGACCGAAGGCGGCGCGATCCGCATGAGCTCGATCACCAACGGCACTCCCGAGAAAACCCGCCAGACCCAGTTCTGCCATTCCCGCAAATACCGCGAAGGCACCTACGCCGCGCGTATCTTCTTCCGCGACGAACCGAGCTACGGTCCGGACGGCGATGAAGTCATCCAGACCTTCTATGCCATCAGCCCGCTGAAGGCGCCGATGGACAAGGACTACAGCGAAACCGACTTCGAATACCTGCCCAACGGCGGCTGGGGCGAAAACACCAAGCCGGCGATGTGGACCACCACCTGGGAAACCTTCCAGCTCGAACCCTGGACCAAGGTGAACGAGTTCTCCCGCAAGGAAGGCAGCTACGCCGGCTGGCGCACGCTGGTGCTGACCGTCGCCGACAACAAGGTCACCTACTACGTCGACGGCCAACTGTTCTCCGAGCACAGCAGCGCCGTGTACCCGGAAGACTTCATGTCGATCAACTTCAACCTGTGGTTCATGCCCAAGGGCGCGGACGGCTCGCTGGGACCGGTCGACTCCCCGGAAATGCGCGAGTACCAGGAAGACATCGACTGGGTGTTCTTCCAGGAAGGCGTCGCCCTGTCCACCGCCGACGTGGAAGCCCAGGTTGCCGGCCTGCGCGGCAAGAAAGTGGCGCACATCGACAACGTGAAGGAACAGAACCCGGTGTTGCCATCGCCTTGTGGGCTTTGAGTCGCACTGTCTGAGGGTGTTTGTCGCGGGGATGCCCTAGGCATCCTCGTAGTTTTCGTGCGTCGTGAGCGCGTCGAACCGAATGTCGGCCGTGGTCCGCTCACACGGACGGGCCTGGCGACGTCGGCACGGCCAAGCTGGGCGCGTACCAGGACCACACAGGAACAGGCTCTTCGATACAGGAACCCTTTGGCATCAAGCACTTGTGCAGGGTCAATTGACCGGATTCAGACCGCCCCCTAGAATTTGCGGTTCCGCCGGAATAGCTCAGTTGGTAGAGCGGCGCATTCGTAATGCGTAGGTCGTAGGTTCGATTCCTATTTCCGGCACCAGTCCAGGCAAAAGCCCCGCTTCGGCGGGGTTTTTGTTTTTCCGGGCCGGGCAAACCGCGTATGGCTCACCGGGAAACAGGGGATGTGCGGCTTCTGTCCGCATGCATTTGCATTCGTTGTTGAGTCGCAATCCAGGCCGGAAACCCGGTTGAATGGTTTTGCCGGCATGAGCAGACTTCGGGCTTGGAGCGTCGAAACTCCGATAGACAGCGGCAAGCTGCCACCGAAATCCGGCGGCTTTTTCAAGGAAGCAATGCAATGAGCGGCAAGTCCGATACAAGCATGGGTTACTGGGTGAGTGAAGAGCACCAGCTCCGGCTGGTGCAACTGAGGGATCAGCTTCGGCTGATGTCGGACCTCAGCAGTCCGCGCAATCCGCAGGACGAACACATGAGGCTGCCGATCAAATTGCAGGCGATGGCCGATTGTTTTGCCGGCATGTCCGATGATCTGGGCCGGGTGCTCCGGCGAATGCAGTGGATGTCCCTGCGGGACAAGTGACGTCCGAAGGCCCGCCTGTGAAGGTGGGTCTTTTGTTTGCGTCGATGTCGAATGACACGCTTTCTCGGGGCCACGGACATCCGGGTTTGCGGGCTTTGTCCTTCCACCTCTAAACCGCCAATGTTAGTTGAGCTTGCGCCTGGTCCCGACAAGAATCGCTGACCAAGGAGTGTCGAAACTCCTCACACACAGCCTGGGTCCAGGGCGGGTTCGCCGGTGGACTTCCTCGCCTGCGGGCTTGGGCCGATGCGTTTCCGCGTCGGGAGTGGACCGAATACAAGACCCGCTTGCGGGGAACAGGTCCGCCGTTCTGTGTGTGCGGTTTTTCGACCTCCCGACATCCCGGCGCGTGTTGCGCCGGCAAGCGATCCACAGAACAGGAGGCGACATGTCCCATTCCCACAGTGCGTACATCATCAGCGAGGAAGCCCACGCGCAGCTCGTGCAGATGCGCGATACGTTCCGGCAGTTGTCCGGGTCCGATCAGTTTCGCGAGGCCGCGGCCCTGCTCAAGATTCCGGATGAGGTGTTGATGTCGCAGTTCGAGCGGATGGCCGACGAGGTGGACGGGGTTCTTGGCGAGTTGGTTTATTTGCCCGCGGATCGGCATTGAGCTGGGGCGGTTGATCGCGCAAATCCCCCGTCGCCTGCTTCGCAGGCGCCCGCCCCCTTTTAAAAAGGGGGCTGCCTGTACTCCGGGAGTGCGGCGGCCTGCCTGTGGCGTACGGCTGTTGCTTGATGAATCCAGCATTCCGCTGTTGAGGGTGTTTTGAAAAAGGGAAGGCCGGTCGCGGGCATGGGACCGCGGCCGGTTTTCTTTCGTCAGCGGGTACTGTCGAGGTTCGCCCTAGGACAGGAAGAATTCGACCTTGCCGCACTGGGTGCAGGCGTAGAGGTCGAAGCTTTCACGATTGACCAGCAGTTCGCCGAGCAGGAAGGGCGCCATGCGCGAGCCTTCGTGGAAGCGCCGGGTGCCGATGAGCCGCATGGGCGACTGGCAGCGCAGGCATTGCAACGTCCGGAAGGACTCATGGACGGTTTCCTGGCTGCGGTCGAAGGCCGGGTCGGGCGGCGTGCCATCGCGGCCGGTGCCGCATTGCCAGCAGATGTCGAAGACCCCTTCGTTGCTGGTGTTGCAGGCGGTGCAGATCCACTCTGCCATGGGAACTCCTGTCGGGACGGTTGTCGACAACAGGGTAGTCCGTCGCGGCGACCATGACCAATGGCCTACGGACCCGTCCGGACCCAGCCCTTAGCATCGAGCGGTTACCGTTTCGTGGAATCCTTGATGAAGCCGCTTGCCCTTGCCGTCTCGTTGTCCCTGTTGATGCCCCTGGCCGGACTCGCGCCGTCCGCCGCGCGGGCGGACGAAGTGCCCGCGCCGAAGGATGTGCCGTTCAATGGGCAATTGCGCATCGAGGTGGATGCCACCGATCTCAACCGCCGCATTTTTCGCGTGCGCGAGACCATTCCGGCACAGGCGGGCCGGCTGACCCTGCTGTATCCGCAGTGGCTGCCAGGCAAGCATTCGCCGGCCGGTCCCATCGAGAAGATGGCGGGCCTGGTGATCACCGCCAACGGCCAGCGGCTGCCGTGGGTGCGCGATCAGTTCAACGTGTATGCGTTCCACGTGGAGGTGCCGGCGGGCGTGAGCGAAGTGACCGCCGAGTTCCAGTTCCTGTCCTCGCAGGGCGGATCGCAGGGGCGGGTGGTGATGACCCCGGACATGCTCAACCTGCAATGGGATTCCACCTCGCTGTATCCGGCGGGCTACTACAGCCGCAACGTGCAGGCGCAGGCCTGCGTGAAGCTGCCGCCGGGCTGGTCGTACGCCACCGCGCTGACCACCGACACCCGCAACGGCGACACGGTCTGCTTCAAGCCGATCCGCTTTGACGATCTGGTCGACTCGCCGATGTTCGCCGGCAAGCACTACAAGCGCATCGATCTGGATCCGGGCGCCAAGCAGCCGGTGCACCTGAACGTGTTCGCCGATGAGGCCAAGGATCTGGAAGCCAAGCCCGAGCACATCAAGGCGCACCAGGCGCTGGTCACCCAGGCCAGCAAGCTCTACGGCGCGCGCCATTTCGATCACTACGAATTCCTGCTCGCGCTGACCGACAAGCTGGGCGGCATCGGCCTGGAGCACCACCGCTCCAGCGAGAACAGCGGCGATCGCGGCTACTTCACCGACTGGGACAAGACCTGGCAGGGCCGGGATCTGCTACCGCACGAGTTCAACCATTCCTGGAACGGCAAGTACCGGCGTGGCGCGGATCTGGCCACGCCCAGCTTCAACGTGCCGATGGGCGACAGCCTGCTGTGGCTGTACGAAGGCCAGACCCAGTTCTGGGGCCACGTGCTGGCCGCGCGCTCGGGCCTGTGGAGCCAGGAGCAGGCGCGCGATTCGCTGGCACTGGTGGCCGGCGTGTACGACCGCGGCCGTCCCGGCCTGGCCTGGCGCAACATCCAGGACACCACCAACGATCCGACCATCGCCTCGCGCCGCTCGCTGCCGTTCCGCAATTACCAGATGAGCGAGGACTACTACTCCGGCGGACAGATGATCTGGCTGGAAGTGGACGGCAAGCTGCGCGATCTGAGTGGCAACAAGCGGTCCATCGACGACTTCGCCAAGGCGTTCTTCGGCATGGACAACGGCGTGTGGGAGGTGAATCCGTACACCTTCGACGACATCGTCGCCACCCTCAACGGCATCGCGCCGTTCGACTGGGCCACATTCCTGCGTTCGCGCGTGGACGGGCACGGGCCGCTGATTGGTGGACTGGAAGCGGCGGGCTGGAAGCTGGTCTACACCGACAAGCCCAGCGATGCATTCAAGGCGATGGAAAGCGAGCGCAAGGACGCCAACCTGACCTATTCGCTGGGCCTGTCCGCCAACAGCACCGGCGTGCTCGGCGACGTGCGCTGGGATGGTCCGGCGTTCAACGCCGGGCTGGCGCCGGGCATGACCCTGCTGGGCGTCAACGGGCGCGAGTACAGCGCCGAAGCGCTGAAGGACGCGGTGACCGCGGCCAAGGGCGGCAAGACGCCGATCGAACTGGTGGTCAAGCGCTTCGATCGCATCGAGACCGTGCGCATCCCGTACTTCGACGGCCTGCAGTATCCGCACCTGGAGCGCATCGCCGGCAAGCCGGATCGGTTGGCGGAGCTTTACAAGGCGCGCTGAGGCGCCAGGGCGCGGTGGCGGTGTCGCCGCCGCGCCGTTCAACTTCGCTCAGCGCAGCGGCAGGCAGATCGCCGTGCGCCACTCGCTGGGCGGCGCGCTGCGCGGATCGTTGAGGTATTCCTCCATCACCGGCGCGTCGGCGGCTTCCTCGCCGCTGGCCGGCAGCCATTCGCTGAACAGCCAGCGGTAGGGGCGATCCAGCTCCGCGTAAGGCCCCACATGCACCAGCACCGCGTAGCGGCCACCGGCGAGGGTCAGCGGGCGCAACGGTGCCTGCACGTCGGCGGTCGCGGCGATTTCCACGCAGGCGTCCGAGCGCAGCGCGTCGGCGGGCACGCTTTCGGGATCGTCGTAGTAGAGGCCGAACGATCGCGCCTGCGGCGGCACGCCCTGGCCGGCCGCCCAGGCGGCGAGTTTCTCGAAGCTCTCGCCGATGTCCTGGTAGTTGCCGCGATGGGGCAGGGCGGCGACGGTGAGAGCGGGGAAGGTCTGGATGCTGACGTCGTACATGGGGAAATCCTCGGGTTCTGACAGGTCGGGGCGCGGCGGAAGCGTCGCTTCCATGCCGCGCTGGCGGAATGCGCCCGGAGGAACTCCGTATGCCTGCGCGAACGCCCGGTTGAAGGCGGCAGCGCTGCCGTAGCCGCAGCGGCCGGCGATGGCCGACAGCGAGCGGGTGCCGTGCCGCAGTTCCACGGCGGCGCGGTGCAGGCGCATGCGCCGCAGGGTGTCGGCCACGGTCTCGCCCATCGCGCCACGGTAGATGCGGTGGAAGTGATAGGGCGAGAAGTGGCCGATCTCCGCCAGGTGTTCGAGGGTCAGTGGCTGGTCGAGGTGGGCGACCAGGTGGGTGACCACTTTCTCGATCCGGGCGGCGTAGCTGCGGCGGGTGGCGGGGCGTTTCATTCGGTCCGGGTTCCTCGGGGCGCGGGGACAGCCTGCCGGGATGGCGTTGACCCGGGTTGCGCATTGTGGCGGGTGGTGGAAGCAAATCCCCCTCGGTCCCCTTTTTCGCTTTCAACAGCCGAATGGCTGGTCACGGGGGAGGCAAAAGCGACTTGCTTGAGGATTTCGAATGCTTTGGGGCCCGAAGAGCTGCTTTAGCCCCCTTTGAAAAAGGGGGCGGGCGGCCGCGCAGCGGCCGACGGGGGATTTCCGCGGGATGCTTCCGGCGCCAACCGCGTCTCCATCCCTGCGATCCCGCTCCGGTATCCTGAGCGCCTTCAGTTCGGCAAGGCGAGACGATGGGCAAGGCCAGGACCGCGTATGTCTGCAACGAGTGCGGCGCGGAATTCAGCAAGTGGCAGGGGCAGTGCGGCGAGTGCAATGCCTGGAACACGCTGACCCAGATCGCGCTGGAAGCGGCCGCCGGTCCACCGGCGACCCGCCGCAGCGGCTGGGCGGGCAAGGCCGACGCGCCGACGATCACCGCGCTCAAGGATGTCCGCCACAGCGAGGAAGCGCGAGTCAGCACCGGTATCGGCGAGTTCGATCGCGTGCTCGGCGGCGGATTGGTCGAGGGGGCGGTGGTGCTGGTCGGCGGCGATCCCGGCATCGGCAAGTCGACCCTGCTGTTGCAGGCGCTGGCGAAGATGTCGGCCAGTTTCCCGGCGCTGTATGTGACCGGCGAGGAATCGCTGGCGCAGGTGGCCGGGCGCGCGGTGCGCCTGGACCTGCCGCTGGACAACCTTCAAGCGTTGGCCGAAACCGGGATCGAGAACATCCTCCAGCATGCGTCCGCGGCGCGACCGCGACTGATCGTGGCCGACTCGGTGCAGACGCTGTGGACCGAATCGCTGACCGCCGCGCCCGGTTCGGTCAGTCAGGTGCGCGAGAGCGCGGCGCGGCTGGTGCGCTATGCGAAGGAAACCGGCACCGCCGTGTTCCTGGTCGGTCACGTCACCAAGGAAGGCGGCATCGCCGGCCCGCGCGTGCTGGAACACATGGTCGACGCGGTGCTGTATTTCGAGGGCGAGAGCGGCAGCCGTTTCCGCCTGCTGCGCGCGTTCAAGAACCGCTTCGGCGCGGTCAACGAATTGGGCGTTTTCGCGATGGGCGAGAAGGGCCTGAAGGAAGTGTCCAATCCTTCGGCGATCTTCCTGTCCGGCGGCAGCGCGCAGCAGCCCGGCAGCTGCGTGCTGGTGACCCGCGAAGGCACCCGCCCGCTGATGGTGGAAGTGCAGGCGCTGGTGGATGCCTCGCCGCTGTCGAATCCGCGCCGCGTCGCGGTCGGCCTGGAGCAGAACCGCTTGGCGATGCTGCTGGCGGTGCTGCATCGCCATGGCGGCATCGTGGTCGGCGATCAGGACGTGTTCGTCAATGTGGTCGGTGGCATCCGCGTGCAGGAAACCGCGGCGGATCTGCCGGTGCTGCTGGCGGTGCTGTCGTCGCTGCGGGATCGGCCGCTGGCGGAGAAGACGGTGGCGTTCGGCGAGGTCGGGCTGTCCGGCGAGATCCGTCCGGTGCCCAACGGCGAGGAACGCCTGCGCGAGGCGGCCACCCACGGTTTCAGGCGCGCCATCGTGCCCAAGGGCAACGCGCCCAAGTCGGGCACGTTCAAGGGGCTGGAGGTGATCGCGGTGGAACGGCTGTCGCAGGCGCTGGAGGCGGCGGCGGAGTAACCGGCGCCGCACGCAAGGCGGGTTGCGCGAGCGCGGTGACCAGGCGCTGCATGCCGTCCTCGTCGTGCAGCGCGATCGCCACGTCGGGCGCGATGCCTTCGATTTCGTTGGTGCCGTCGGCGAGAAAACGCGCGCAGTTGGGCATGACCACATCGAAGGGCGCGACGCTCAGGGCGGTGCGACCGCCGCCATCGACATAACCGCAGCCTGCGCCGAGCGTGCGTTCGCCGAGGATGGTGGCGGCCTGGTTCTGCTGCAGCCAGGCGACCAGATCCTCCGACGCCGAAGCGGTGCCGTGATCGGTAAGGATGAAGATACGGCCGGGCCAGGCGCCGCGCCCGGAGATGCGTTCACGTTCGCCGTCCGGCGCGAGTACCGGACAGCCGGTTTCGCCGTACCAGACGCGGCCGCGATCACAGGTCGGCGCGCTCATCCGCGGTGCGGCGCGCTCCAGCTCGCCGGGAGCGAGCAGGGCGATGACCTCGGAGACCCATTCGCTGCCACCGCCGTTGCCGGTCACGTCGACCAGCAACCGGCGGGCGCCGCCTGCATGCAGGGCGGCCAGCGTGCGGGCCAGTTCCAATTGCAGGTACGCGCGCACCTTCAGTTGCAGGGCGCGTTGGCCGACGCCCGCCCGGAACACCTGCCGGCACGCGGCCAGATAACGCTGCTCGCCGAACTGGGCGATGCGCAGCACGCCGATGTCGCCGAAACGGCCTGCGGGGAAGTGCTTGCCCGGCAGCGCGCGCCAATCCGGCAGCTTGGCGAATGGCAGGATGAAGGCGTGTTCGTCTTCTTCGTAGCCGGCGGCTTCGCAGTCGGCGCCGGCCGCGGGATCGACGGGTTCGATCGCGCTGTCGGTTGTGGAGGCCAACGGCTGTGTCGCCGGGCGCTGCGCCGGTTCCAGCCGAAGGTGTGGGTCACCGAAACGCTTGACGAAGCCGCGCAGCGCCAGAAAGGCACGCACGCGCGAATGCGCGCGATTCAATGCAGCGGTGGTGTCGCGATCCAGCGCGGCCAGATCAAGTTGCCGGTGCGTGGCGATCCAGTCCAGGTTCGCATAGCCCTGCGCCATGTCGTGCTTGAGCCGCTGGTAGTCGGCCAGCCAGGGACGCGCATCGTAAGTGGTGACATCCCAGGCCGCCGCCGCGAACACCAGCGCGAAGAGGGCCAGGCACAACCGCTTCAACCAACGCCAGCGGCGGGGAGGGCGGGCAACAGCGTTCGATGCGGCCATGCGCGTTCATTCCTTGACGGCGGAAGACGCGACCATAGCGAGGGCGGATGCGGGAAAGCGGGCGGATCCGATGGAAGCCGGTGCCGGGCGACGAACCCGGTCGCGGCAGGGATGAAACTGGCGGCCGTGCCGCCTTCGCAGGCTCAGGCGCGGTGCAGCACCTGTTCCAGCACGTACTTGCTGCCGAAGAACGCCAGCAGCAGCAGGGCCATCGCGAACAGGGTCCAGCCGGCGGCCTTGCTGCCGCGCCAGCCGTAGCGCCAGCGGCCGACCAGCAGCGCGCCGAAGGCCAGCCACGACAGCACGCTCAGCACGGTCTTGTGGACCAGGTGCTGGGCCAGCAGGTTCTCCACGAACAGCACGCCGGTCAGCAGGGTGGCGGTGAGCAGGGCGAAACCGACCGCGATCGTCCGGAACAGCAGATCCTCCAGTTCGGTCAGCGGCGGCAGGGCGCGCAGCCAGGCATGGAACTGGCGCCGCCGCAGCGCGCGCTCCTGCACCAGCAGCATGATCGCCAGCAGCGCCGCGACCGCCAGCGTGGCATAGGCCAGCAGGGCCAGCCAGGCATGCAGTTGCAGGCGCCAGTCCAGGCCGGGAGAAGGCGCGTGCCCGAACTCGTGGTAGGCCAGCAGCAGCACCGCCGCCAGTGGGAAGGCGACCACGCCCAGCGTGGCCATCCGGCCGCGCGCGCCGGCCAGCGCGGTCAGCGCGGCCATGCCCAGGCTGACCAGCGACAGCGCCGAGTAGAAATGCATGTCCGGTCCGCCGGCCGTGCGCCAGGCCACCAGCAGGTGGTAGCCGCCATGCAGGACCACCGCGATCAGCGCCGGCCACAGCCAGCCCCGCCGCACGTCCAGCGCCGATTGCGCGGCCGCGCGGACCAGCAGGGCGGTGGCGGTCAGGTAGCCGAGGATGGCGATGAGAACGATTGTCATCGGCGAAGTGTCGCATAGGGCCGGAACCGGGAACAGCGCGAGGCCGCGGGAAAGCCGCGCGCCGGGACCTTCCGCCCCGCCGGGCTATAATCCGCCTCCGTTTTTCCCAGGTTCCCGCTTCCCATGTTCGAGTCCCTCACCCAGCGTCTTTCCGGCACCATCGAGCGGCTGCGTGGCCGCGGCCGCCTGAGCGAGGAGAACATCCGCGAGGCCACCCGCGAGGTCCGCATCGCCCTGCTGGAGGCCGACGTGGCGTTGCCGGTGGTGCAGGCGCTGATCGAGCGCATCAAGGTGCGCGCGGTCGGCCAGGAAGTGCTCAAGTCGCTGACCCCGGGCCAGGCGCTGATCAAGATCGTCCGCGACGAGTTGACCACGGTGATGGGCGCCCAGGCCGCCGATCTGAACCTCAACGTGCCGGCGCCGGCGGTCATCCTGATGGCCGGCCTGCAGGGCGCGGGCAAGACCACCACCGTGGGCAAGCTCGCCAAGCACCTGAAGGAACGCCGCAAGAAGAAGGTGATGGTGGTCAGCGCCGACGTGTACCGTCCGGCCGCGATCGAGCAGCTCAAGACCCTGGCCGAGCAGGTGGACGTGCTGTTCTTCCCGTCCGAGGCCTCGCAGAAGCCGGAAGCCATCGTGCGTGCCGCCATCGACGATGCGCGCAAGTCGTTCGTCGACGTGCTGCTGGTCGACACCGCCGGCCGCCTGGCGATCGACGAAGCGATGATGACCGAGATCAAGGCGCTGCACGCGGCGGTCAAGCCGGTGGAAACGCTGTTCGTGGTCGACGCGATGACCGGCCAGGACGCCGCCAACACCGCCAAGGCCTTCAGCGAGGCGCTGCCGCTGACCGGCGTGGTGCTGACCAAGACCGACGGTGACGCGCGTGGTGGTGCCGCGCTGTCGGTGCGCTACATCACCGGCAAGCCGATCAAGTTCATCGGCGTGGGCGAGAAGCCCGACGGCCTGGACGTGTTCCACCCCGAACGCGTGGCCAACCGCATCCTCGACATGGGCGACGTGCTGTCGCTGGTCGAGCAGGTCGAGCAGAACGTCGATCGCGAGAAGGCCGAGAAGCTCGCCGCCAAGGTCGCCAAGGGCAAGAAGTTCGACCTCAACGACATGCGTGATCAGCTGGAGCAGATGCAGAACATGGGCGGCATCAGCGGCCTGCTCGACAAGCTGCCGGGCATGGGCCAGATCCCCGACCACGTGAAGCAGCAGGTCAGCCAGGGCAAGGAAGTGCCGCGGATGATCGCCATCATCGGCTCGATGACCAAGAAGGAGCGCCGCAACCCGGCGCTGCTCAACGGCTCGCGCCGCGCCCGCATCGCGCGCGGTTCCGGCACCACGCCGGCCGACGTCAACAAGCTGATGAAGCAGTACCAGCAGATGGAAAAGATGATGAGCAAGATGGCCGGTGGCGGCATGAAGGGCCTGATGCGCGGCATGAAGGGCATGATGGGTGCGCGCGGCGGCCTGCCGTTCCGCTGATCCTGGTGCCTGCATGTAGGAGCGACGTAAGTCGCGACCGTCGGATTTCCGGTCGCGACTTACGTCGCTCCTACCAAAGCATTTGAATCGGGAAACCACCATGTCCATCGCCCTGCTCAACGGACAGCCCGCCGACGCCGACGCGCTGCGCGCGCTGGCGGTGGTCAATTACGGCCATTTCACCGCGATGCAGGTGCGCGATCGGGCGGTGCAGGGACTGGATTTCCACGTCGCGCGATTGCAGCGCGCCACCCGTGAACTGTTCGGCACAGAGTTGCCCCGCGGGCGCATCGTCGCCGAACTGGTTGCCGCACTGCGGGCCGGCCCGGCCGACGCCTCGCTGCGCTTCACCGTGTTCGCGCGCGGATTCGACTACCGCCAGCCGTTGCGGCCGGTGGAGCCGGACGTGCTGATCACGCTCGGGCCGGCCGCTCCGGCCGACAAGCCGCCGTTGCGGGTGAAGTCGTATCCATTCGAGCGGTCGCAGCCGCACCTGAAGCATGTCGGCACTTTCCCGCTGTTCCACTACCGGCGGCAGGCACTGCTGGACGGATTCGACGACGCGCTGTTCGTCACCCCGGACGGACACGTCAGCGAGGGCTCGATCTGGAACATCGGGTTCTGGGATGGCCAGGCCGTAATCTGGCCGCTGGCCCCCGCCTTGCGGGGAACCTGCGAGCAACTGTTGCAGGCCGGCCTGGCCGGGCAGGGGATTGCCCAGGAAACCCGCCCGGTGGCGCTGGCCGAGGCCGGCGGCTTCCGCGCCGCTTTCGCCGCCAATGCCAGCGGCATCCAGCCCCTCCTGGGCATCGACGGGGTCGAATACGCCCCGGACGCGGGCCTGATGGACCGGCTCGGCGCGGCGCTGGGCAGTATGCCCTGGGAAAACCCGGCCTGAGGGGCGGTTTCCTTCCGCCGTTCAATGGCTTAGAATAGCGGGCTTACCTCGCCATCCTGGCGACTGGGCAACACTGGAAATAGAGCAATGGTCAAGATCCGCCTTACCCGTGGCGGCGCCAAGAAGCGCCCCTTCTACCACATCATCGTCACCGACTCGCGCAGCGCCCGTGACGGCCGCAACATCGAGCGCGTGGGTTACTACAACCCGGTCGCCGCCGGCAACGAGAAGCGCATCGAGCTGGACGTCGCCCGTGTGGACCACTGGGTGGGCCACGGCGCGCAGCTGACCGAAAAGGTCCGCAACCTGTACAAGGAAGCCACCAAGGCTTCGGCCTGATCCCTCGGGCCGCGCCCCGGCGCGGCCATGCTGACGCATGGATAACGAGCGCCCGCCGCGTCCCGGCAAGACCATCCTGCTGGGCCGTTTCGCGGGCGCTTTTGGCGTTCGCGGACAGGTCAAGCTGGAATCCTGGACCGAACCGCGCGATGCCATTTTCCGCTACCAGCCCTGGATCCTCCGCGAGGGCTCCGGCGCCGAGCGCGAGCTGTCGGGCGTGCGTGGCAAGGCTTCCGGCAAGCACCTGATCGCGAACGTCCCGGACATCGCCGATCGCGATGCCGCCGACGCCCTCCGGGGCATCGAAATCCTGGTCCCGCGCGACGCGCTGCCGCCACCGCAACCCGGCGAGTTCTATTGGGTGGACCTGGAAGGCCTGCGCGTGGTGACGATCGACGGCGTGGACTTCGGCACCGTTTCGCACCTGTTCTCCACCGGCGCCAACGACGTGCTGGTGGTGCGGGGCGAGCGGGAGCGGCTGATTCCCTTCATCGAACCCGACGTCGTCCAATCCGTCGACTTCGATGCCCAGCGCATCACGGTCGACTGGGATCCCGAGTTCTGAACGCTGGAGCCGGCATCGGGGCTGGGCAATACTCCTTTCCCGATTCACGTGTTTCCCCTCCGGGCTTTCCATGCGCATCGACGTCCTGACCCTGTTTCCCGAGTTCATCGCCCAGGCTGCGGCGGTGGGCGTGGTCGGGCGCGCACAGGAACGCGGATTGCTGACCCTGCAGGGCTGGAATCCGCGCGACTACGCCGAGGGCGGCTACCGGCGGGTGGACGACCGTCCGTTCGGCGGCGGCCCAGGCATGGTGATGATGATCGAGCCCCTGCGTGCCTGCCTGGCCGCGGCGCGCGCGGCGGATCCGGCGCCGGCGCCGGTGATTTACCTGAGCCCGCAGGGCCGGCCGCTCACCCAGCGCAAGGTCCGCGAACTGGCGACGAGGCCGCGCCTGATCCTGCTGTGCGGCCGCTATGAAGGCGTGGACGAGCGCCTGCTGGACGCCGAGGTGGACGAGGAAATCTCCATCGGCGACTACGTGCTGTCCGGCGGCGAGCTGGCCGCGGCCGTGGTGGTGGACGCCGTGGCCCGGTTGCAGGACGGAGCGCTTGGCGATGCTGAATCGGCCGTTCAGGACAGCTTCGAGAACGACGGCCTGCTGGATTGCCCGCATTACACCCATCCGGCCCAGCACCCCGAACTGGGCGACGTGCCGGACGTGCTGCGTTCCGGCAACCACGCCGCCATCGCCCGCTGGCGCCGCCAGCAATCGCTGGGCCGGACCTGGCTGCGGCGGCCGGACCTGCTGGACGAGCCCGGCTTGTCCAAGGCCGACCGGGCCCTGCTGGCGGCGTTCCGGGCCGCCCGGGACGGGCAGGACGAAAGCTAGCCAGGCCCAAGAAAAATCAGTAAGATGGCGGGCTTCCAGCGCCTGACCGGCCCGGAACCCCATAACAATATCGTGCAGCGCAATCCGGCGACTGCATCAGTCATTGCTGTCGAACGACACACCCACGCATACAGAACGGTGCCACCATGAGCAGTCTCAACAAGTCCATCATCGCGGAATTCGAAGCCGCCCAGATCCAGCGTGAGCTGCCCGCTTTCGGTCCCGGCGACACCGTCGTCGTGAACGTGAAGGTGAAGGAAGGCAACCGCGAGCGCGTGCAGGCGTACGAAGGCGTGGTCATCGCCAAGAAGAACGCCGGCCTGAACTCCGCTTTCACCGTGCGCAAGATTTCGCACGGCTATGGCGTCGAGCGCGTGTTCCAGACCCACAGCGCCTCCATCGACTCGGTCGAAGTGAAGCGCCGCGGCAAGGTCCGTTCGGGCAAGCTGTACTACCTGCGCGATCTGGAAGGCAAGGCCGCCCGCATCAAGGAAGACCTGGCCGCCAACGCCGCCGCCAAGAAGGCGCGCCTGGCCGCCGCTGCCGAGTAATCCACTCGCAGGCGCCATCGCTGAACGGCCACCTTCGGGTGGCCGTTTGCGTTTCTGGCGTCCGCATCGGCATCGATGCAGACTGTCTTCCATTCGTGGCACGGCGGAGCGTGACGATGATGGTTTTTCACCGCGGGCGATGGAGTGCGGTTGTACTGTCGTGCGCATTGGCCGGCTGCGCCGGCGGCGATGCGATGAGCCTGGATACGCAGTCGGATCTGCCGTTCCCCTGGTGCGCCGACGAGCTGCGCGCCGCCGCCCGGCAGCCATTGCCGGACAAGGCCACGCCGGAGCAGCGGCAGGCTGTGCGCGATTATCATGTTTCCAAGGCCTGCCAGCAGGCCGACCAGCACAGCGTCACCGTTCCCTTGAGCCAACCGCTGCCACGCAAACCCTGATCCGATGAGTTCCGATTCACCCGTCGCCGCACCCGGCGTCCGCCTCGACATCTGGTTGTGGGCCGCGCGCTTCTACAAGACCCGCAGCCTCGCCAAGCAGGCGGTGGAAACCGGAAAGGTGGACGTCGCGGGGCAGCGCGCCAAGCCATCGCGCATCGTGCGCGTAGGCGATGAACTCAAGGTCGTGCGCGGCGAGGACACCTACGGCATCCGCGTCGAGGGATTGAGCGAGCAGCGTGGCCCCGCACCCGTGGCGCAGGCGCTGTACCGAGAAAGCGATGAATCGCGGCAGCGCCGCGAGGCCGCCGCCGCCACGCGACGCGCCGAACGCACGGGTTATCAGGCGCCGTTGTCCAAACCCGACAAGCGCGCCCGCCGCCTGATCCGTGCCCTCGGCGATATCGACGCGATGTAACCGCGTAGAGCGGAGCTTGCTCCGCTTGGCCTTCGAGGAAAAAGCAGCCGAGCAAGCTCGGCTCTACGTGGATGTAGAGCGGAGCTTGCTCCGCTGGGGTATCGAGGAAAAAGCAGCCGAGCGAGCTCGGCTCTACGCGGATGTAGAGCGGAGCTTGCTCCGCTGGGGCTTCGAGGAAAAAGCAGCCGAGCAAGCTCGGCTCTACGCGGATGTAGAGCGGAGCTTGCTCCGCTGGGCCTTCGAGGAAAAGCAGCCGAGCAAGCTCGGCTCTACGCGGATGTAGAGCGGAGCTTGCTCCGCTGGGGCATCGAGAAAAAGCAGCCGAGCAAGCTCGGCTCTACGCGGATGTAGAGCGGAGCTTGCTCCGCTGGGGCTTCGAGGAAAAAGCAGCCGAGCAA
>NZ_JBQENC010000002.1:330244-417646 GCF_052044485.1 Pseudoxanthomonas sp. 22568
CTACGCGGATGTAGAGCGGAGCTTGCTCCGCTGGGGCTTCGAGGAAAAAGCAGCCGAGCAAGCTCGGCTCCAACGGTCAGCGGCCGCCGCCGAGGAATCCGCTGCCGACCTTCAGCAGGTCGCCCAGGCCCAACTGGCCGTCGCCGTCCTGATCCAGCACGGCGCCGAGCAGACCGCCGCCCAGTCCACCCTGCTGGCGGATCTGTTGCTGCTCCTGGCCGAGCACCTGGCTGAGCGCGCCGGGCGAGCCCTGGCCGCCCTGGCTCATGCGCTGGGCGAGGAAGGCCAGCACGATCGGGGCGAGGATCTTGAGGAGCTGGCCGGCGCGGTTGCTGTCCAGGCCCGTGGCCTGGCCCAGGCCGGCTTCGGCGCGCGGCTGGTTGCCGCCGAAGATGTGGCCGAGAATGCCGGCGCCGTTGGCTTCCGGGGTGGAGGCTCCGCCCAGGACCGAACCCAGCACGCTGCCGATATCCAGGCCGCTGTGGTTGCGCTGGAGCGCGCCGAACAGCGCCTCGGCGCCCTGCGGCTGCTCCGCGTTGCGGCCCAGCGCGCCCATCAGCAGCGGCAGCGCCGCGCCGACCGCGCCGGACGCCTCGGCCTGGCCGATGCCCAGTTGCTGGGAGACCTGCTGCAACGGCGCGCCCTGGAGCTGGGCGAAGAGTTCTTGCGCGAGAGACTGGTTGCTCATGACGGCCGTCCTCCTGGACGCGGGTTGGAACCGCCGATGCTAGCGCCAAACCGTGACGTTGGTGGTTAACCCGGGGAGAAGGCACGTTGCGCCAGCAGCTGGCGCCTGCTGATGGAAGCGCCCCGTCCGTCCCNGCGCCAAGGCGGCGTCTTCTAGGCCGCCTTGCGGGCGTTGCGCAGGTCGAAGCGATCCAGTTCCATCACCTTGGCCCAGGCGGCGACGAAATCGCGCACGAACTTCTCCTTCGCGTCCGCGCTGGCATACACCTCGGCCAGCGCGCGCAGCTGGGAATGCGAACCGAAGATGAGATCCACGCGGGTGCCGGTCCACTTGCGCTCGCCGGTCTTGCGATCGAGTGCCTCGAACACCGCCTCGTTGTCGGAGGTGGCCTTCCACTCGGTACGCATGTCGAGCAGGTTGACGAAGAAATCGTTGCCCAGCACGCCCGGGCGGTCGGTGAACACGCCGTGCTTCGTCTGCCCGACGTTGCCACCGAGCACGCGCAGGCCGCCGACCAGCACGGTCATCTCCGGCGCGGTCAGGGTCAGCAGCTGCGCCTTGTCGATCAGCAGGCTTTCGGCCGGCACGCTGTACTTGCCCTTGAGGTAGTTGCGGAAGCCATCGGCAGCCGGTTCCAACACCGCGAACGAGGCCACGTCGGTCTGTTCCTGCGAGGCATCGGTGCGCCCCGGCGAGAACGGCACCGCGACGGGATGACCGGCCTTCTTCGCGGCGTCCTCGACCGCCGCCGCGCCGCCCAGCACGATCAGATCCGCGAGCGAGACCTTCTTGCCGCCGGATTGCGCGCCGTTGAAGCCCGCCTGGATGCCTTCCAGCACCTTGATCACCTTCGCCAGTTGCGCGGGCTCGTTGACCTCCCAGTCCTTCTGGGGCGCCAGCCGGATGCGTGCGCCGTTGGCGCCGCCGCGCTTGTCGGAACCGCGAAAAGTGGAGGCCGAGGCCCATGCGGTCGACACCAGCTCGCCCGTCGACAGGCCGGATTCAAGGATCTTCTTCTTTAGCGCGGCGATGTCCGCTTCATCGATCAGCGGGTGATCCACGGCGGGCACGGGGTCCTGCCAGATCAGTTCCTCGCTCGGCACTTCCGGGCCGAGATAGCGCGCGCGCGGCCCCATGTCGCGATGGGTCAGCTTGAACCAGGCGCGGGCGAAC
The DNA here is from genome assembly GCF_052044485.1 of Pseudoxanthomonas sp. 22568. Taxonomy (NCBI): domain Bacteria; kingdom Pseudomonadati; phylum Pseudomonadota; class Gammaproteobacteria; order Lysobacterales; family Lysobacteraceae; genus Pseudoxanthomonas; species Pseudoxanthomonas sp. 22568. The sequence goes on from NZ_JBQENC010000002.1 coordinate 332,106, forward strand.
GCATCGGCGAACTGATCCGGATGCTCCATGAAGCGCCGCGAGATCTTCTCGTACGCCGGATCGAAGCGCAGCGACAGATCGGTGGTCAGCATGTTCGGTGCGCGCCGCTTGGTGCCGTCATGGGCGTCGGGCACGGTGTCGGCGCCGGCGTTGTTCTTCGGTTTCCACTGGTGCGCGCCAGCCGGGCTCTTGGTCAGTTCCCATTCGAAACCGAACAGGTGCTTGAAGAAATCCTGGCTCCATTGCGTCGGCTTCGTCGTCCAGGTGACTTCCAGCCCGCTGGTGATCGCATCACCGGCGATGCCGGTACCGTGGGTGCTGCGCCAGCCCAGGCCCTGGGCGACGATGTCGTCGGCTTCCGGATCCGCGCCGACATGCGAAGCTTCGCCCGCGCCGTGGGTCTTGCCGAAGGTGTGGCCGCCGGCGATCAGGGCGACGGTTTCCTCGTCGTCCATCGCCATGCGGGCGAAGGTTTCGCGGATGTCGCGCGCGGCGGCGACCGGATCCGGATTGCCGTTGGGGCCTTCCGGATTCACGTAGATCAGGCCCATCTGCACGGCGGCCAGCGGGTTCTCCAGGTCGCGCTCGCCGGAGTAGCGCTTGTCGCCACCCAGCCACGCGGTTTCCGAACCCCAGTACACGTCCAGATCCGGTTCCCACACGTCCTCGCGGCCACCGGCGAAACCGAAGGTCTTGAAGCCCATCGTCTCCAGCGCGACGTTGCCGGTGAGGATCATCAGATCCGCCCAGGAAATCCGGTTGCCGTACTTCTGCTTGATCGGCCACAGCAGCCGGCGCGCCTTGTCCAGGCTGACGTTGTCCGGCCAGCTGTTGAGCGGCGCATAGCGCTGCTGCCCGCGTCCGCCGCCGCCGCGTCCGTCGCCGATGCGGTAGGTGCCGGCGCTGTGCCAGGCCATGCGGATGAACAAGGGGCCATAGTGGCCGAAATCCGCCGGCCACCACGGCTGCGAGTCGGTCATCAGATCGGCCAGATCCTTTTTCAGTGCTTCGTAATCCAGGCTTTTGAACGCCTCGGCGTAGTTGAAGTCCTTGTCCATCGGATCGGACTTGGACGAATGCTGGTGCAGCAGATCCACGCGCAGTTGCTTCGGCCACCAGTCGCGATTGGTGGTGCCGCCGCCGACAGAATGATTGAAGGGACATTTGGCGGTTTCGAGATTCATGGTCGTGCTCCTGGGCTGTGGTCCTGGGAAAGTGGAATGGGAAAACGGCGCGCGGTTTCGATGGAAACCGGATGGCCTGGGGAGGAAAGGGATCAAGGGCGACATCCGCACTGCACGTGCGGGCGCCGGGCGCGGATGCGGATGTGTGCTGGAGCGGGCGCTATCGTCGTCGCGGTGTTTGCTGACGTGACGGACGCGGAAGGGTCGGGAACGTGTTCATGGCTGACGATCTCGTTGGCGATGAAAGGGACGCGGCCAGACTAGGCAGGCTTTGCGATTAAGCAAAATCGTTTTTGGCGAACAATCCGATAGCACCGCTCAATGGTGCGGTGCGCAAGGCAGCGACCCGGACCGCGTCACGATACCCGGGGAGCGTTACGCGCATGTTGTCGAGCGAAGGATGCCCGTTGCGACGCGAAGTGTCGCGGCAGGTCGTCGGATCAGAGCAGATGCTTGAGCCGATACAGTGCTTCCAGGGCCTGCTTGGGAGTCAGTTCATCGGGTTCCAGCGCCGCCAGCGCTTCCATCGCGGCGGAGGGAACGGGCGCGAACAGGCCGATCTGCTGCGGGGCGTCGAGCGCCTGCGGGGCCATCGCCGAGGCATGGCTTTCCCGGCCGCGCGCTTCCAGTTCGGCCAACCGCCGGCGCGCCTGGGCGACGGTGGATCGCGGCAGGCCGGCGAGCGCGGCGACCTGCAGGCCGAAGCTGCGATCGGCCGGACCGTCCTTCACCGCATGCATGAACACCAGGGTATCGCCGCGTTCGCGGTCGTGGTGTTCGACCGCATCCAGGTGGACGTTGGCGATGCCGCTCTCGCCGCCTTCGGCGGAACCGTCCGCCAGCGCGGTGAGTTCGAAATAGTGGGTGGCGAAGAGGGTGTAGCAGCGGTTCTGGCTGGCCAGGTGGCGGGCGACCGCGTCGGCCAGGGCAAGGCCATCGTAGGTGGAGGTGCCGCGGCCGATTTCGTCCATCAACACCAGCGATTGCGCGGTGGCGTGGTGGAGGATGTAGCTGGTCTCGGCCATCTCGACCATGAAGGTCGACTGCCCGCGCGCCAGATCATCGCCGGCGCCGATGCGGGTGAGGATGCGATCGATCGGACCGATGTCCGCGCGCGTTGCCGGCACGAAGCTGCCGATATGGGCGAGCAGCACGATCAGCGCGTTCTGGCGCATGTAGGTCGATTTGCCGCCCATGTTGGGGCCGGTGATGATCAGCATCCGGCGCGCTTCGTCCAGGTGCAGATCGTTGGGCTCGAACGGTTCGGCGCGCACCGCTTCCACCACCGGGTGGCGCCCGCGTTCGATGCGCAGGCCGGGGGCGGCGGTGAGGGTGGGGCGGGACCAGTCCAGCGCCTGCGCGCGTTCGGCGAAGCCGGCCAGCACGTCCAGTTCGCTCAGCGCCGCGGCGCAGCGCCTGAGCGGTTCCAGGTTCTGGTTGAGCGAGTCGAGCAGGCCCTCGTACAGGCCCCTCTCGCGCGCCAGCGAACGTTCGCGGGCCGACAGCACCTTGTCCTCGAAGCTTTTCAGCTCCTCGGTGATGTAGCGTTCGGCGTTGGTCAGGGTCTGCCGGCGGGTGTAGTGGACCGGCGCGCGTTCAGCCTGTCCCTTGCTGATCTCGATGTAGTAACCGTGCACGCGGTTGTAGCCGACCTTGAGGGTGGCGATGCCGCTGCGCTCCCGTTCGCGGGCCTCCAGATCGACCAGGAACTGATCGGCGTGGGTGCTCAGCCGGCGCAGTTCATCCAGATCGGCGTCGAAGCCGTCGGCGATGACGCCACCGTCGACCAGCTTGAGCGCCGGATGCGGTGCGATCGCGCGGGCCAGCAGCGCGGCGACGTCGGCATGCTCGCCCAGTTCGGCCGCGAGTTCGGCCAGGCGTGGCGAACCCGCGAGCGTGGTGGACGAGACCGTCGCGCCGGCCAGCGCCTGGCGGATGTCCGGCAACAGCGCCAGCGCGTCGCGCAGGGTGGACAGATCGCGCGGACGCGCCGAGCGCAGGGCCACGCGGGTCAGGATGCGCTCCATGTCGCCGAGGGCGCGGAAGCGTTCGCGCAGGCCGGTGTCCAGCCCGCTTTCGATCAGGCTTTCGACCGCCTGGTGGCGCTCGCCCAGCGTGTGGTGATCGCGCAGCGGGCGATGCAGCCAGCGGCGCAACAAGCGGCCACCCATCGGGGTGATGGTGCTGTCGAGCACGCCGAGCAGGGTGTTGGCGGTGTCGCCGTCGATACGGGTGTCCAACTCCAGGTGCCGGCGGGTGGCGGCGTTCATCGCGATCGCGTCGCCGGCCGATTCGGTGCTGATCGCGCCCAGGTGGGTCAGCCGCTGCTTCTGGGTTTCCTCGACATAGCCGAGCAGGGCGGCGGCCGCGCCGGTCGCCAGCGGCATGCGTTCGATGCCGAAGCCGTTGAGATCGCGCACCTGGAAGAACTGCAGCAGTTGCCGCCGCCCGTTCTCCGGATCGAACAGCCAGGGCGCCCGCCGGCGCAGGCCGTGGCGGCTACGCAGGAATTCCGGCCAGCCGTCCTCGTCGGCGAGCAGGATTTCCGCCGGTTCCAGCCGCGAAAGCTCGGCTTCCAGCCCGTCCTCGCCGTCGACCTCGTTGACCACGAAGCGGCCGCCGGCCAGATCCGCCCAGGCCAGGCCGTAACCCGCGCGACCACGGGCGATCGCCATCAGCAGGGTGTCGCGGCGCTCGTTGAGCAGGGCCTCGTCGGTGACCGTGCCCGGCGTGACCACCCGCACGACCTTGCGTTCGACCAGTCCCTTGGCCAGGGCGGGGTCTCCGATCTGTTCGCAGATCGCCACCGATTCACCCAGCGCGACCAGCCGGGCCAGGTAGCTCTCGTAGGCGTGGTGCGGCACGCCGGCCATCGGGATGGGCGCGCCGGCCGAGTTGCCGCGCTGGGTCAGGGTGATGTCCAGCAGCCGCGCGGCCTTGCGGGCGTCGTCGTAGAACAGTTCGTAGAAATCCCCCATCCGGAAGAACAGCAGCAGATCCGGATACTCCGCCTTGGCGGCGAAGAATTGCTTCATCAGGGGCGTGTGTTCCTGCGACTTGTCCTGCTTCATGTGACCTTCTGGAAAACATCCGGCGCGCCGGGCGCCCGTCCGACATCGGCGGAAAGGCCATGCAGCCGGGCGGGGAAAGGCTGCAAGTTTAGGGGATCGCTGGTGGACCGAGGAGCGGGCGCGCCGCCGCCGCCGGCGATGGCTGGCACCCGCGGTCGGCGGATTGCCACGCGCGCCGTCGGCATGCATGCGCCATGCGGTCGTTCCTGATCGCATCGCCAAGGCGTGGCCACCCTCGCTCAAAGGGCTGGAAGGAAGACGTCGGGCCCCCGGTTCGCGCCATCGCGCGAGTAACCGATTTTCCGCACGAGCGTGCTTATTTTCCCGTGCAAAGTGCGCGGTCTGCGTATGGGTGCGCTGCAAAATGCTTCGTTGCGGCCAGGGGTGCTAGCTTCCCTCGCACAGGGGGCGCGCAATGCGCGCAAATGAATATCAGCAGTCGCAAGGCAGGTCCGAATATCGCAGTCGATTGATTACATCCGACATGACCCGGGGGAGGGGAACACATGGTCGCCAAACCGCAGCACCGCGCACTCGCGCTCGCCGTTTTCGCCGCACTGTCCGCCAATCTGCAAGCGCAGGAAGCCACGCCAGCCCAGACCAAACCCGACGAGGAGGCGACCACGCTCGCGACCATGACGGTCACCGCGCAGAAGCGCGAGGAAGCGATGCAGGATGTGCCGATCATGCTGACCGCGTTGCCGGAGCAACTGCTGCAGGACGCCGGGGTGTCCGACATCAAGGACGTGCAGTTGCTGGTGCCGGGCCTGCATGTCAGTTCGACCACCAACGAGTCGCAGACCACCGCGCGCATCCGCGGCGTCGGCACCAACGGCGACAACGCCGGCCTGGAGTCGGCGGTGGGCGTGGTGATCGACGGCGTCTACCGGCCGCGCACCGGCGTGGGTTTCGGCGATCTGGGCGAACTGGAACGCATCGAGGTCCTGAAAGGACCGCAGGGCACCGTGTTCGGCAAGAACACCTCCGCCGGCGTGATCAACGTCATCACCCGCCGTCCCAGCTACACCCAGAGCGCGGAAGGTGAGCTGACCTTCGGCAACTACGGCGAGTTCGGCATTTCGGGCGCCTACAACGACGCCATCAGCGACCATGCCGCCTTCCGCATCTATGCCGCCAAGCGCACCCGCGATGGTGTGACCGACGTGAACACCGGCACCGGACCGCGCACGCAACGCGAGGACAGCGACCGCGACTTCCGCACCCTGCGCGCGCAATTGCTGTGGGAACCGAACGACGATCTCGACTTCACCTTCATCGCCGACTACACCCGCCGTGACGAGAACTGCTGCGTCGGCGTGACCACCGTGCGCGGCCTGACCGCCAACATCCTGGATGCGCTCGCGGGCGGGGTGGGGCGCGCGGTCATTCCGGTCGCCGATCCCGAACGGCGCCTGGCCTACAGCAATCGCGGCACCGAGCAGAGCGTGCTGGACAAGGGCTTCTCCACCCAGATCGACTGGAACACGCCCTGGTTCAACGGCGCCACACTCACCTCGATCACCGCCGCGCGCGACTGGCAGTCGGTCAACGCGCTGGACTTCGACTTCAGCGGCGCGGACCTGCTGTACCGGCGCAACAACTTCGATGACTCCTCGACCAAGTTCAAGACCTTCAGCCAGGAACTCCGGCTGACCGGCAGCACCGACAAGCTGGACTGGATGGTGGGTTTCTTCTATTCGGATGAGGACCTGGAGCGCCACGACCAGTACATGATTGGCAGGCACTACGAAGCGTATCTGTCGACCGCGCTGTTGAGCCTGTTCGCCCGCCAGCTCGCTCCGCTGGGCATCACCGTCAACACCGCCAATCCGTTCCTGTTCGCCTCGCAGGCCACCGGTCGGGCGTTCGGCAGCGTGTTCCCGGGGGAAAGCGAGGGCGCGCACGACACCTACAACCAGAACGCCAGGACCGCGGCCTTGTTCACCAACAACACCTGGCATGCCACCGACCAGTTGGCGATCACGCTCGGCCTGCGCTATACCCACGAGAAGAAGGAACTGGATTCGGTCTACACCAATCCAAACGGCAGCCTGGGCTGCGCGACCGCGCTGATGGCCCCGGCACAGGTGGTGGGCGCGTTGATGGCGCGCGGGATTCCGCAGGCGGTCGCCCAACAGCTCGCGCCAACCACGATCGGCTACATGTGCCTGCCCTGGGCCAACATCGCCCACAACGGACGCCACACGAAGCAGGACCGGTCCGAAAGCGAGTGGTCCGGCACGCTCAAGTTCGCCTACCGCTGGAACGACCACCTGATGACCTACCTGTCCGGCGCGCGCGGCTACAAGGGCGGCGGGTTCAACCTGGATCGCGTGCAGTCGAACACGGGCCTGTCCAGCGGCACCGCCGGCATCCTGCCGGTCAGGGACACCTCGTTCCCCGGCGAATTCGTCGACAGCTATGAGCTCGGCGCCAAATCCACCTGGCTGGACGGCAACCTGCTGCTCAACGGCACCCTGTTCTACCAGGAGTTCACCGACTTCCAGCTCAACAGTTTCCTCGGCACCAGCTATGTGGTGCGCTCGATTCCCAAGGTCACCTCCAAGGGCATCGACGCCGAAGTGCTGTGGCAGACCGGACTGGATGGCCTGATGCTGCAGGCCGGCCTCACCTATGCCGACACCCGCTACGGCAACGACAGGCCCACCTCGGAATTCGTCGCTCCCGGCGGCACCCTGTACAAGCTGCCGGGCAACCACATCAGCTTCGCGCCGCTGTGGTCGGGTTCGGCGTCGCTGACCTACCAGTGGGACTTCGGCAGCAGCCTGATCGGGCGCTTCAATGTCGGCGCCAAGTACATCTCCGAACACAACACCGGTTCGGACATGGACATCGAGAAGATCCAGGAGGGCTACACGCTGGTCAACGCCCGTATCGGCTTCGGCGCGAAGAACAAGCGCTGGATGGTGGAGCTGTGGGGACAGAACCTGACCGACGAGACCTACCAGCAGGTCGGCTTCGACGCCCCGCTGCAGAACTTCTCGCCGACGCCGGGCGATCCGACCAATTCGTTCAACGCGTTCCTGGGCGCGCCGCGCACCTACGGCGTGACCCTGCGCGTGACGTACTGACCCCGGGCGATTCCGCCGGCATGGCGCATGCACCCGTCCCGTTCCGGGCGGGTGCATGCCGATGGCGGGCAGACAGGAACATCGAATTCGGCTAAAACGGGGACTTCTTCCCCCGAGCTTCGCCGATGTCGACCGTGGCCGCGATTCCTTCCGACGCCGAACTGCGCGAGCAGGCCGAACTGATTGGCGCCCGCCTGCGCGCCGAGCACGATCACCTGGTGACCGCGGAAAGCTGCACCGGCGGCTGGATCGCCAAGACGGTGACCGACATCGCCGGCTCCTCGGACTGGTTCGACAGCGGCATGGTGGCGTACAGCTACGAAGCCAAGCAGGCGCTGCTGGGCGTACGCCCGCAGACGCTGGAAACCCATGGCGCGGTCAGTCGCGAGACCGTCATCGAGATGGTGTCCGGCGCACTGGTCAATTCCGGCGCCAGCGTCGCCGTGGCGGTGACCGGCATCGCCGGCCCCGGCGGCGGCAGCGAGGGCAAGCCGGTCGGCACGGTCTGGATTGGCTGGAAGCGGCGCGGCGGCTACGCGCGCGCCGAAGTGTTCCAGTTCGACGGCGATCGCGACGCCGTGCGCCGGCAGACCGTGGCCTCCGCGCTGCGCGGGCTGGAACGGCTGTGACGATGCAGACGGGCAGGGACGGGCGACGCTGACATGTGGGAGACCTTGGGGGCGGTACGCGATCTGGGGCGGCTGCAGGAAATCGCGTCGGTCCTGATCCGCAACGGTTTCGGCGACATGGTGCGGCGCGTCGGCCTGGCCGGCGCGCTGGAACGGGCCGGCCGGCTGCTGCACTGGCAGCATGCGGAGGAAACCCTGCGGATGGAGCCGCCCGAGCGCCTGCGCCGCGCGCTGGAAGCGCTGGGCCCGACCTTCGTCAAGCTTGGACAGGTGCTGGCCACCCGCATCGACCTGCTGCCGCCGGAATGGATCGCCGAGCTGAGCCGGTTGCAGAACGCGGTGCCGGCGTTGCCGTATGACGCCATCCGCCCGCAATTGATCGAAGATCTGGGCGACGCGCCGGAGAACATCTTCGCCCGACTGGATCCGGAACCACTCGCGGCCGCGTCGCTGGCGCAGGCGCACCGCGCCTGGCTCGATGACGGCACGGCGGTGGTGCTGAAGGTGCGCCGGCCGGGCATCCGCGAAGTGGTCGAAGCGGATCTGCGCCTGCTGGCGCGGTTGGCCGAAATCATCCAGGCGCAGGTTCCCGACCTGCGCCGCTATCACCCGGTGGGCATCGCCCAGCAATTCGCCGCGTCGCTGCGCGCGGAACTGGATTTCGCGAGCGAATGCCGCAACGCCGAGCGCATCGCGTTCAATTTCCGCGACCATCCCGAAGTGCTGATTCCGTCGGTGCACTGGCAATGGACCAGCGAGCGCCTGAGCGTGCAGGACTGGGTGGACGGCATTCCCGGCTGCGATCTGGCGGCCGTCGACGCGGCGGGACTGGATCGCCACGCGCTGGCGAGCACGGGCGCGGCGATCGTGCTCAAGATGGTGCTGGTGGATGGCTTGTTCCATGCCGATCCGCACCCCGGCAACGTGTTCTATCTTCGCGACGGTCGCATCGGCCTGATCGACTTCGGCATGGTCGGCGGCGTCTCCGAACAGCGGCGATTCCAGGTCGCGCGCTTGCTCAACGGGCTGGTCGGCGAGGACCCGGAGGCCGTCACCGACATCCTGCTCGACTGGACCGAGGGCGACGCGTCGGTCGACGAAACCCGCCTGCAGGCCGACGTCGGCGTGTTCACCGATCGCTATCGCGGCGTGCCGCTGAAACAACTGCGGATGGGCGCGATGCTCACCGACGTGGCTGCGCTGCTGCGCCGGCACGGCCTGAGCCTGCCGCCGGATCTGGCGCTGATGATCAAGGCGTTCCTGACCCTGGAAGGCTTGGGCCGGCAACTGGATCCGGAATTCGACATGGCCAGCGAGGCGCGCCCCTACCTGGAGCGGGCGATCCTGGATCGCTATTCACCGCGCGCGGTCGCCCGGCGGGGACGCCGCAGCCTGTCCGGCGCCCTGGACCTGGTCGGCGACATGCCGCGGGACCTGCGCCGCCTGCTGCAGGCGGCCCGCCGCGGACGCCTGCGCGGGCAACTGGACATCACCTCGCTGAAAGCCTTCGGCGACCAGCTCAACAGCGCCGCCAACCGGCTGACCATCGGCGTGGTCACCGCCGCCCTGATCATCGGCTCGTCCATCGTGATGAACAGCGTCGGCGGAGGCATCTCCAACCGCTGGCTGATGGCGATGGGCGTGCTGGGCTTCGTGTTCGCGGCGATGACCGGCGTCTGGATCGTGCTGTCGATCTGGCGCAGCGGGCGGAAGTAGGCCGACTCCGCGGCCAGCAGGCTGGCGGGGCCCCGGCGTGCCGAAAGGGAATGGGGCACAGGCTTGCCAAGTGCGTTTGTTAGTAGTAATACTACTAACCATGGACCTGACCGATACCCAGCAAGCCATCCTCGCCCTGATTGCCGAGCGCATCGAGGCCGAGGGCATGCCGCCCTCCCAGACCGAGATTGCCCGGGCCTTCGGGTTCAAGGGCGTGCGGGCGGCGCAGTACCACCTGGAAGCCCTGGAGCAGGCCGGCGCCATCGAGCGGCTGCCGGGCCGGGCGCGCGGAATCCGCCTGCTGAAGGCGCCGGTGCAGCCGCAGCCGGAGCTGGCGTTTCCCTCCGCCAACGACGACGGGCTGCGGATTCCGGTGTTGGGCCAGGTCGCGGCGGGCGCGCCGATTGGCGCCGATGCCGGCCATCATGACTACGTGCTGCTGGACCGGGCGTTCTTCGCCCCGGCTCCGGACTACCTGCTGCGGGTCAAGGGCGATTCCATGCGCGACGAGGGCATCTTCGACGGTGACCTGATCGGCGTGCACCGCACCCGTGACGCGCGTTCGGGGCAAATCGTCGTCGCCCGCATCGACGACGAGATCACGGTCAAGCTGCTCAAGGTCGGCAAGGACCGGATTCGCCTGCTGCCGCGCAATCCCGACTATTCGCCCATCGAAGTGCAGCCGGATCAGGATTTCGCCATCGAAGGCCTGTATTGCGGCCTGGTGAGGCCCAACCGGTGAAGGGCCGACGGAACCGTGCGGGTTTGTCCGACGCCCGGGCGCCGGATTCCCCGATGGCCGGACCACGGCGATTTCCTTAATTTCAGATTTTCCGGGGCTGTCGCAGCCCGTGCGATCCACCCCCGCTAGCCTTGCATTCAACGATTGATACTTCCGAGGAACTGATGATGGACGAGAACAAGAAGCGCGCCCTTTCCGTGGCCCTGACCCAGATCGAGCGCCAGTTCGGCAAGGGCTCGGTGATGCGGATGGGCGACCGCGTGATCGAACCGGTGGAAGTCATCCCGACCGGCTCGCTGATGCTGGACATCGCCCTCGGCATCGGTGGCCTGCCCAAGGGCCGCGTGGTGGAAATCTACGGACCGGAATCCTCGGGCAAGACCACCCTGACCCTGCAGGCCATCGCCGAGTGCCAGAAGCAGGGCGGCACCGCGGCCTTCATCGACGCCGAGCATGCGCTGGATCCCATCTACGCCGCCAAGCTGGGCGTCAACGTCGACGACCTGCTGGTCTCGCAGCCGGATACCGGCGAGCAGGCGCTGGAAATCGCCGACATGCTGGTGCGCTCGGGCTCCATCGACATCGTCGTCATCGACTCGGTCGCCGCGCTGACGCCGAAGGCGGAAATCGAGGGCGAGATGGGCGACCAGCTGCCGGGCCTGCAGGCCCGCCTGATGAGCCAGGCCCTGCGCAAGCTGACCGGCAACATCAAGCGCTCCAACACCCTGGTGGTCTTCATCAACCAGCTGCGCATGAAGATCGGCGTGATGATGCCGGGCCAGAGCCCGGAAACCACCACCGGCGGCAACGCGCTGAAGTTCTACGCCTCCGTGCGCCTGGACATCCGCCGTATCGGCGCGATCAAGAAGGGCGACGAGATCATCGGCAACCAGACCAAGATCAAGGTCGTCAAGAACAAGCTGGCGCCTCCGTTCAAGCAGGTCGTCACCGAGATCCTCTACGGTGAGGGCATCAGCCGCGAAGGCGAACTCATCGACATGGGCGTGGAAGCCAAGCTGGTCGAGAAGGCCGGTGCCTGGTACAGCTACGGCAGCGAACGCATCGGCCAGGGCAAGGACAATTCGCGGACCTTCCTGCGCGAGAACCCGCAGATCGCGGCCAAGCTGGAGGGCGAACTGCGCGAGAAGTTCCAGCCGGCCGAAGCCTCGCGTGGCGAGAGCGACGACGCGGACCAGGATGACTGAGCCGTTCGGCATGGGAAGTGGCCTGGAATGGATGCCGGCCGCCCGGCCCGGCGGATGGAATGATGGGCAGGGATGAAAAGCCGGGCTCGCCGCGTCCGCGGCGGTCCCGTCCCGAGCAGACGCCGGTCCAGCGGGCGCTCGGGTTGCTGACCCGTCGCGAGCATTCGCGGCGGGAGCTGGAACGCAAGCTGGCCTCCCGCGGCGTGGATGCAGGGGAGGCCAAGGCGGCGGTGGAACGACTGGCCAGCGAGGGTTGGCAGGATGACCGCCGGTTCGCCGAATTGCTGGTCCGCAGCCGGGCCGGCAGCGGTTATGGGCCGCTCCGCATCCGCGCGGAGTTGGCGACCCATGGGCTGGATCGCGACGCCATCGCGGCGGCCATGGACACTTTTGATGGCGACTGGACCGAAACGGCGTGCGACCTCGTCCGCCGCCGTTTCGGTCCGGCCGGCTTGACCGATCTGGCCGGGCGGCGCAAGGCCGCCGATTTCCTGATCCGGCGAGGTTTCGACGGCGGCAGTGTCCGCGCGGCGACCCGGCTGGACTGGGAGGACTGAACCCGCCGGGCCTGTTAATCTAGGGCATTGGGTTGCTTCGGCAGGCCCGCGCCCGCATCTGTGGGGGACGCGGCGTCCGGATGCGCCCGTCAGCCAATGCCAGCCAGATGACCAGCTCCCCCAAAATCAGCACCCGCCAGATCCGTCAGGATTTCCTCGATTTCTTCCACAGCAAGGGCCACACCATCGTGCCCTCGGCGCCGCTGGTACCGGGCAACGATCCGACCCTGCTGTTCACCAACTCGGGCATGGTCCAGTTCAAGGACGTGTTCCTGGGCGCGGAGAAACGCAGCTACGTGCGTGCGGCCGACGTGCAGCGCTGCCTGAGGGCCGGTGGCAAGCACAACGATCTGGACTCGGTGGGCTATACCGCGCGCCACCACACCTTCTTCGAGATGCTGGGCAACTGGTCCTTCGGCGACTACTTCAAGAAGGAAGCCATCGCCTGGGCGTGGGAACTGCTGACCGGCGTGTGGAAGCTGCCGAAGGAGCGCCTGCTGGTCACCGTCTATCACACCGATGACGAGGCCTTCGAGATCTGGAACAAGGACATCGGCATCCCGGTCGAGCGGATCGTCCGCATCGGCGACAACAAGGGGGCGCCGTTCGCTTCCGACAATTTCTGGCAGATGGCCGACACCGGTCCGTGCGGTCCGTGCACCGAGATCTTCTACGATCACGGCGATCACATCGCTGGTGGTCCGCCCGGTTCGCCCGATGAGGATGGCGATCGTTTCATCGAAATCTGGAACCTGGTGTTCATGCAGTTCGACCGCCAGCCGGATGGCACCCTGGTGCCATTGCCGGCGCCGTGCGTGGATACCGGCATGGGCCTGGAGCGCCTGACCGCGATCCTGCAGCACGTCCACAGCAACTACGAAATCGATCTGTTCCAGGCCCTGATCGAGAAGGCCGCCGAGCTGACCGGTACGCAGGATCGCGAGAACAAGTCGCTGCGCGTCATCGCCGATCACATCCGCGCCTGCAGTTTCCTCATCGTGGACGGCGTGCTGCCTTCCAACGAGGGCCGCGGCTACGTGCTGCGCCGGATTATCCGTCGCGCCCTGCGCCACGGCTGGATGCTGGGCGTGCGCCAGCCGTTCTTCCACAAGATGGTGGGCACGCTGTCCGAGCTGATGGGCGAGGCCTATCCCGAACTGCCGGCCGCCCGCGATCTGGTCGAACGGGCATTGAAGGCCGAAGAGGAGCGCTTTGCCGAGACGCTGGATTCGGGCATGCGGATCTTCGACGACATCGCCGCCCGTGCCCAGGGCATGATTCCCGGTGTCGAGGCTTTCCGCCTGTACGACACGTATGGCTTCCCGGTTGACCTGACCGCCGACATCGCCCGCGAGCGCGGCCTCACGGTGGACATGGCCGGTTTCGAGACGGCGATGGAGCAGCAGCGCGAAACCGCGCGCGCCGCCGGCAAATTCGCTTCCGGCGCCAGCCTGCCGGCCGATCTGGTGGCGCAGCTGCAGCCGACCGGGTTCCTGGGTTACGAGCAACTGGACGCGGGCGACCTGCGGGTGGTGGCGCTGATGAAGGACGGTCGTCCGGTCGAGTCGATCGGCAGCGGGGACGAGGCTTTGGTCCTGCTGGATCGCACGCCGTTCTACGCCGAGTCCGGCGGACAGGTGGGCGACGTGGGCCGCTTGGCCGGACCCGACGCCGAGTTCGCAGTGTCGGACACGCAGAAACTCGCCGGCCAGTTCCACGGCCATGTGGGCCGGATGACCCGCGGCACCCTCAAGCTGGGCGACCGGATTGCCGCGAGCGTGGATGCGCCGCGGCGCGCGGCCACCATCCTCAATCACTCCGCGACGCACCTGCTGCATGCGGCGCTGCGCGAAGTGCTGGGCACCCATGTGCAACAGAAGGGCTCGCTGGTGGCGCCGGATCGCCTGCGCTTCGACTTCTCGCATTTCCAGGCCATCAGCCCGCAGGAACTGGCCGAGGTCGAGCGTCGCGTGAACGCGCAGGTGCGCGCCAACCATGAGGCCGAAGTGCACCACATGGGCATGCAGGAAGCATTGGATTTCGGCGCAATGGCGTTGTTCGGCGAGAAGTACGGCGAAAACGTGCGCGTGCTGCGCATGGGCGAGTACTCCACCGAGCTGTGCGGCGGCACCCATGTGGGCCGGACCGGTGACATCGGACTGTTCAAGATCGTCAGCGAAGGCGGCGTCTCCGCGGGCGTGCGCCGGATCGAGGCGGTGACCGGGCAGGGCGCGCTGGATCACGTGGACGCCGAGGAGCGCCGGCTGCAACAGGCCGCCGAACTGCTGGGTGGCAACGCCAACGACGTGGTTGAGAAGATCCGCGCCCTGGCCGAGCGGCAGAAGAAACTGGAACGCGAGCTGGAAGTCCTCAAGGCGAAGGCGGCCTCGGGCGCCACCGCCGATCTGGCCGGAGCGGCGCAGGACGTCAAGGGCGTCCGCGTGCTGGCTTCGCGACTGGAAGGTTTCGACGCCAAGGCCTTGCGTGACGCGGTCGACCGGCTCAAGCAGCAATTGGGCGATGCGGTGATCGTGCTGGCCGGTACCAGTGACGGCAAGGCGGCGCTGGTGGCCGGCGTCAGCGGCGCGGCCGCCGGCAAGGTCAAGGCCGGGGAACTTCTCTCCCATGTCGCCGGTCAGATCGGCGGCAAGGGCGGTGGTCGCCCGGATCTCGCCCAGGGTGGTGGCGAGGACGGGCCCGCCCTTGTGTCTGCCCTCAAGGGCGTCAATGACTGGGTCGCCGGGCACCTGCAATGAACCGCCCGGCCCGCGCCCGCGCTTGCGGGCGCGTGCTTCGGCCCGTACCATGATTCACGACGATGAACCTATCTGGAAGCGTCCTCGCGCCCAGCGATGCAGGAACGCGGCCCCGGCCTTAATCTTGCCGGATTCAGGAGAAGAAACATGCTGATTTTGACCCGCCGAGTCGGCGAAACCTTGATGATCGGTGATTCGGTCACGGTGACTGTGCTCGGCGTGAAGGGCAACCAGGTGCGCATCGGTATCACCGCGCCCAAGGACGTTGCCGTGCACCGCGAAGAGATCTACCAGCGCATCCAGCGCGGCGAGGAAGCGGGTTCCGCTTCCCACAACGACGATTCGTCCTCGAGCTGATTCCGTTTGCCGCCGAACCGGTCTGCCGTTATCCTATGCGGCCGCCGTCGGTCGACTGCGGAACATTTCCCGGAGTGATGCCCGAGTGGCCGAAGGGGCTCCCCTGCTAAGGGAGTATAGGGTCAAAAGCCTTATCGAGGGTTCGAATCCCTCTCACTCCGCCAGTTGCGTCCAGAAACCCCGCCTCGGCGGGGTTTCTGGTTTTCGGCGCCTGCGAATCCGATTGCGCGAAGTCGCGCCGACGCGGTGACGCTCGTTGGTCGCAACGCGCCGACCGCATGCGGCATGCGGGTGACCGATGCTTTCCGGCCACCGGGCGACGTGTTCGTTCTTCGCATTTTTCTTCACGGCGTCGCTCGGGACGTCTCCGACAGGGGGCTCACCGATCGTGTCGCCGCGCGGCCTGGGGGCCTTCCAGGGCGATCCGGGGACACCCCTGCCATCGGTCATGCTTGACTACAGATGTAGTCAGTTCTAGTTTGACTACATCTGTAGTCATCCCCGTGGAGGGGACCATGGCACGCAAGAGCATCGGGGACCAGGAGCTGGCCCTGCTCCAGTATGTGGGGCAGCAGGGAGACGCGTCGGTCGGGGAGGTCGCCGCCGGTTTCGGCGAGGCGCAGGGACTGGCGCGCTCGACCGTGCTGACCATGATGGAACGGCTGCGCGCCAAGGGATATCTGAAGCGGCGCCAGGCCGACGGCCTCTACCGTTATTCGGCCACCACCGGCGAGGACGACGTGGTGCAGGGCGCGGTGGCGGCTTTCGTGGAGAAGACGCTGCGGGGCTCGGTCAGTCCTTTCGTCGCCTGGATGTCCAAGCGCGGCGAGGTCAGCGACGAGGAACTGGCCGAACTGGAGGCACTGGTGGCGCGACTGCAATCCAAGCGGCAGGAGGACTGATCGATGGACGCCTTCATCGTTGCGTGCCTGGAGCGGCTGGCGGCGACCAGCGTGCAGACCGTGGTGCTGGTGACCCTGGTCTGGGGTCTCTGCCGGCTGTTGCCCCGCGTGCCGCCGGCGACCCAGTGCTGGTTGTGGTGGCTGGTGGCCCTGCAGGCCCTGCTCGGGCTGGTCGCGCCTCCGCTGGAACTGCCGTGGCTGGCGCAGGCGCCTGCCGTCCCGGTTGTCGATACCATGCCGCTTGCCGCGGCGGGCGGCGACGCCATGGCGGGTGCGAACACCGCCGCGCCAGCGGCCCCGCCCGGGTTTTCCTGGCAGCTTGGCCTGGTGGCGCTATGGCTGGCAGGCGTGATCGTCATGAGCGGCGTGACGCTGCGTGACTGGTGGCGCAGCCGCGAACTGCTCAGGCGTTCGGCGCCATGCACGGATGAAGTGCTGGTCGAGGCGCTGGCGCTCGCCGCCGAGGCCCACGGACTGCGGCGGACTCCGCGATTGCGCGTCTCCGACGGTATCGATTCCCCGCAACTGGTCGGGCCCTGGCGCCCGATCCTGCTGCTGCCCGCGCATCGGCTGCTGGGTGGCGACGACCTCGACATGGCGCTGACCCACGAGCTGGTGCACCTGCACCGGCGCGATCTGTGGTGGGGATGGGGCCCGACCTTGGCGCGCCACCTGTTCTTCTTCCATCCGCTGATCCACCTGGCGGTGCGCGAGTACGGCATCGCCCGCGAAGCCGCCTGCGATGCGGCGGTGGTGGCGGGGGATCGCCGCTGCCGTCATGACTACGGCCGCCTGTTGGTACGGCTGGGCACGTCGCCCTCGCTGCGCACCGGGCTGGCCAGCGCCTCTCCCACTTTCCTCTGCCTCAAAAGGAGATTGACCATGTTGCAGAATACCGCTTCCTTTCCGCGCGTGGGTGCTTTCGCGCTGCTGATCCTGGTGGCCGCCATCGGCGTGGCGCCGTTGCGGCTGGTGGCCGCACCCAGCGAGGGTGCCGCCGCGGCGGGCCCGCAGTCCGCCGGCGGCGGAACGGTCATCGTCCAGTCGACCACTTCCCTGGTCAGCACCGCGAGCGGGGAGGATGAAGTCAGCGGACAGATCCACCTGTCCAAGTCCGGTACGGATCAGGCCTATGTGCGCATCCGCGGCAAGGGCGAGCGCACAGTCATGAACGGCTCCACCGATGATCTGGAAGAAGCGCGCCGCGCGATCGCCGGGCAGGGAGACGCGCTCTGGGTTCGCCAGGGCGGCGCGCGCTACCTGATTCGGGATCCGGAGACGCTGGCGCGCTTTGACGCGCTGATCGCACCCATCCGCGAACTCGGCGATCAGCAGGGCGCGCTGGGCCAGCGCCAGGGCGCGTTGGGCCAGCAGCAGGGCAAGCTCGGCCAGGAGCAGGGCGAGCTGGGCCAGCGCCAGGCGCGGTTGGCGCTGGCGGCGGCGCAGCGGGCGATGGACGGAGGTTCGCGTGATGAATCGGCCAGTGAAAAGCGCGAACAGGCCGAGCTCGCCGCGCGCCAGAAGGCGTTGGGCGAGCGCCAGGAAGGCCTGAGTCGCCGACAGGCCGATCTGAGCCAGCAGCAGGCCGTGCTCAGTACCCGCCAGGCCGAAGCGTCCCAACGCGCCAATGAGGGACTGAAGCATCTGCTGGCCACCGCGTTCGCCAGTGGCGTCGCTCAGCCGATCGGGAAGTAAGAGGGCGGCTCCCTCCGGCGTCGGCCGACCCGTGCCCCGAAAGCCTCGCCGCGGCGAGGTTTTTCGGTTTTCGGAGCTTCGTTGCACCCTGGAAAATTAAGAGGAATCCGATTTTCTGGCGGTCCCCGGTTTTTCAGACTGTGCCGTATGCAGTCCAAATCATTCCCGGGGATAGGCAGCAAGAATCACGTATCGGGCGTCACACTGGTCGAATTGGCGGTGGTGCTTGCCGTCGCGGGACTTTTGCTGGCCCTGGTGGTGCCGGCCTATCGGGATTTCATGGCCCGGGCGCGCATGAGTGAAGCCTTTGCGGTAGTGGGGCCGCTCAAATCGGCGGTACTTGAGACAGTCATGACCCAGGGGGACCCGGCCACTTTCCTGGCATCCCTGCCGATCCAGGGCAAGAGCCCGATGGAAGTCTTCGGCTACACGCCGGTCGGTTATCTTCCGGGAAGTCAGGGAACCCGCCACGTCAAACAGGCGGTCATCAGCGAGACCGGGGTCATCATCGTCCAAGCCGAGGACACCGGTTGCGCGGCATACATCGGCGGCGGGGAAGACATCACCCTGCTCTGGCTGTATCCGAAGCTCAATGCCAGCCAGTCCGGACTGGACTGGCTATGCGTATCCGCCTACTACTACTGGCAGGCCAAGGAGCGCGCCTACAAATGCATGCCCGCCGCCTGCCAGCATGATGACAACGATCTGCGAAAGTGGTTGAGGGAATGACGACGGGGACCAGGCTATCGCCTGAACGCGTCGTGGAGCACAGCCGCTCGTGCGGCCATCCCATCCATGAAGGGAAAAAGGCGGGGCGAATGCCTCAGGTTTCCAGCATCGTGGACATAAAAAAACAGG
The DNA here is from genome assembly GCF_052044485.1 of Pseudoxanthomonas sp. 22568. Lineage (NCBI taxonomy): Bacteria > Pseudomonadati > Pseudomonadota > Gammaproteobacteria > Lysobacterales > Lysobacteraceae > Pseudoxanthomonas > Pseudoxanthomonas sp. 22568. Next base: position 350,870 of record NZ_JBQENC010000002.1, read on the forward strand.
CAGACCGAAGTCTGCCTGTTCTTGCAAATGGCGCGCCCGGAGAGATTCGAACTCCCGACCGCCTGGTTCGTAGCCAGGTACTCTATCCAGCTGAGCTACGGGCGCGTTGCGTTAGAGGCGGAATTCTGCACGATTCGATTTCGGTCGTCAATCATTTTTCCGTAACGAATTTCCGGGGCCGATGCCGGCCCGCGGCGGACGGGCACCGCCGGCGCTCCCGCCATTGAGCCGGGATGACGACCCGGTCGCAGTTCGGAAAATGCCGGGGACGCGATCGGCGCCGGTTAGCGGGACTTTCACGGTCGGCCCGTGACAATACCGCCCACAGGGGGAACAACCAGAATTCCGGGAGTTCCAAATCAATGCGTTTTTCCAAGTCCTTGCTCGGCCTGGGGCTGATTGCGGCTGCCCCGCTGAGCGCGGCGGCCGCGACCTATACGGTCGGCCCGTCCGGGCGCCAGTACACCCAGCTGTCCACGCTGTTCAACAACGTCAATCTTGCCCCCGGCGACATCGTCGAGGTGGATGGCAATGCGACCTACAGCGGCAACATCGTCATCGGTGACGACGACAGCGGCACCGAAGCCAATCCGGTGACCATCCGCTGGCGGCGGGTGGCCGGCGCCACGCGGCCGGTGCTGAGCGGTGGCACCCATACCATCAAGTTCGAACAATCCAACCACGTCGTGCTGGAAGGATTCGAAATCACCGGCGGCAGCTCGAGTTGCGTCTTCAGCGAGGCCCACAACGCGACCGTGCGTGATGCCTACATCCACGACTGCCCGTCGCACGGCATCCTCGGCGCGGATCAGAATTCGGGTTCGTTCACGCTCGAATACAGCGAGGTCGCGCGGGCCGGGCAGGGCGATCGCCGTCATGCGATCTACATGCAATCCGACGAGGTCGCGTTCCCGGACACCGTATTCCGGATGCGCTACAACTACGTGCACGACGCCACCGGCGGCGTGCTGGTGCGGGTGCGCCACCAGCGTGCGGAGATCTATTACAACTGGATCGAAGGCTCGGATCTGCACGAGGTGGAACTGATCGGGCCGGACTGCGAAACCCAGAAGTCCGGCTGGACCGCGGACCTGCGCCGCGAGGATGCCGACGTGGTCGGCAACGTGATCATCCATCGTGCCGGCAGCCGTTCCGGCAACGCATTCCGCATCGGCGGCGATCTCAACGGCCGCAACCAGGGCCGTACCCGCCTGGTCAACAACACGATCATCCTGGATCGCGGCGGCAACGCCAACGCGGTGTTGGTGCAACTGGGCCAGGGCTCGCTGGAGATGCACAACAACGCCATCTACCAGAATGGCGGCAGCACCCCGGCGATCGTGCGTGAGAACCCGGCCAGCGACGTGGCCGCGCCCTACTGTGGGCCGTCGAGCCGCGAGCCGTGGTCGAACGGCCGCAAGGTCGCCGGCAGCAACAACTGGGTGCAGACCGGGGCGACCCTGGTGCCGGCGGAGTGGAGCGGCACCGTGCGTGGCTCGGATCCGATGCTCACCAATCTCACCCAGCGCAGCCTGCGTCCCCGCGCCGGCAGTCCCCTGCTCGCCGCGGGCAACAACACGCCGGTGACCCCGACGGCGTTCCCGTTCCCCTCGCCGCAGCTGTTGCCGGCGTTCGACCCGCCGCTGCGGGCCAAGCTGGCGATCGGCGACGCGCACGCGCGATTGGCGCCGAGCCGGATCGCCATCGGTGCGCTGGAGCAGAGCGACATCGATGCCCGCATCCGGGTCAACGGCGCACAACCGATGATTCCCGGACAGGGGCCGGCGTCGTCGGCCGCACCGCCGACCGCCGGGGGGCAGGTCCAGCCGGTGTCGAGCGGGCGTGGCGTGTATGTCGGGCGGTCGCCGTACCGGCAGGCACCGGCGGCGCGTTATCGCCGTTCGGTGGTGAGGCCCTGACGGACGCGCCGGGTAACCGGGCAGGCTCCGGCCTTCCCGGCGCTTGCGGAAAAAGGAAGGCCGGGGCGACCCGGCCTTTTTCGTGGTCGCGGGCGGGGGAGATCCCCGCGGACGGATCGCCGGGGGCCTGTCCGGACAGGTATCCCGCCGTCGGGGGTGTTTCCCGGTGCGGACTCCCGATTCGGGAAGCGGACGGAAGGTGGCCGGGTGCCGGCTGAAGTCGCGTTGATAGCGGTGTTACCAATGCAAGTGAAACCGTGGGTATCCGCGAATGACCTTAGTACGGGCAGGCCGCAGGAACACCAGGGATTCGGGGGCCAGGACAGGGGGAGACATGCAGGATTGCTTGAATGCGTGCGGCCGGTGCCGCGCGCCGCGGGGCTTGCGGACGAAGGCGCTGCCGATGCCGATGCCGATACCGGTGGCCGGGAGGTTGTCATGAAGTCCAGCCAGGCCAGCCGCAAGGCGCGCGCCGCCCGCATCCTGTGGATCGCGGAGGCCATCGTGCTGATGGCCGCGGTGATGGCCGCCGCCTGGATCCGTTTCCACAACGAGCCCGAGTACCACGTCGTCTTCGTCGAACAGGCGCCGATCCGCGCGGTGCTGGTGGCGCTGTTCCTCACCGGCGCGATGGCGGCGTTCGGCCTGTACCAGGTGCACGTCCGCCACACCCGGCTGGATTTCATCCTGCGGCTGACCCTCTCGTTCGCATTCGGCGGCATTGGCCTGGTGGTGCTGTATTACCTGATTCCGGCCACTTACATCGGCCGCGGCGTGCAGGCGATGTCGCTGGCGCTCGGTCTCTTGGGCGTCTGCCTGGTGCGGCTGGCCTGGATGCGCATCTACGGCTCGGATGTGCTCAAGCAGCGGATCCTGATTTTCGGCGCCGGCAAGAATGCCGACCTGATCAATTCACGCATGCGCCGCAAGTCTGATCGGCGTTCGTTCCTGGTGCTCGGCTTCGTGCCGGTGCCCGGCCAGCCGGTGCTGGTGAGCGAGGACCTGCTGGTCCGCCCGGGCGAGGAGGGCCTGGCCGAACTGGTCGAGCGCATGCAGATCGACGAACTGGTGATCGCGCCCGACGAGCGTCGCGGCGGCCTGCCGATGGAAGAGATGCTGCTGTGCGTGCAGCGCGGCGTGTCGGTGGTGGACCTGTCCAGCTTCTTCGAGCGCGAGGCCGGAATGGTCCAGCTCAACGTGGTGGATCCTTCCTGGCTGGTGTTCTCGGGCGGATTCGATTATTCGACGCCGCGGCGGCTGAGCAAGCGCTTCTTCGATCTGGCGGCGGCGCTGGCGCTGCTGCTGATCGCCTGGCCGCTGATGCTGCTGGTGGCGCTGGCGGTCTGGGTGGAATCGGGCGGCCCGATTTTCTACAGCCAGACCCGGGTGGGCGAGCGTGGCCGCCACTTCACCCTGACCAAGTTCCGCAGCATGCGCGTGGATGCGGAAAAGGACGGCGTGGCGATATGGGCGAGCAAGGACGATGATCGCAGTACCCGGGTCGGCAAGTTCATCCGCAAGACCCGCCTGGACGAGCTGCCGCAACTGGTGGCGGTGATCCGCGGCGACATGAGTTTCGTCGGGCCGCGCCCGGAGCGCCCGCATTTCGTCGACATGCTCAACGACGAGATCCGCTACTACGGCGTTCGCCACAGCGTGAAGCCGGGCCTGACCGGCTGGGCGCAACTGCGCTATCCCTACGGTGCCTCGGTGCGCGACGCCGAGGAGAAGCTGAAGTTCGATCTGTTCTACGTGAAGAACCACGGCCTGGTGTTCGACCTGATGATCCTGCTGCAGACGGTCGAGGTCGTGCTGTTCGGACGTGGCGCGCGCTGACGGCGTTGCCGGGATGCGGGAACGCCTCGGCTCAACCGGGAAGCAGGCTGCGGATCGCGCGACGCGCGGCGAACGGTGCCAGCCGCAGCAGTTCGCGGCGGACCGCCGGATCCGGCGTCAGTCGCCAGGCATCGCGCGCCAGTCGCCAGCCGTCGCGCCAGCGCCCGCGAATCAGCATTCCACGCGCGTTGCGCGCGTAGGTGCCGGCCAGGGCGCGGTCCAGTTCCGCATCGGCGACCTGCCCGCGCGCGGCGCGCACCGCACGTTCGACCACGCGCACGTAGTCGTCATAGGTGCTGGGTTCGGCGGAGAGGCCATCGTGTCCGCGCATGGCGCGCACCAGCGACTGCTCGACCACGCCGATCGGCCAGCGCTGGGCGATGCGCAGGTGGAAGTCGATGTCCTCGGCGGTGCGCAGGCTTTCATCGAAACCGCCGATGTCCTCGAACACCTCGCGGCGCAGGATCGCCGACGCCGGCGCGAGCGCGGGATTGTGGATCACCCAGCGCAGCACTCGGCCGTCTTCGCGGATGACGTCGCGGCGACGAAACACGTCGATCAGGCGGCCTTCGCTGTCGACCCGCTCGACGTCGCACAGGACCATGCCGGCCTCCGGGTGCGCTTCCAGCCAGGCCAGTTGCCGTTCGGTCTTTTCCGGCAGCCATTCGTCGTCGCTGTCCAGCAACGCGAAGTAGCGGCCGCGGGCCAGGCGCATGCCGTGGTTGCGCGCGGCGGATACGCCCGCGTTGGCCTGCCATACGTAGCGCACGCGATCGCCGTAGCGCGTGCGCAGGAGTTGTTCCGTACCATCGGTGGAGCCATCGTCGACGACGATGATTTCGTCGACGGCGCGGGTCTGCGCGAGCACCGTTTCGATCGCGCGCACCACCAGGTCCCGCCGGTTGTAGGTGGGTATAATCGTTGAAACCTCGATAGCTGGCGCCATGCTGAAGGATCTCTCCAAGAAGCTTCTATACGTCAGTGGCCTGTTGGGCCTGTACCACCGTGTGCGCAACGCGGACAGCCTGACCGTGGTGATGTTCCATCGTACCCTGAGCCCGGACGATCCGCGCTGGCGGACCTGCGATCCGGATTACACGCTGGCCACGCGCTGGCTGGCCGATTCGCTGGCGTTTTTCCGCAGGCACTACCACGTGGTATCGCTGGAACAGGTGCTGGCCTCGCGCCGGACGGGGGCGCCGCTGCCGCCACGCGCGCTGCTGATCACCTTCGACGATGGCTGGGCCGACAATGCCGACTACGCGTTGCCCGAATTGCGCAAGGCGGGCCTGCCGGCGTTGATGTTCGTGGTGTCCGATGCGGTCGGTACCCGCCAGCCGTTCTTCCAGGAACGCCTGATCGCCGCGCTGCGCCGCGGCGCGTTGAAGCTGGCCGATCTGGCCGACGCGATGCAGCCACACCTGTCCGAACCGTGGCGGCCGCGCGATGAATCGCTGGACGAGCTGCGCGAGGCGATCGCGCGGCTCGAACGGATGCCGGCCGAACACCGCGAGGCGGTGCTGGCGCCGTTCATGGCAGCGCTGGACGATGGCCACCGGCACATGGTGACCGTGGAGGAATTGCATCGGCTGGCCGCTGGCGGCATGGCGCTGGGCCTGCACGGCAAGACCCATGCGCCGATGAAGCACGCGGCCGATCTCGACGCGGAACTGTCCGGCGCGCGCGCGGCGCTGGCGCGGCAGCTGGGACAGCCGGCGCCCAATGCCGAATCGATGTCCTTCCCGCATGGTTCCTTCGACGATGCGATCGCGCAGCGCGCGCGCGATGCCGGCTACGAGCTGATCTTCACCAGTGTGCCGGTGCTCAATCCGGCCGCCGGCGGGGTTGGCTGGCTGCTGGGGCGCACCGGCTTCGAGACCGATGCGGTGGTCGATGCGCGTGGACGTTTCCGGCCGGACTGGCTGGCGCTCTACCTGTTCCGCAAACCGGCGCAGCGGCTGGCCTGAAGCCAGGCCGCGCGCCTCATTCGTCCTCATCCGCCGAGGTCAGGAACCAGACCGGTTCGGTGGCGTTGGCGAGGTTCCAGCGCACGAACACCGGGCGTTGGCTGCGTTCGCTGAAGCCGGCCTCGCGCCATCCCTGCAACTGGCCTTCCGGCCCGGTGATCTCCACCGATACCGAGCCATGGCCCGCTGCGCGCGCGGCGGCGATCAGGGCCTGCACGTAGTGCACGGTGAGTCCGTGCGCGCCGTTGTCGGACCAGAAGTCGCGCACGTGCAGGGTGGCGTCCTCCACCTGCACCGCGAACCATGCCTTCAGTGCGTGGCTGCCGGGCGAAGTGATCCAGAGGTAGCGGGTGGTCGCCAGCGGCGAGTCGTCGAAGCGCCACTTGGCGTGCACGCTGTCGCGCACCGCGAGCACGCCATCGCCCTGCGACGCGGCGGCCCACAGGGCATCCATGCGCGGATCGGCGCGGTTGCCCCATTCGGTGCGCAGGCGCGGGCCATGCCAGCGGCGCCAGCCGTCGCGCAAGGCCACCCCCGTATCGAGCAGCCAGCCCGCGGCGGGTGCCAGCCATTCCGGCATCCGCGCGCGCAGGTAGCGCGCGTGGCGGATCACCCGCGCATAGCGCACCAGATGGGTCGCCTGCTGGTAGCCCATGCGCTTGAACACCGCCGCCGCCTTCGGATTGGGGAATCCGTACAGGACGTCCACCTGCTCCCGGCCGGCGTCGATCAGCCCCTGCTGCAGCATCAGCGCCGGGCCGAGCGAACGGTGCTCGGGCAGCACCGCCAGATCGACCAGCACGCCGGCGTCCAGATCGCGGCCACGATGGCGCATCCGGCGGCGGCCGGCGCAGGCGGTGCCCACCCATTGGCCGGTCCGGGTTTCCTGCAGCAGTTGCAGCAACGGCGCACCGTGCGGGCAACCCAGGTAGAACCAGTCGTACTTGGCGGCGATCCGATCGGTGCGGCCCAGATTGCCCCACCAGATCGACAGCACGGTGTCGCGGTCGCGCAGCGGATCGCCGGCATGGACCAGGTACTGCGGCGTGGGCGGGGATTGGTTCACGGATCAGTCCAGCTCGGGCACGTCGCCGGCCAGCACCGGTGCCATGTGCAGGTAGCGGGTGGTGCGGCGCTTGTTGCGGATGTCCTCGTAGACCGCCTCGGCCTGCGCCGGGGTGATGTCCAGCGCGGTGGCCAGTTCGCCGGCGGGACGGGCGTGGTTGAGCGCCCACAACGCCAGATCCATCTGCTGGTAGGGCAGGGCGAAGTAGAACTCGTCCTGGCCCTGGCTGAGGCTGTAGGTGTCGGTGGTGGGAATCGCCGCGCAAACGCGCTCGGGCAGGCCCAGGTGGCGCGCCATGCCGTACACCTGCGATTTGTACAGGTGGGCGATGGGCTTGACGTCGGCGGAGCCGTCGCCGTTCTTGACGAAGAAGCCCTGGTCGTATTCGACCCGGTTGGGCGTGCCGACCACGCCGTAGTTGAGGCGATCGGCGTGGAAATATTCCAGCGTCTTGCGAATGCGCTGCTTGAAATTGGTCGCGGCGACGATGGCCAGGTAATCGGCCAGCGCCAGTTCGCGTTCATGGCGTTGGCCATCCGGCGATTCGGCGATCAGGCGGAAGCGGTTGATGCGACCTTCGGTGCCGCCGTCGATGACGATCTTGAACTTCCAGCCCTCGCCGTACTCGGGCAGGGTGTTGCGCACCGCCTGGTCACGCGCGCGGTAGCAGCCTATGGCTTCCAGTGCCGGCGCGATGTCGACGGTCTCGGTGCGCACGCCGAGGTGTTCGGCCAGCAGGCGGGCGCGCACCGCACTGTCGTCGGAGGAGTCGCGTTCCGGCAGGATCAGGGTGAACACGCGGTCCGGGCCCAGCGCGCGCACGGCCAGCGCGGCGCTGACCGAGCTGTCGATGCCGCCGGAAATGGCGACCACCAGGCCGCGCCGGTGCAGTTGCCGCGCGGTGATTTCACGCAGGCGCGCGGCGATGCGATCGGCTTCCTGTTCGTAGTCGATGTCGAGGACGTGGCGGTCGAGGCTGCTCATGGCGTTGCGGTCTGCTCCATCAGTTGGAAGCGTCGCACCTTGCCCGAGGCGGTCCGGGGCAGGGTGTCGACGAAGGTGACTTGTCGGGGAATCTTGTACGGGGCCAGGCGCGCGCGGCAGTGCGCCTTGATGCGGTCCTCGGCGCGGGGCGGCAGTTCGCCGGCGGCGACGACGAAGGCACGGATGACCTGCCCCATCACTTCGTCGTCCACGCCCACCACCGCGACCTCGCGGACGACGGGCAACTCGGCGATGACCTCTTCCACGTCGGTGGGGTGCACGCGGTGGGCGCCGGTCTTGATCATGTCGCTGCGGCGGCCCTGCAGGTACAGGAAGCCGTCCGCATCCAGGTGGCCGAGGTCACCGGTGTGCAGCCAGCCGTCGCGCAGCACCTGCGCGGTCGCCTCGGGATTGTTCCAGTAGCCGGCCATCACGTTCGGGCCGCGCACGCAGACTTCGCCATCCTCGCCGGGCGCCGCGGCGACGCCGTCCTCGCGGCGGATCCGCCATTGCACGCCGGTCACCGGGATGCCGACCGAACCGAGCTTGTCGTCCAGCCGTTCCGGTGGCAGCCAGCTGATCCGCGAGGTCGCCTCGGTCTGCCCGTACATCACGTACAACCGCGGCGTCGGCAGCAGTTCGCGTACCCGGCGGGTCAACGCCGGCGACATCGCGCCACCGGCCTGGGTGAGATAGCGCAGGCTGGACAGCGGACGCGCACGCGCGGCCAGCGGCTCCAGCAGCAGGGCGAAAGTGGACGGCACGCCGGAGAAGCCGGTCGCTTCGGCCTGCTCGATGGCGTCGAGCACCAGGTGCGGGAACATCAGGCCGGGGCCGAGCACCACGCAGGCGCCGCTGATGAGATGGGTGTGCAGCACCGATGCGCCATAGGCGTAGTAGAACGGCAGCACGCTGAGCACGCGATCGGAAGCATCCAGGCGCAGGTAATCCACGATGGCCTGTGCGTTGGCCAGCAGGTTGGCGTGGGTGAGCATCACGCCCTTGGGCGCACCGGTGGTGCCGGAGGTATACAGGAGCAGCGCCGGATCCGAGGCTTCCGGCAGCAATGTGGTGGGCGGCGGTTCGCCAGCGTTCCCGTCCACCAGCGCTTGTCCGTCTTCCGGCGCGGTGCAAGCCGGTGGCGCGGGCAACTGCGCGATCGCCTCGACGACATCGCGATGCGCGGCTTCATGCACCACGTGGCGTGCGCCGCAGTGCTGCAGCCAGGGCAGGAAGTCGCGCAGGCGCGCCTGCGCGTTCAGCGGCACCGCGATGCCGCCGGCCAGCCAGGTGCCGTAGCAGGCGACCGCGGCCTCGATGCGGTTGGGCAGGATGATCGCCACCCGATCGCCGTCGCGCAGGCCGGTCTCGCGCAGGCGCGCGGCGAACCGGCGCGCCTGCCGCCAGAAGCCGGCGTAGTCGGCGTGGCGATCGCCGTCGACGAGGGCCGTGCGCGCGGGCGCATCGCGCGCCACGCGTTCGACCCGGGAGCAGAGGGTTTCCATCGGCGATGGATCAGCCGGCCCGCTTGCGGGTAACGAACTCGTCCACCGTGTCGATGGTGTCGAAGTTGGCCGGGGTCATTTCCTCCGGCACGATCTGCAGCTTGAACTGATCCTCCAGGAAGAAGATCAGCTCGTGGATGCCGGTCGAGTCGATGATGCCGCCGCGAATCAGCGAATCCTGGTCCCCGATGGCGGTGGGGTCATCCGAGAACAGGAAGTTCTCCAGGATGAACTGCTTGATCTGTTGTTTCTGCTGCATGGGGGTCCCCTGTGGCGGTTTCGCTTGCTGTCATTGAAAACGCAAGCCCGGTGGGCATCCGGCCAGTCCGTACGGTGGCGTTGGCGTGGTTGGTGGCGGTGTTACCATCGCGGCGGTCTTCACGCCGGGGAAGCTCGCGATGCGCCGTCTGCCACTGGTTCTGCTGCTGGGATTGGCGGCCTGCCGCCAGGATGCGCCGGCGCCTTCCGTGCAGCCCCACGTGGTCCGCGGGGCGACCCCCGTCCCCTACGTTTCGGAGAAGGGCGCTTACACCGTGACCGAACTGGTCACCGGGCTGGAACACCCCTGGGCGCTGGCCTTCCTGCCGGATGGCGGCATCCTGATTACGGAACGCCCGGGCCGGCTGCGCCGCATCGCGGCGGACGGCGAGGTGTCCGCGCCCATCGGCGGATTGCCCGACATCTTCGTCGATGGCCAGGCCGGGCTGCTGGACGTGGCGCTGTCGCCGCAGTTCGCGCGCGAGCCCTGGGTCTATCTGGCATTCGCCGAGCCCACCTTCCGCGGCAACAAGGCCGGCACCGCGGTGGCGCGCGGAAGGCTGGAGGGCGACCAGCTCAAGGACGTGGAGGTGGTGTACCGGCAGGAACCCAAGCTCTCGCATGGCACCCACGTCGGCGCGCGGCTGGTGTTCGACGACGCCGGCCACCTGTTCGTCACCCAGGGCGACAACCGGGTGGCCGCCGCCGCCGCGCAGGAACTGGACAAGCTGCAGGGCAAAGTGGTGCGGATCTGGCCGGACGGGCGCATCCCGGACGACAACCCGTTCGTGGGCAAGGCCGACGCCCGCCCGGAAATCTGGTCCTACGGCCACCGCAACATGCAGGGCGCGGCGCTGCACCCGGTCACCCGCGCACTGTGGATCAGCGAGCATGGCCCGCAGGGCGGCGACGAGATCAACCTGCCGCGACCGGGCGCCAACTACGGCTGGCCGCTGGCCACCCATGGCATCGACTACAGCGGCAAGCCGGTGGAAGGCGCACGCGGGCGCAGCGTGCCGGGCATGGAGGATCCGCATTACGTCTGGGAGAAATCGCCGGCGGTCAGCGGCATGGCGTTCTATACCGGCGGGCTGTTCCCGCAGTGGCGGGGCAACCTGTTCCTGGGCGCGCTGGCGGCCAAGGAATTGATCCGGCTGGAACTGGACGGCGACAAGGTGGTGCACGAGGAGCGCCTGCTGGGCGAACGCGGCCAGCGCATCCGCGATGTGCGCCAGGGACCAGACGGCGCGCTGTACGTGCTGGTGGACGCGCCGGACGGCAAGCTGTTGCGGATCGCGCCGCCGGCGGGCGCCGCGGGTGCGCCGGGCGGCTAGATCGCGGCGGCCACCACCGGCGCCACCGCCATGGCGGGCTTGCGCGCGATGAAGTCCACGCTGGTGATGCAAAGCTGTTCCGGCGGAATGCCGGCGAACTGCGGGTGCACCGGTGTGGCCGCCAGTTGCCGCAGGCGCTCCGGGCGCGCGTTCGAAGTGTCCAGCACGATGGCGAAGCCGCAGTCGCGGGCGTCATCGACGAAGCGGTGCGCGCGCAGCCGGTTCTGGTACAGGAAGGCGTTGTTCCAGCGTTGCCACTGGCGATCGGAATAGCGCAGGTAGTGCAATTGGTGAATCTCGCGATCCACGTAGGCGTAGTGATCGCCGCAGTTGACCGAATGGAACATGATGCCGCCCGGCGCCAGGATCCGCATCGATTCGCGGTACATCGCGCCGATCACTTCCGGCGGCACGTGTTCCAGCACACTGTTGGAGAAGACCACGTCGACCTCGCCATCGGCCAGCGTGGTGCGGGTGGCATCGGCGGGCGCGCGGTACTGGATCACGCCGTCGGTGGCCGCTTCCAGCGAATCGCCGGCCAGCAGGCGGTTGCGCAGGCGCAGGTAACGCTCGCGCACCGCATGCGGATCCGCGCCGCCGGCTTCGGCGATGCGCGGCAGGAATTTCTCCAGCGTGGCCACGCACCGCTCGGTCAGGTCGCGGCGCAGGTGGGTGTTCAGATCGTAGGTGGTGATGCGCGCCGCGCCGGCCAGGTAGCAGGCGAACGGGAAGGTCGGGTACCAGCCGGTGCCGATCTCGAAACCGCGCATGCCGGCGAACGGCGCGCCGGCATCGCGCAGGTGGCCTGCCATGATCGCCCAGTCGTCGATCTTCACCGACAGTTCGCGCTCGAAGTCCTGCAGGCCGCCGAACTGGCGTTGCAGGTGGAAATGCAGGGTATGGCCGCCGGGCAGGTATCCCAGCACTTTCTGGACCATTCCTTTGACTCGCCAGTGCATGTCGGCTCCGTGATCGGGTGGGTGCGCTCAGCCCGCCGGGACGGCCAGCGGCGCGTCGGTGGCGCGATGGGCGTGGGAGGCGGTGCGCGTTTCGTTGAGCTGGCGGTGCACCAGCATGGTCGAGAGGATGCCGACGAACGCCTGGTTGTCGGCGAAACCGGTGGCGCGGCCCTGCCGGCATTTCTCCACCAGCCGCGACACCGCCTGCGGTTCGAAGTAGCCGGCGTCGCGGATGGAGGCCGGCGCGAGCAGTTCGGCGACGTAGTCCAGCGGCTTTCCGTCGAAGAAGAAACTCTGGCTGTCCGGCGCGCGGTAAGGCTGCTTGGTACGTTGCACGATGTCGGCCGGCAGCAGATCCGCCAGCGCGCGGCGCAACAGGTACTTTTCGGTCATGCCGCGGATCTTGAAGCTCGGCGGCAGCCGGTTGGCGAACTCGATGACCCGGTGATCCAGATAGGGGACGCGGCCTTCGATGGAATTGGCCATCGCCACCCGGTCGCCCTGCGAGGACAGCAGGTAGCCGGCCAGCAGCGACTTGGCCTCCACGTACTGATCGCGCGCCAGCGGACTCCACGCCATGATCTCCGGTGGCAGGGTCTGCTCGTAGGCGTCGAGCGGATCCCAACTGGTGGAGGCCGCGCGCAGATCCGGCGAGAGGAATCCCAGCGCGCGCTGCGAGGTGGTCCAGCGCGGCACGTGCGCGAACACCGGCCGGTGCAGGTGCTCCATGCCCTGGCCGAAGAACGACTGGGCGAAACCCGGGTGGCTGACCGGCGAGTTGCGCAGGTAGCCGTACAGGCGTTCCAGCAGGCGCGGGCGCAGGCGCGAATCCGGTTGCCGCGCCCAGAACCGGCGCACCTTGGCCTCCTTGAACAGGTCGTAGCCGCCGAACACCTCGTCGGCGCCTTCGCCGGTCAGCACCACCTTGTAGCCGTGTTCGCGCACGCTGCCGGCCAGCAGCATCAACGGCACCGGCGCGGTGCGCAGCACCGGCGTCTCGGTGTGGCGGATCAGGCGCGGGAACGCTTCGCCGATATCGCGGCGGGTGCAGCGCAGGGTGGTGTGATCGGTGCCGAGGTGGCGGACCATCGCCTGCTGGTGTTCGCTCTCGTCGAACTCGCCGTCCTCGAAGGCGACCGAGAAAGTGCGGACGGGCGTGTCGGTGAACCCCTTGATCAGCGCGACGATGCCGGAGGAATCCAGGCCGCCGCTCAGGTAGGCGCCGACCGGGACGTCGGCGCGCAGTTGCAGGCGCACCGCGTCGACCAGCAGCGTGCGCAGTTCGGCGGTGGCCTGTTCCACCGACAGCGGGTAGCGCGATGGCGCGGTTTCGGCGGCGTCCGGGAACGTCCAGTTCCAGTAGGGACGCAGGTGCTGGCTGCCATCGGCCTCGATGCTCAGCAGGCAGCCCGGCGGCAGGCTCTGCACGCCTTCGTACAGGGTGTCCGGATCCACCGGCGCCCAGTAGGTCAGGGTCTGCATCAGCGCGCGCGGATTGAGCTGCGCGCATTCGGGCAGCACTGCCAGCAGCGACTTCACCTCCGAGGCGAACCACACGCGGCCATGGCGATGGGCGTGGTACAGCGGACGGATGCCGGCGCGATCCCGCGCCAGCACCAGCCGCCGGCGTTCGCCGTCCCACAGGGCGATCGCGAACTGGCCGTTGAGGTGCTGGACGAAATCGTCGCCGTAGCGGTCGTACAGGTGCACGATCACTTCGGTGTCGGAATGGGTGTAGAAACGGTGGCCGCGGGCTTCCAGATCCCGGCGCAGTTCCACGTAGTTGAAGATCTCGCCGTTGAACACCGTCCACGCCGTGCGGCGCTCGTTGTGGATCGGTTGATCGCCGGTGGCCAGGTCGATGATCGACAGCCGCGCATGCGCCAGCGCCGCGCCGGGCTCGGCGTGGAAGCCGAAGCCGTCCGGGCCGCGATGGGCCAATGGATGGATCATCCTTTCCAGCGCCGGGCGGGCGCCGTCCGGGGTCACGTCAGCGCCGCTGAAACCTGCGATTCCGCACATGGTCGGGTCTCCTTCGCGGCGGAATCAGGTGGAACCGGCGGCGTACAGCGCACGCTCGCCCCGGGCTTCGGCCAGCACTTCCTCGCAGGCCAGCAGGGTGTCCTGGGCGACCTGGCGCCAGTCGCGCGAGAAGCGGCGCGCCAGGGCGGCCTCGTCCCAGTCGCGCTCCAGCGCTTCGCGCAGGCCCTCGGCCAACGCGGCCGGATCGCGCGCCGGCACCAGCACGCCGCTGGCCGCGTCGACCACCTCGGGAATGCCGCCGACCGGGGTGGCCACCACCGGCCGGCCGCAGGCCAGCGCCTCGACCAGCACGTTGGGATGGCCTTCGGAATAGCTGGGCAGGGTGACCAGATCGGAGGCGCACATCCAGCGCGCGACTTCCCCCGGCGGGCGCGTGCCGGCGAAACGCACCGGCAGCTCGCCGGCCGCGGCCAGCGCCGCCAGTTCCGCGTGCATCGGGCCTTCGCCCACCAGCACCAGTTGCAGGCGCGGCCGGCTGGCGCGCAGCGCGCCGGCGGCGGCGAGCAGTTCGCGTAGTCCCTTCTCGGGCACCAGCCGGCCCACGTAGGTGACCACTTCGGCGTCCGCGGGCAGATCCAGCGCCCGCCTGGCCTCGGCGCGGTCGGCCGGATGGAAGATGGACGCATCGCAGCCGTTGGGGATGGCGCGGATGCGGTCCGGATGGGCACCGTAGTCGCGTTCGGCGACCCGGCCCAGATCCTCGCTGACCACCAGCAGGCGGCGGGCGGCATGCAGCACCGGGCGGGTCAGCCGGCGGCTGATGGCGTCGCGCACGCGCAGGTCCGAGCCGCGCGCGCCCACCACCAGCGGCACTTCGGCCTGGCGCGCGGCCAGCATCGCCCCGTAAGCATCCGGATAGAGCCAGTAGGACAGCACCAGGTCCGGCGCGAAGGCGCGCAAGGGCGCGGCGATGGCGCGCGCGCACAGCCGGCCGTTGAACGGGCGGCTGACCGCCGGCAGGGCGGGGTAGCGCACGTATTCGACGTCGCAGCCCGGCACGCTGTGGTGCTCGTCCGAGGCCCGGTAGAGGTAGCTGCGCGGCTGCGCCCAGCGCGGATAGGTGGCGACCGGGCTGAGCACGCGCACCTGCGCCAGCCGCGAAAGCTCGCGCACGGTCTGGTAGATCGGGCGGCCGCGGTTGGGCTCGCCGGCAATCGGGAACTGCGAAGTGACGATCAGCAGCCGCATGTCGCCCCGCCTCGGCCGGATGCCGGGAACTGGCCTGTTGCGGGACTCGCTAGCGTTATATCGACCATGCAGTGAACCGGTTCCGGGAGTTGAAGTGGTCCGCGAAAATTCGCCTTCCGTGCGCGTGGTGGAGCTGGATGCCCTGCGGGGCATCGCCGCCGTGGCCGTGATGGCTTACCACTACACAACGCGGTACACGGAGCAGATAGGCCATGCGGGGGGCATGCCGCTGGACCTGCTGGCCGGCAAGTACGGGGTGCAACTGTTCTTCCTGATCAGCGGCTTCGTCATCTTCATGACCCTGGAACGGACCCGGACCGCGATGGATTTCGTGGTCTCCCGATTTTCCCGGCTGTTTCCCGCCTACTGGGCGGCGCTGGCCCTGACCAGCCTGGTGGTCTATTCGATCGGCCTGCCGTTGCAGCAGTTGTCGCTGCACGACTGGGCGCTGAACCTGACGATGTGCCAGGAGTTCCTGGGCGGCGAGCACCTGGACGGTTCGTACTGGACCTTGCAGATCGAGCTCTTCTTCTACGCGCAGATGCTGCTCTGGTACATGCTGGGGCTGCTGAAGCGGATCCACTGGATCATCGCCGGCTGGCTGGTGCTGGCCGCCATCGAAGGGCTGTGCGAGAAGAATGGCTGGCACTTTTCCTACGTGCTGCGCGAACTGCTGATCCTGCGCTTCATCCCGTTCTTCGCGATGGGCATCCTGTTCTACCGGATCCGCCAGAATCCGGAGGAATGGCGATTGAACGCGACCATGATCGGGCTGTGCCTGCTGGCGATCGCGGTCGGCGAGCGGCCGGTGTTCCTGCTGGTGGGCACGGTCTGCTGCGCGATCTTCATCGCCTTCACCCTTGGCTGGCTGCGCTTCCTCAATGTGCGCTTCTTCGCCTGGCTGGGAACGCTGTCCTATTCGCTGTACCTGATCCACCAGGCGATCGGTTTCGCGGTGATCTACCGGCTGGAGCAGTTGGGCGTGCCGAGCCTGGCCGCCTGCGGCGCGGCGGTGGGGGTGGCGTTCGCCCTGGCCGTGCTGCTGAGCCATGGGGTGGAGAGGCCGGCGATGCGCTGGATCCGCTCGGAGTGGAAGCGGCGCGGCATGCGCCTGGAGACCGCGTGAGCACGTACGATGGCGCCCACGCGGGGCGGGGTGGGGACGGGGTTTGAAGGACAGGCACAAGATCGTTTCCGCCGCCGCGTGGAGCATTGGCGCCGGCCTCGCCGGCCGTGCCGTCGGGTTGCTGGGCACGCTGCTGATCGCCCGCCACCTGAGTCCGGACATCGTCGCCGAGGTGACGGTCGCCACCATCATCGCGCTGACCGGCAACTGGATCGGTGCCTGGGGCTGCGGCCAGTACGTGATGGTGCGCGGCGGCGAGGGGCGCGAGGCGATCTTCACCGCCAGCGTGTTCTACCTGCTGGCCGGTTCGCTGGTGATCGCGGCGACCTGGTGGGCCACGCCGTGGCTGGCCGATTGGTTGCAGGCGCCGAACCTGGCGGCCTACCTGCCCGGTGCCCTGCTGGGCATCGGCATCCGCCGGCTGGGCGCGATCCCCGACAAGCTGCTGGCGCGCGAACTGCGGTTCGGGCGCATCGCCATGGCCACCGCGCTGGGTGACGTGGCCTACGCCACCGTCGCGGTGACCCTGGTGAGCACGACCGATCTCGGCGGTCGCGCGATGATCCTGGGTTTCATCGCCCAGTCCTGCGTGATCGCGGGGATCACCATCACCGGCACCGGCTGGCGCAGCTGGCTGGCGCCGGCCCGCCTGCGCTGGGCGCGGGTGCGCGACATCATCCGGTTCGGCGCGCCGATCACCGGCGAAATCACCCTTGCCGAGGGCGGGCGCTACTGGGACAAGCCGCTGATGCTGCGGCTGGTCGGCGCGCATGACGCCGGCGCCTATGGCATGGCCTTCAACCTGGCGCAATTGCCTGCGGTCTACGTCGGCGGCCATATCGGCACGGTGATGGTGCCGGCGATCGTGCGCGCGGAACCGGCGGCGCGCGCACCGCTGATCGTCAACGCGCTGGTGGTGGCGGCGGTGCTGCTGTGCCCGATGGCGGCGGGCCTGGCGATGGTCGCCCCGACCCTGGTCGCCGCGTTGCTGCCGCCGACCTGGGCGCTGGTCGCGCCGCTGCTGGGCGTGCTGGCCTTCATGCTCCTGCTGGGACCGGGCAGCTACATCCTGTCCTCGTTCCTGACCTCGCTCGGCCGCAACGCGATCCTCATGTGGATCGAGGTCGCGACGATGGCCGTGCTGTTGGCCGCGTTTGCCGTGCTGGCGCGTTGGGGAGTGATGGCGGCGGCTTTCGCGGTCGGGGTGGCGATGCTGGTGCAGTGGTTGCTGACCGTCCAGGCCTGCCATCGCGATGGCGTGCGGCTGGGACGCCTGTGGCCGCCGCTGTCACGGGTGGCGCTGGCTTGCGTGGCGATGGCGCTGGCGGTGTGGGGCGTGCGCACGCTGATCGCCGGCCAGGTGCCGGCCTCCGCGCAGCTGCTGCTGGAAGTGGCCACCGGCGTGCTGGCCTATCCGGTGGCGCTGGGCGTTTTTGGCGGCGGGTTGCTGGGGAACCTGCTGCAGTCGGCGGGCCTGGGACGGCTGCCGTTGCTGGGACGCTGGTTGCGCGGTTGAAGAACGGGGTGGTGCGGGGCGATCGCCCCGCGCATGCGGAATCATGGCTTCCAGGGAAGCCGAAGGGGAAGAAAGGGGATGTTCGATTTCAATGCCATCGTGCTGTTGCGACGCGAGGCCGGCAGCGCGGGCGACAATCCGCTGGCACCGGAGCAGCGGTTCGTCGAGCTGAGGCTGGGCGACGAGGCGCGGCTGTCGAAGGTGTACCGGCAGCAGGGCCGCACCGGCGACCCGGCGCGCCTGCGCCGGCGCTTCGAGCGCGGTTTCCGCTGTTTCGCGATCGAGGAGGGCGATGAAGTGATCGCCTGGTTCTGGGCGCTGCACGGGGTGCCGCGTTACTTCGACGAGATGGGCTGGCTGTTCCCGCTGGACAGGACCCAGGTCTGGCTGCGCGATGCCTACGTCGTGCCGCGCCGTCGCGGCCGCCGCTTGCTGCTGGCGATGATGGCGATCGGCAGCACGGTGGAATCCGCGCCGCTGGAGTACCTGTCCGATGTCAGCTACATCAATCGTCCGTCGCTGCGTGCGCACCGGACGATGGGCTTCAAGCCGTTCGCCACCGTGTGCAGCCTGATGCTGGGTGGGCGGTTGCTGTGGCGGAGCCAGCCGCCGACGCTGCTGCCGGCGCCCACGGCGCTGCATCCGCACAAGCGCCTGCTGTGGTTGAGCGCCGAGGAGCGCGCCTGGCATCGCACCGAGATCGCCTGAGCCGCCGGTGCGTGCGGACGACGGGTTTCAGTCGTCGTGGCCCAGCCGGTACGCCAACGGCCGCAGCGCGCGCGCCGCCGACAGCCAGCGATTGGCCGCGGATCCGGCGGCGAGCACGCCGGACACCATGACCTGCTGATCCGGCAGCAGCTCGGCCAGGTAGGAGTTCTCCTGCGCCTGGCTGTCGAACTGGCGCAGGTGCGGCCAGCGCGCATGCATCGCTTCGAACAGCTGCCACTCGTTGAGCCGGCCGGGGCTGGCCTGGCGGTACTCGGGATCCCAACCGGTCTTGAAGCCGCTGAGAACCTGGCCCGACATCAGGTTGCTGGTCGAGGCGATGACCTTGCCCGCGCACAGCGTCTCGACGAACACCAGCGCGCCGGTTGGCGCCAGCCGCGCCGCCATTTCAAGGAAGAAGCCGCGCTGGGCCGCGCTGGCATGCAGCGAGCTGCCGGCCTCGCCCTTCCAGCCGGCGTGCTCGAGCGCGAGGTGCCGTTCGGCCGCGGCCTGGTCGGCATCGCCCCCCTGCAGGATGCGGGTGGCGACTTCGCCCTGGTCCTGCAGGCGGCGCAGGCGTCGACGCAGATCCTTGAGCACCGAAGCGCGCATGCGCGCGGCGGTGGAGATCCCGGCCCTGGCGCGCAGCACCGGTCGCTGGAAGCGCCGGGTTTCGTGCCATTGCAGGCGTGGATCACGGGTGGCCCACAGCGCCGCCGACAGCGGGCATTCGGCCACCAGGTTGTGCAACAGCAGTACCGAGACCGGTGACCGCGGCTGCGCCATCAGATCGATCATCGCGGCGGCGACCGTCTCGGCGGCGCCGGGCGCATGCAGCAGGCCGGACTGGAACGCGTGCGCATGGCGATAGCCGCGCCAGTGCGGCAGCGGCACGAACAGGTTGGGCCGCCGGCGTTCCAGGCAGGCCAGGCCGATCAGTGCGCCGCCGCCGTCGCGCACGCGCAGCAGCGTCGGCGGGGCGTGCGGCGTCAGCCAGCGCGCCGCCGCCTGCACGAAGCCCGGCATCAGGAATGGATTGGAAGCCGCGCTGGTGCCGGCCAGGGCCTCCCATTCCGCGAAGTCGGCGGCCTGCAGGCGATCCCAGGGATCCAGGGCGACCGTGGCGGTCATGCCGGCACGGTTCCATGCTTGCGGCCGCGCAATGCATCCATCACCCGCGTGCGCAGGCCCACGCGATCCACCGACAGCCAGGCCATGCGGCCTTCGGCCATCGCCAGCACGCGCTTGTAGTCCATGTCGCCGGCCATCAGTTCGTAGCGCGACTGGCCCTCCTGGATCGCGTGCTGCACCGCTTCGGTCAGCAACAGGAGTCCGGGACTGCCGCAGTCGCCGATGCGCGGGTAGTCGATGCCGGCCTGGTAGAAGCAGACCACCCCGCGCGACACCAGGTGGTAGAGATAGCCGACCACATGCCCGCCGGCCTGGAAGCGCAGCAGTTGCGCGCCATGTCCGGGCTCGGAGTCGGCGATCAGCTGGCGATGGAAGGCGACGATGCGCGGATCGGCGAACGCGCCCTGTTCACCGGCTTCGGCGGTCCAGTGCGCCTGATGCAGCGCGACCAGGCCATCGAAGAACGCCAGCCGCTCCTGGGCCGTGGCCGCCACGGCCACCTGCAGTTCGCCCCAGCGTTCGCCCAGCCTGCGGGCGGTGCGGCGCACGCGGGCGCGGGTGTTGCGTCCGAGCACGCTGGACAGGTACAGGCCGTGGTCTTCGCGCAGGCCGGTCAGATCGATGTACGGCGTCGGCCGCTTGAACATGCGCAGGCGGAGATCCGGCGCGCGCATCTGTTCCAGCGGAATGCGATCGACCTCGATGCCCGGCAGGAACAGGGTGAGCCAATGACGTTCGTGGCGATGCAGGTGATCCACGAATGCCACCAGGGTGTCGCTTTCCAGTCCGGCCTCGCTGAGCAGGCCGTTGAATTCGATGGTCAGGCTGTCGAGCGCGCGGTCGCCCACCTGGTGCAGCCGCAGGTGGGTGGGTCCCAGGCCGAAGAAACGGCGGCGCGCGGTGACGATGCCCAGCCCGACCAGGCGCTTGTTCAAGTAGACCGACGCCAGCCGCGCGGTCCTGCGCGGGCAGATCAGCTTCAGCCAGGTGCCGATCCACAGCCAGCTG
Source organism: Pseudoxanthomonas sp. 22568 (assembly GCF_052044485.1). NCBI lineage: Bacteria > Pseudomonadati > Pseudomonadota > Gammaproteobacteria > Lysobacterales > Lysobacteraceae > Pseudoxanthomonas > Pseudoxanthomonas sp. 22568. The sequence continues at coordinate 371,415 of NZ_JBQENC010000002.1, forward strand.
AGGAACACGCTGCAGTAGGAGCGGCTTTCCAGCTCCTCCCAGCGCAGGCGCAGGACCTCGAGATCCGGCAGCGGCTCCAGGCGGACTTCGAATGAGCGGGTGGCGGGCGAGAGCATCGCGGGTTTCTCGTATCCGTGGAGAGGCGTCACCACGACCCCGCGCGACCGCGCGGGATCAGGGCGGGTGATGCAAGAGCTGTGCCACGCGGGCGCGCATCGGCGGAAGGAGCGGGAAGGAACGCGACGCGGTCAACCGAACGTCGCATCCAGCCCCTGCTCCACGCCCACGCGCGGCGTCCAGCCCAGCTGTTCGCGCGCGGCGGTGGTGTCGAAATTGGCCAGCGGCCGCAGCGAACGCACGCGGTAGCGGGTCAACGGCACGTCGCGCTTGAGCAGCTTGCCCAGCAGTTCCACGCCCCAGCCCAGCAGCATGAAAATCCCCACCGGCACCCGCAGCCGCTTGAGTTCGCCGCCCAGCTTGCGCTGCGCGCGCTGCAGGTAGGCTTCCTGGGTGACGGCGGAGGTGTCCACGATGTTGAAGATGCGGCCGGGCGCACCGGGCGCGTCGGCCGCCTGCACCAGCGCGTCCACCACGTCGTCGATGTAGACCAGCGGCAGGGTCTGCGCGCCGCTGCCCACCGCGACCCAACGACCGGCCAGGCCGATGACGCCGTTGGGGGTGACCTTTTCCGCGCCGGGGCCGAAGATCTGGCCGGGCCGCAGGATCACCGCCGGCAGGCCCTGGCGCTCGATCGCCTCGCGCACATGGCGCTCGGCGCTCAGCTTGGTCTGGGTGTAGGCGCCGCGCCATTCCGGATGCGGTTCATAGGCGGAGGATTCGTTCATCACCGCGGTCGGCGCGCGGCCGGCGTGATCGAACACGCTCATCGAACTGACGTAGACCAGACGGCGGCTGCCATGGGCCAGGCAGGCGTCGACGACGTTGCGTGTTCCCCACACCGTGCCGGCCTCGAAATCGCGCGGTCCGCCGCGCATGGCCGCGCCGACGTGATAGACCACGCCCGCGCCCTTGACCGCGTGGTCGACGATGCGCGGGTCGCCCAGGTCGCCGATCACCGACTGCACGCCGGGATCCTGTGCATAGGCGGCGACCGGACGACGCACCAGCACGCGCACGCTGCGGCCCTCGGCGCGCAGGCGCGCGACCAGCCGGCGGCCGAGGAACCCGGCGGCGCCGGTGACCAGCGCATCGACGGGCGGCAATTCGGTGTAGCGGCTTTCCAGCAGCGCCAGGCGCTGGCGATCCGGTTCGGCGCACAGCGGTTCCAGCAGGCGGGCGATGCGCAGCGCGTCCTCGCCGGTGAACGGCGGTGCGGCGCCATCGCGCGCGGCCTGCGCGAATGCCTGCGCGCCGTGGCGGATGCCGGGCGAGGGCTTGAGCATCCCGGTGGCGAAGCGCACCACGTTCCAGGGAATCCGGAACACGTCCTTGAACGCGCTGATGAAAGAGTTGGCGACGATGCCGATGAACTTCGGGCCGGGCAGCACGCGGTGGACGCGGCAGGTCTGCAGGAAACGATCGACCTCGATGGTGCCGCGGGTGCCGCGCACGAACACGCGGTTTTCCATCGGCCGCGCGTTCCAGGACAGCAGCAGCCGGCCGGTGCCGCGCGCGGCGCGCACCTGCGCCTGCCACTCGTCGAAGTGCAGGTTGGGATCGGCGCCGCGGGCCTGGAATGCGACCTCGGCATGTTCGATGTCGCCGAGGAACGCCTCGATGGTGTACAGGCCGTGCACGCCGAGATCGCGGAACGGATAGGAACCCTGGGTCACCGAACCGGGCAGCGGGCCGCCGGCGTAGGGCGGATATTCGGAATTGCGGATGATGTCGACCGACACCACTTCGCCGATTTGGCCGTCGCGCACGGCCTGCAGGGCCTGCATCAGCACCGGGTCGAACAGATCCGAATGGTTCACGCCCAGCAGCAGGCCGCGGCTGCGGGCGCTGGCGATCATCGCTTCGCAATCGGCCACGCTGTCGGCCATCGGCTTTTCGACCAGCACGTGGCAGCCCATGTCCAGCGCCGCCAGGGCGATGGCCGGGTGCGACGAAGGCGGGGTGAGCACGTACACCGCCTGCGGCTGCGCGTCGGCGAGATCCTCCAGGCGCGCGGCCGCGCGCGCCACGCCGAAGCGCTGGGCCAGCGCCTGCGCCGCCGGCAGCTGGCTGTCGCAAATGCCGACCACGTCGACGAAATCCAGGCGCTTGAGCGCGGCCAGGTGATGGGTGGCGACATAGCCGGCGCCGACGATGGCGACGCGCAGCCGGGTGGAAGCGGAAGCGGGCATGGGGGTATTGAGCATGATCAGGAAAGGGGGCGTTGGCGTTGCAGGGCTTGCGCGAGGGTTTCGAGCACCGTGTCCACGCGGCGATCCCAGGTCTGGTCGGCGACCGCGGCGATGCGTTCGGCGGCGGCTTGGGGCGTGTCCTCGGCCAGCGCGCTTTCCAGCGCGCGCAGGTACTCCTCGCGATCGCGGGCGATGCGCACCCAGCGCGAGAACTTCTCGATTTCGGGGTTGTGCACGCTCACCACCGGCTTGCCGGTGGCCAGGTACTCGCGCAGCTTGAGCGGATTGGAGTTGGCCACCTGGCGATTCATCCGGTACGGGATGATCGCCACGTCGAAGGCCTTGGCCCATTGCGGCAGGGTGGCGTAGGGCTGGGCTCCGGCCAGGCGCACGTTGGGCAGCGCGCGCAGTTCGCTCACGTCGGCGGCGGCATGGCCGACCAGCAGGAAGGTCCACTGCGGGCGCTGGCGCGCCAGCCATGCAATCAGGTCCAGGTCGATCCATTCGTGCAGCGAGCCGATGTAGCCAATCACCGGCCCGGGCAGGTCGCGCGCGGCGGCGGGCAGTTCGGTACCGGCCTCGCTGGCGCGGCGGAACAGATCCACGTCCACGCCGTGCGGGGAGTAGACCGTGCGCGGATTCAGTTCGCGCTTGCGCGCCAGCAGCGCCGGCGGGGCGACGAACTGGAGGTCGGCGGCGCGGCTCAGGGCTTCGTCGCGACGACCGATCAATTCCGGATCCACGCCCGGGTGCGCGGCGTAGTCGTCGATGCAGTAGTACACGCAGAACTCCTCGCCCAGGCGCCCGGCCAGGAAGCCCGGATGCGGAACGGCGAACCAGGAGATGCGCCGCTGGATGCCGACCGCGCGCAGCGCGCGACGCACGGCCCAGCGCCCGAACAGGCGGTTGAACGCGTCCACGCCGGGAATGCGCCGGAACGGCAACTGCGGCACGGTGCAGCGCCAGAATCCCTCGCGGATGCGTTCGGGGCGGCGCAGCGCCGCGCTCAGCTTGCGCCATGCCTTCTTCAGATCCCGTCCGGACGCATTGGGCGCGCGCATGCCGGGGGAATCCACGTACAGCACCGGCATGTGGCCGGCCAGGCGGGTGGCGATGTGGTGGCTGCTGGTGCGGTTTTCCGCGTTCCAGTCGTTGCCGAAATAGACCACGCCCAGCCCCTGCAGGGTCGTATCGGCGTCAGTCATCGCGCCACCATGCGATCAGCCAGGCAGTGGCGCCATGGTGGATCCAGTCCTTGCGCACGCCCGGGATGTCTTCCACGTGCGGGCCGATCCGCCCGCAGGCCGGCGCGAAGAATGTCACCAGCCCGTTGCGGCCCAGGTGACGCATGCGCGCGATCGTGGCGGCGGGCTCGCTCAGGTAGTAGAGCACTTCGCAGGCGGTGACCAGATCGAAGCGGTGGCGCTGTTCGCCCCAGGGCTGGTGGAACAGGTCGGCGGCGGCGAAATGCGCGCGCGGCAACCGCGCCTGCGCGCGCGCCACCGCGTGCGCGCTGACGTCCAGGCCGTACTGTTCATCGCTCAGGCGCGCCAGGTATTCGGTCTGGTGGCCTTCGCCGCAACCGATCTCGAGCACGCTGCCGACCCGGCCGAAGGCCTGTTCGATCACCCGGTTGGTGGCCTCGAAGCGGGTCCGCTCCATCGCCGAATCCATGTTCCAGGGATCCTCCATGCGATAGGCCATGTCCAGCCGCGCATGGTTGTCGCTGCCGCCGACGCCGCGCAGCGCGTACTTCATCCACAGGCGTCGCTGCGCCTTCTTCAGCAGTCCGGCGGTGCCAGCAAACATTCGAATCCCCCTGAACCTTGGTCCTTCAGCAGTGCGGCACCTCCTCGGTCGCCGCATGCGCGCTTGCCTCGTCCACCCGCAGCGGCCGCAGTGGCGAGCTGTACCAGCCGGCCACCCTGCCGCAGCGGAACTCCACCCACGAAGGGCCGTAGTCCCAGCGGGCCGCGTGCTCGCCATCGGGCTCGCCGAGGATGCGCCGGGCCTGCCGGGTGTCCATGCCGACGGCAAGCCGGCTGGTGATCTCCGGCGTGCCCAGTCCCGGCGAAACCGCGTCACCGGGACCTGCGGGATCCAGCGAGGGCGTGGCGCTCTTCTGAGCGCCCCACCAGTACAGCACCAGCGCGAGCAGCGCCAATATCAGCAAGTAACGGCGACGACGCGGAAATCCGGTCACCGGGCCGGGCACGGGTTCCTCGTCGGCATCGTTGGCCGGTTCGGAATCGCGGGTCCAGCGCGCCTGCTCGGCGGCGAACGCGAGCGCGGGACCCGGCGCCGGGGCAGGAGGGAAATCGTCCACCAGCACGGGAGCATCGCCGCCGTCGTCCGGCGACACCGGTGTCGGCCGCGATGCGCCGGGCAGGCGGCCGTGGGCGCGGTGGAACTCCAGCGCCGCCGCGTACATGCGGTTCAGCCGCTGCAGTCGCGCGACGTCGGCGGGATGGCGCTGGTGATCCGGATGCAACTGCATCACCCGGCGCCGGTAGGCATGCTTGAAAAGCTGCATGCTGCACTCCGCGTCCAGCCCCAGTTCGTTGTACAACGCGACGAAGTCGGTATCGTCCGACATGCAGGACACGCCCCTGATAATCCCCGTTTACGTTAGCGCAGCGCGCTTGCGTTCGCCTGCCAGACGACAAACCGGAGCGGATGCGGCCAACCGGCGCCGGCGTGGCCGGATTCGGCGGCAATCCGCGTATTCAGGGCATCGGGCATGGTTGCCGGATGCGGATGGATGATGGCCAGGGGAGCATCGAAACAGGCAAGGGAGCGTGCGGGCCGCAGGCAACTGCTGGCGCGCTGGTGCCACCGTGCCGGCGTGCTGCCGCTGCTCGGCAGGATGCGGCTGGGCTCGGGCGACGCGGTGCGCGTGCTGGCCTATCACCGGGTACTGGAATCGGCCGAACCGGCCGACTTCAGTTTCGACACCGATCTCATCAGCGCCTCGGCGGATGCGTTCCGCCAGCAGATGGCCTACCTGAAGCGCCACTTCGTGCCGATGACTTTCGCACAGGTGCTGGATCACCTGGACCAGGGCCGGCGGCTTCCCCGCGGTGCGGTGCTGGTGACCTTCGACGACGGCTACGACGACAACTACCGGATCGCCTTCCCGATCCTGCGCGAGTTGGGCATGTCGGCGATGTTCTTCGTATCGACCGGCCATATCGATTCCGGCCGTCCCTACGCATATGACTGGCTGGTGCACATGGTGTGTTCGACCCCGGCCGCGCGCCTGCAGGCGCCGGAGCTGGGCGTGGACTGGGCGCTGGGCCCGGACCTGGGCGAACGCCGCGCGCAGGCCTCGGAATTGCTGGACCGGCTCAAGTCGCTGGATGACGAGGGCCAAGGCGCGCTGATCGCGCGGCTGGAGCGCGAGTGGAGCCTGCCGCGCTCGGAGGGACATCCCCATTGCCGGCCGATGACCTGGGACCAGTTGCGCGAAATGCGCGCGGCGGGCATGGAAATCGGTTCGCACGGCGTGGACCACCGGATGCTGGCCAAGCTGCCGCGGGATCGGATGGTTGCCGAGGTGCAGGGTTCCAAGCAGGCGCTGGAGCGCGAACTGGGCGGTCCGGTCGCGGTGCTGTCCTATCCGGTCGGCGGGCCGGACGCGTTCGACGGCGACACGGTCGAGGCGGTGCGGGCGGCGGGATTCCGGATGGCCTGCAGCTACGTGGCCGGCACGCGCGCGATCGAGGCCACCACGCTGTACTCGGTGCCGCGGTTGCCGGTGGAACGGCAGATGGACCGGGAATGGTTCGAGGCGATGGTGGCGGTGCCGGAGGTGTTCAGCTACACATCAAGGTTGCGCACAGGTTGAACGAGCGGAGCGACAGGGGCTGATGTTCTTTTTCTTGTTGGTGTATCTGGCGCTGGTGATCATCCGGCCCCAGGACTATCCGGCCATTGCCGAGAACCCGGGGCCGCCGCTGCAGTCCATTGCGCTGCTGCTGGCCGCAGGCCTGTGGGTGTTCTCCGCGCGCAAGTCATTCTCGGCGCCGCAGTACCTGCTGATACCGTGCTTCCTGTTCGTGGCCATGGTTTCCAAGGTGGTGAACGGCTGGCCGGGCGGCGCGCTGTTCGTGTTCTTCATCTTCGCGCCGGTGCTGCTGGCCTACGTGCTGCTGGCCAACGCGGCCCACACCCGCGAGCGGCTGGAAACGGTGATGGCGGTGCTGACCATCTGCGCGGGTGTGCTGGCGCTGCATGGCGTGGAACAGGCCACCATCGGCATCGGCTGGACCGGGGTGGAACTTTCGCAGGGTACCCGCATCCAGTACGTGGGCATCTTCAATGATCCCAACGACCTGGGCCTGTTGTTCGTGATGTGCCTGCCGATGGCCTTCTACCTGAGCGCGCGGGGCGGCCTGATGGGCCTGCGCCGCCTGTTCTGGCTGGCGGTGGCCGGCCTGCTGGTCTATGGCTGCTACCTGACCAACTCGCGCGGCACCCTGCTGGCGCTGGTCGCGCTGCTGGGCGTGTACGTGTGGCGCAAGCGCGGCATCTTCACCGCCGGCCTGCTCGGGGTCGCGGCGCTGGGCGGGCTGATGATGCTGCCCTCGCGCCTGCAGGACATGGAGGTCTCCGAAGCCTCCGCGATGGGCCGGGTGGACTCCTGGTACGAAGGCATCCAGATGTTCATCGGCAACCCGGTGTTCGGCATCGGCGCCGGTGGCTACTCGGATCTGCACGAGCTGACCGCGCACAACTCCTTCGTGCTGGTGCTGGCCGAGATGGGAATCATCGGTTTCACCCTGTGGCTGGCGATCGTCGGCTACAGCTTCCGGATGATGTTGGCGCCGCTGCAGCGCGGCGACGACATCATCAACGACGTGCCGCCGGAAGTGCCGGACGATGAGGCGCTGGCGGACTGGCGCAAGGATCGCGCGCTGACCCTGACCCTGCTGATGTCGCTGAGCGGCTTCATCACCGCCGCGTTCTTCCTCAGCCGCAGCTACGTGATCATCCTGTACCTGCTGATCGCCATCGTGGTCGCCCACTACACCCGCCTGCGCGAGGTCTACCCGAGCCTGCCCGCGTTCAGCCTGGACAAGGACCTGCTGCGCTGGCCGATTTACGCCGTAATCGGCGTTATCGGGCTGTACGTGGTGGTCAAGGTCCTCCTGGCAATGGCATGAACAGTCGGTCGCGCACCCTCAGCAACACCCTGTTCTCCTCGGTGGGCACCTACACCGAGTACGTGCTGGGCATGCTCACTTCGATCGTCATCGCCCGGCACCTGGGGCCGGACGGTTTCGGTACCTACAGCCTGGTCATCTGGCTGGTGGCGATGGGCGTGGCGATCACCAACTCGGGCACCGCCAGCGCGGCGATCAAGTTCGTCGCCGAACTGCGCGGCACCGAGCGCACGGAGATGGTGCCGTACCTGCTGGACTACCTGCGGCGCGCGCAGCGGATTTTCCTGCTGGTGGTACTGCTGGCCGGCGCGGCGGTGTTCATCTTCGGCGGCGACCACATCGCCCCGGGCATGAACCACAAGTTGCTGTTGGGTTTCCTGGTGGTGGCGGTGGCGCTGCGCTCGTCGTACATGTTCAACATCGGCGTGGCCAAGGGCTTCGAGAATTTCCGCGCCACCGCGACGGTGGCGCTGGTATCCACGCCGATCAACCTGCTGCTGGTGTTGCTGGCCTGGCGGCTGGACGCGCCGGTGGAATGGCTGCTGGCGGTGTTCGTCATTTCCAGCTTCGTGTTCTTCGGCATCTCGTTCCGCCAGATCGCGCCGATGGTGCCGGCGCGCCAGCCGGGCGTGCAGTTGCCGGCCCCGCTGCTGGCGCGGGTACGACGGCACATGGGCTGGACCGCGCTGACGGTGTCGGTCGGCTTCATGGCGGCCAGCGAAGTGGAAGTGATGTTCCTGAACATGTACGCCGACAGCCATGCCGCCGGCCAGTTCAAGGTCGCCTACCAGTTGGCCATCGGCGCGGCGATGCTGGTGCCGGGCGTGTTCGGGGCGCTGCTGCTGCCGATGATGGCCAATGCATTGAGCCGCGGGCGCGAGATCGCCGCGCAGCGCTTCGTCGCCACCACCGGCTATCTCGTCCTGCTGGCCGCGCCGCTGGCGGCGTTCGGCGTGGTGTTCTGCAACGACGTCATCCATTTGCTGTACGGCCGCGAGTACTACGCGGCCGGGCCGGTGTTCGCGGTCTGCCTGGTGGCGGCCTGCCTGACCGCAATGACCCAGGGCGGCTCCAGCCTGCTGGTCAGCGCCGATCGCCAGCGCAGCATCCTGGTGCTGGTGATCATCTGCGCGCTGCTCAAGGTGGTCCTGGACGCGGTGCTGATCGCGCATTTCGCGCTGAAGGGCGCGGTGGTCGCCTACATCACCGTCGCCACCGTCAACGCGGCGGTCTACATGACCCTGGCCACCCGGGTCAGTCACGCGCAGCCGGAATGGGCGCGGCTGGCGCGCATCCTGCTCGCCGCCGCGCTGGCCGGCCTGCTCGCCTGGCCGTTGCGCGGCCTGCTGCCGATCGCCTCCGTGCTGGCCGGCGGTGCGGTGCTGGTCCTGGCCTACGTACCGTTGACGCTGCTGCTGGGGTGCTGGAGCCGCGGCGATATCGAACACCTGCAGCACCTGCACCAGCGCTTCGCCGCGGGCCGTCCACAGCTGGGCGCACGCTTCCTGGCCTGGGCCTACCAGCGCGCGCCGGGGGAGGGCACCTCATGAGCCTGTACGAACCGTTGTTCCGGCGCGTGTTGTTCCCGCTGTACGAATCCGGCCTGCGCCGACGCAAGACATTGCGCTACCTGGACGAATACGAGCGCAGCCAGACACTGGACGAGGAGGCGCTGCGCGCGCTGCAATGGCGCAAGCTGCAGCAACTGCTGCGCCATTGCTGGGAACAGGTGCCGTTCTACCGGCGGACCTGGAGCGAACTGGGCATCCGCTCGCCCGAGGACATCCGCGACCAGGATGACTACGCCCGCCTGCCGTTGCTGGACAAGCCGACCATCCGCGCCAACTTCGAAGAGCTGATCGCGGCCAACCGGCGCGAGGGCCTGCTGTACAAGACCACCGGCGGATCCACCGGCGAACCGCTGAAATTCGGCTACACCCACGAAAGCTACGAGCGCCGCATGGCGATCATGTGGCGCGGCTACGGCTGGGCCGGCGCGCGCCTGGGCCAGCGCACGCTGTACCTGTGGGGCACGCCGGTCGGCGCGCAGAAGCGCAAGGATCGCCTGTACCACGCGGCCTTCAACCGCTACATGCTCAGCGCCTTCGAGATGAGCGATGCGCGCATGGCCGAGTATGCCGACGCCATCGACCGGTTCCGCCCGGAGACCATCGTTTCCTATGTCGCGCCGATCGTGAAGATGTCCGAATGGCTGATCGCCAACGGCCGCCGCGTGCATCGGCCCCAGCGCATCCTCGGCGCGGCCGAGACGCTGCACGAGAGCCAGCGCGCGTTGATTGAGCAGGCTTTCGGTTGTCCCGCCTACAACACCTACGGCTGCCGCGAGTTCATGCTGATCGCGGCCGAGTGCGAGCACCGCAAGGGGCTGCACATCAACGTCGACCACCTGCACGTGGAACTGGGTGCGGGCGTTGGCGACGACGCTGCCGGCCCGCGCGAGATCATCGTCACCGACCTGCACAACCTGGGCATGCCGCTGCTGCGCTACGTCAACGGCGACCTGGCGACACCGGGGCAGGGGCGCTGCAGCTGCGGACGCGCGTTGCCGCTGCTGGCCAGCGTCGATGGCCGCAAGCTGGACGCCCTGCGCACGCCGGACGGCCGTTACATTCCCGGCGAGTTCATCGTGTACGCTTTCCTGGGCGCCACCGGCATCCGCCGCTACCAGGTGGTGCAGAAGCGCCTGGACGCCTTCGAGATCACCCTGGTGCGCGATCATGATTTCGATCCGTCGGTGGTCGAACGGATGGGCGCTGAACTGCGCAAGGTGATCGGCCAGCAGGTCGCGCTGGATTTCCGCTTCGCCGACGACATTCCGCTGACCGCGACCGGCAAACAACGCGTGACGGTATCTGAACTGACATGAAGGGTATGGAAGTCATCCACTTCGTCGAGAACCTGGAGCGCGGCGGGCTTGAGCGCACCGTCATCGATCTGGTCGCGGCCCAGCGCGACGCCGGCCACGAGTGCCGGGTGATCTGCCTGTTCGAACCTGGCCAGTTGGCATCGGAACTGACCGCGCAGGGCGTGGAAGTGACCGCCTGCCACAAGCGGCGGGGCCTGGACTGGTCGGCGGTGCGCCGTGCCCGCGCGCTGCTCCGCCGCCACCCCGGCGCGGTGCTGCATACCCACAACGCCACCGCGCACTACCATGCGGTGCTGGCGGCGTGGGGCCTGCCGCTGGCGCGGGTGATCAACACCCGCCACAGCATGGGGGCCGTGGATCCGCGCAGTCGCAAGGAATGGCTGTATCGCCGCAGCATGCGCCTGACCGACTACGTCGCCGGCGTGTGCGAAGCCGCGCGCCGGTGTTTCGACGACCAGGGCGTGCGCCCGCGCGAGCGCCTGCTGGCGGTGCCCAACGGCATCCGCCTGGAACGCTTCCAGGCCGCCGATGCGGCCGGGCGCGCGGCGCTGGCCGCGGAGCTGGGCTGGCCCGCCGACTGTCGCATCATCGGCACGGTCGGGCGACTGCAGCCGGTCAAGGAGCAGCAGGGATTGTTGCGCGCGTTCGCGAGCTTGCGTGAGGAGATGCCGCAGGCGGTGCTGGCGGTCGTCGGCGATGGCGCCCTGCGTGCCCCGCTTGAACGCCTGGCCGGTGAATTGGCGCTGGGCGATGCCGTGCGTTTCCTCGGCGACCGCAGCGATGTGCCGCGGCTGCTGACCGGGATGGAAGTGTTCGCACTGCCTTCGCGCAGCGAGGGCTATTCGATCGCGTTGCTGGAGGCCTGCGCCGCGGGCCTGCCGATCGTGGCGACCGACGTCGGCGGCAATCGCGAGATCGTCCGTGACGGCCACAACGGAAAACTGATCGCCCCGGGAGATCCCGACGCGCTGGCGGCGGCGCTGCTGGCCCTGCTGGAAGCGCCGGAGACCGCGATGCGGATGGGCCGTGCCGGCCGGGACTGGGTGCTGGCGGAAGGTTCATTCCGGACCATGGCGTTGCGTTACGAACGCCTGTATGCCGGCCAGCCGAGCGCGCTGGGCGAGCTGGCTCCCGAGGTGGAGGTCGGCTGATGCGCGCGATTCGCCACATTGTCATCCGCAACCGTCATGATCCGCGTGCGGCCTCGTGCGCGGGCGCGCACCGCGGCATTTATTCCCCCGAATCCGGACCCTACGCCGCATGAACCCCCGGCCGCGCCGCCTGAAAGTCCTGCAATGGATGCCCAATGCCTGGCTGACCACCGCTGGTCCGGCTGACGGCCGCGCGATCTACCTGACCTTCGACGACGGCCCGCATCCCGAGCACACCGCGCCGCTGCTGGACCTGTTGGCCGAGCACGATGCGCGGGCCAGCTTCTTCCTGATCGGCCAGCAGATCGAACGGCACCCGGAGCTGGCCCGGCGGATTGCCGCCGAGGGCCACACGCTGGGCAACCATTCGTTCTCCCATCCGCGATTCGAAACGCTGTCGCTGCGGCAGCAGTTCGAGGAGATCGATCGCACCGACCGGCTGCTGACCGCCATCAACGGCCGCGAGCGACATGGCTTCCGTCCACCGCGCGGCGTGCTGTCGCTGCCGATGATCGCCCGCTGCATCCGCGAGCGCCGCCGTATCCTGTACTGGTCCTACGACAGCCTGGACTACAGCCGGCGGTCCGCCGGCGAACTGCTGGAAGTCATCGAACGCCATCCGATGCGGCCCGGCGAAATCGTACTGATGCACGATGACAGCCAACTGTCGCTGGACCTGCTGCGCGAGCTGATCCCGGGCTGGAAGGCGGCCGGCTTCGCGCTGAGGGCACTGCCCACGCCGGAATGAATGCACTGGCGGGAGAGCCCCACCGCCCGTGAGCCCGTGGCCGGTTCGCCCCCCGCACCGCGTTGTTGGGAATGGCGGCAGACGCCGGACGAAGGCAGCGACAGGGGGAAGGCTTGAACGTTCTGACAGGAGTGGCCGTGCTGGCCGCCATCGTGGCGCTCGGTGCCTTCGCGATCTGGCGCCTGCTGCGCGCCCGCAACATGGAAATCTGGATCGGCAGTTACCTGCGCCGCAAGCCGCCGCAGGTCACCGGCCGGCCGGTCCACGTGATGTTCTGCTTCGTCGATCACTTCGAACCGATGTGGCGCGGTGCCGACCTGGCCACCCAGCGCACGCGGGTGGACCGCTGGTGCCGCGAGTACCGGGACATGGCCGCGCGCCACCGCGACGCGGACGGGCGACCGCCGCAGCACAGCTTCTTCTATCCGGAAGAGGAGTACGCGCCGGAACACCTGGAGAAGCTGGCCGAACTGTGTGCCGATGGCTACGGCGAAATCGAGGTGCACCTGCACCACGACAACGACACCGAGGCCAATTTCCGCCAGAGCATCACCCGCTTCTGCCATATCCTGCACGAGCGGCACGGCGCGCTGCCGCGCGATCCGGCCAGCGGTGAACTGCGCTTCGGCTTCATCCACGGCAACTGGTGCCTGGACAATTCGCGTCCCGACGGCCGCTGGTGCGGCATCGACAACGAACTGATCCTGCTGCGCGAACTGGGTTGCTACGCCGACTTCACCATGCCCTCGGCGCCGAGCGATACCCAGACCCGGATCATCAATTCGATCTACTACGCCACCGACGATCCGCACGCGCCCAAGTCGCACGACGACGGCACCCCGGTGCGGGTGGGCGGTACGCCCAGCGGCGACCTGATGCTGATCCAGGGACCGCTGGGACTGAACTGGCGGGACCGCCGGATGGGCCTGATCCCGCGCATCGAGAATGCCGACGTGCGCGGCGGCCAGCCGCCCACCGCCGAACGCGTGGACGCGTGGGTGCGTACCGGCGTGCACGTCGAGGGCCGGCCGGAGTGGGTGTTCATCAAGATCCACACCCACGGCACCCAGGAAGCGGACATGGACACGCTGCTCGGCGCGCCGGTGGATGCCATGCACGCGCATCTGGAATCGGCCTACAACGATGGCCAGCGCTACGTGCTGCACTACGTCAGCGCGCGCGAGGCCTACAACATCGCCAAGGCCGCCGAGACCGGGCGCCAGGGCAATCCCAACGACTACCGCGATTTCGTCCTGCCGGCGCCGCGTTCGTCGTGGGCGGGTTCGGGTCGCAACATGGTCGCCCGGGACGCCGCGTGAACACCTTGGCCGCCCGCTTGCCCGCGCAGGACGCCGACACGCTGGTGAGCGTGATCATGCCGGTCTACAACGCCGAGCAGACCCTGCGGCGTTCGGCCGAATCGGTGCTGGCGCAGAGCTTCGGGCAACTGGAACTGATCCTGATCGACGACGGCTCGCGCGATGGTTCCGCCGCCATCGTCGAGGAACTGGCGCGCCGCGACGAACGCGTCGTGGCCGTGCGCCAGCCCAACGGCGGGGTGGCGGCGGCGCGCAACACCGGGCTGCGCGCCGCGCGCGGCACCCACATCGCCTTTCTCGACAGCGACGACTGGTGGGAACCGCGCAAGCTGGAACTGCAGCTCGCGCGGATGCGCGAGACCGGCGCGATGGTCTGCTACGCCAGCTACCAGCGGGTGGCGGAGGACGGCCGCCTGCTGTCGAAGGTGTCGCCGCCGCTGGAAGTCGACTACCGCCGCATGCTGGGCAGCAACCACATCGGCAATCTCACCGGCATCTACGACCGCCGCCTGGGCGAGGCTTCGTTCCAGAAGATGGGGCACGAGGACTACGTGTTCTGGCTGGATCGGGTGCGCCGCGCCGGCAGCGCGGTGCGGGTGCCGGGCGACGCCCCGTTGGCGTACTACCTGGTGCGCAATGGTTCGGTGTCGGCCAACAAACTGCGCGCTGCCGGTTGGCAGTGGCGCATCTATCGCCAGGTCGAGGGACTGAGCGCGCCGCGCGCGGCCTGGTACATGCTCCAGTACATCCGGCACGCGCTGTGGAAGCGCAAGCCGGTGACGACCTGATCCGACGATGACCGCCACGCCCGAAGCCACCGACTCCTATGCCGTCGTGATTCCCGCCTACAACGCCGCCGCGACCATCGCGGTGGCGCTGGACAGCGTGTTCGCCCAGACCGTGCCCGCCCGCCAGGTGATCGTGGTGGACGATGGCTCCGCCGACGGCGACCGGCTGGCCGAGGTGCTGGCCGGCTACGGCGGGCGGGTGCGCCTGCTGCGCCAGGCCAACGCAGGCCCCGCCGCCGCCCGCAACGCCGGCGCGCGCGCCTGTGCCGGTGAATGGATCGCGTTCCTCGACGCCGACGACAGCTGGTTGCCGCACAAGCTTGAACGGCAACTGGAATTGGGGCGCGATCCGCGCGCCGGCCTGCTGCATGGTCGCGCGCGCGCGCCGGCGCTGCCGCCGGAACTGGATTTCGACGCCCTGTGGGAGTGCAACCGGGTCTGTACCTCGATGACGGTGGTGCGCCGGCAGGCGTTCGAGGCGCTGGGCGGTTTCGACGAATCGCCGGAACTCGTGGGCGCCGAGGATTACCACCTGTGGCTGCGCATCGCCCACGCCGGCTGGCGGGTGCTGGCATGCGGCGAACTGATCGGGCGCTACACCCCGGCCGCCGGCAGCATCACCAGCCGCATCGAACGCTGCGCACGAGCGGAACTGCACAACGCCGTGACCCTGGGCAGGACGCTGGGCGTGCCGCAGGCGCGGGTGGACGCCAAGCTGCGGGCCATCCGCACCGACTTCGGCCAGCACCTGCTGCACGCGCGCAACATCCGCGGCGCGCGCAGGATGTTGTCGCAGGCGTTGGCCAGCCGGATGTCGCTGCGTGGCCTGGGCCTGTGGTCGGCGACTTTTGTGCCGACTCCGCTGCTGGACCTGCGTCGCCGCCTGCGCAACGGCTGAGCGTCGCGCAGGCGGGCCAGGCCGGATCAGATCTCGCTCAGCTCCACGACGTAACCGCTGGTGCCGCCGGTCACGTCGATGCGATAGCGCGCACCGTCCTCGACGTACTTGCCCGAGCTGAAATTGCTGTTGATGGTGGCGTTGGCCGGCTCGAGCACCCGCACCCGCAGGCGTCCGGCGACCGCTTCGCGGCTGTTCACCAGGGTCGGCGCCACGGGTACGTTGACCTGGAAGGTCGCGGTGGTGCCGCTGGTGACGGCGAACTGATCGCGCACGGTCAGGCGCCGGTTGGCGAAGGTGAACTGGCGCTGCCAGGAGGTCACCGCGGTGTTGTCGCAGAAGGCCGGGGTCAGGTTGGCATTGGCGGTGAACGAACCGCCGGAACCCGGGTTGACGCTGAGGGTGGATGCGCGGGTCGTCGACTCGCACTGGCGGACCACCGTGCCGTTGCGGGCGAACCGCACGATGTTGTGGACATCGGTTCCCTGGTTGATGCCGCTATGGCTCCAGATATTGGCGGTCACCGCCAGCCAGTCACCGGCGAACAGGGTGAACGACCCCTGGTCCTGGTGCGCATGGCTCTCGTTGTACGGGCCGGCGACGATCGCCACCCACATCGCGCTGCGATCCCAGCCGGTGCGGGCGAACAGATGGCCCACGCCTCTGGCGTGATAGACCAGCGTGCTGGGTTGGACCGGAGTGGAGCCCGCGGGCAACAGGTCGTAGCGATAGTTGAAACCCGAGGTCATCTGCGCCACTGAAATGTTGCGCAGCCACCAGGTGGCGACATTGCTTGCCTCGGCGGTGGTGGCGAGTTGGCGTGCTTCCAGCACGAGCCGGCGATGGTAGTCGTACAGCTCCGGAACCGAGTTGCGCGCCTGGTCGCCGATCGGGGCGAAGCGATCCATCGTCGGTACGGTGGCATGTGCCCAGTAGTAGATGCTGTCGGTCGCGTGCGGGCTGGCCGACGCGAGATCCGTGCCCGTCGCGTCGCGCCACAGCCGGTACAGCGAGAACAAACGCATGTGCGAGGTGCCGTAGCCGGTGCCTTCGCTGCTGCCGCCGCCGGGCAGGCGGGCGAAGTACTCGCGCAGCGCGGGCAGCTTGTTGGTCTGCAGGAAGTTCTTCCAGGTGTTGCTCTTGCTGGCCAGCGCCCAGTACATGGTCGCTTCCAGGAAGCTGTAGTAATAGTTGTTGCCCGGGTTGCTGGTGGACCAGCCCGACCACGGGAACGAACGCCCGCCCCATTGCGCGCTGTTGTAGTTCCAGATGTTCCAGACGGCCTGCTCGGCGTAGGCGGACCAACGGCTGCGCTGGCTGGCGGTGAGGAAGCTTCCGCAGGTGTCCAGCGTGGTCGCCACGTCGGCGATCATGGTGCCGACTTCCAGATAGGAATCCCCGGAGACCGCGGGGCGGCCGCCAGCGGCGATGGCGGCTTCCGCCTCCGTCACCTGGCGTTCGGTGATGTTGATGGCCAGCGTGCAGTACCGGGTTTCCGGCGACAACTGGTACATCATCGCCGCCTCGCTGGCGGTGAACCCGTAACCCGTGCCGCCGTTGCCGACGGCGGCATCGACCCAGTTCTTGAAGCGGGTGTAGGCGGCGGAGCTGCGGTTTACATACAGGCGCGCGGAGGGCAGGGCGACCAGACGGGGCTGCGAAGAGTTCTGCGCGCTCGCGCCGCCGGTGACCGGCACCTGCACGGAGGGCGGAATGACCGGGGTTTCGCCGGCGGCCGGCTTGCGGACGCCGAGACGCACGAACGGGGTACGCGCGAACGTCCCGATCTGGGCGGCGGCGGCACGCACATCGTGCCAGACGCGAACCGTGGTCCATTGGGCGCGCTGGCCCAGCAGGCCTGCGGCGCTGGCTGCGCCGAGCCCCGCCAGCAGGGGCAGGGCAACAAAGAAGGACAGGGTAAAACGGCGCCAGCGGGCGGACCGCGGCGGGCGGGGGACACCGGAAAACGGGATGCGCGACAAGGGGATCTCCTGGCAAGGAAACCGCGCGCAGAAAGGAAAGATACGACCTGTGAATGATCGCCCGCTGCGGCTCCCCCTAGCCACATCGACCCGCGCAACGGCGAGCGCATCATAGCCGCATAACGGACTCGACCGCCGATAGCGGCCCCTGCGGCCCCTGCTTGTTCAGGTTTTAGATCGTTTGGTGGGGAAGTCGTGACGATGACATGACCCGAACAGCGGCGTCACCGGAGTGGAACTGTGACGGAAGCATCATTGTTCACTGAGTTCGACCAGATAGCCGGCTTGGCCGCCTTCCACGTCCAGCCGCCAGCCGCTGCGGAACTCCTGCGCGTCCACGCTGCTCCAGTCGTGCGCGCGCAGGGTGGCGCCGGCCGGTTCCAGCACCCGGATCTTCAGCCGCCCGGCGTGCGCCTCGTTGCCCTGGATGCGTGGCTTCTCCGGCACGTTGACCTGGAAGATCGCGCGCGTGCCCGTGCCGAGCTTGAAGGTGTCGCGCACCAGCAGCTTGCGGCCGCCGAAATCGATGCGCCGCTGCCAGCTGTCCAGCGCGGGATTGCCGCGATAGACGGGGGTCAGGTCGGCGGTCGCGGTCAGTCCGCCATCCGGATTGCGGGTCAGGCTGAGTTTGGAGCGTGACTGCGGTGATTCGCACTGGTGCACGACCACGTCGCCGCGCGGCGCGGCGCACTGCTGGGCGTCGGGGTTGCTGCGTTCGAAGCGGACCACGTTGTGGACCGGCGTGCCCTGCTGGATGCCGCTATGGCTCCAGATGTTCTCGCTCACCGCCAGCCAGTCGCGTGCGAACAGGGTGAACGAACCCTGGTCCTGGTGCGCATGGCTCTCGTTGTAGGGACCGGCGACGAACGACAGCCACATCGCGTCCTTGTCCCAGCCGGTGCGGGCGAACAGATGGCCCGCGCCCTCGGCCAGGTAGATCAGATCGGTCGGCGCCGCACCGCCTTCGCCGGCGGGCAGCAGATCGTAGCGGCTGTTGAAGCCCTGGCTCATCCGCGGCACCGAGATGTGGCCCAGCCACCAGGACGACATCGCCAGCGCATTCGGTTCCTGGGTGAGCTGGCGCGCTTCCAGCACCAGCCGGCGGTGGTAGTCGAACAGTTCCGGAACCGAGTTGCGTGCCTGGTCGCCGATCGGCGCGAAGCGATCCATCGTCGGTACGGTCGCATGCACCCAGTAGGCGATGCTGTCGTGCGCGTGCGGATTGGCGTTGGCCAGATCCTCGCCGGTGCTGTCGCGCCACAGCCGGTACAGGCCGAACAGGCGCATCTGCGCCGCGCCGTAGCCGGTGCCTTCGCGGCTGCCGCCGCCGGGCAGGCCGGCGAAGTACGCCTGCAGCGGCGGCAGGCGGCGCTCGCGCAATTCCTTCATCCAGGTCGGATTGCCGCTGACCAGCGCCCAGTACATGGTCGCTTCCAGGAAACTGTAGTAGTAGTTGTTGCCGGGATTGTCGATCGACCAGCCGCTCCACGGATGCGCCTTGCCGCCCCACTGCGCCTGCGCCGGATGCCAGACATTCCACACCGCCTGCTCGGCATAGTCGGACCAGCGCTTGCGCCGCGCGGCGTCGATGTCCGCCGGGCAGCTGTGCAGGGTCATCGCCAGGTCGGCCAGGTGCGGGCCGACTTCCAGGTAGGAGTCGCCGGAGATCGCCGGACGGCCGCCGGAGGCGATCGTCGCCTCGGCTTCGGATACCTGCTGCTCGACCATGCGCACGGCCATGTCGCAATACTTGGCGCCATCGCTGAGCAGGAACATCAGCGCCGCGTCGCCGGCGGCGAACGCGTAACCGGGGCTGCCGGCCACCGCGCTGTCGACCCAGCCGCGGAAGCGCGAGTACGCCGACGAGCGCCGGTCCACCCGCGAAAGTTCGAGGTTCAGCGCATCCTTGCCGGTCGCCGCCGCCATCGCGGGCGCCGCCGGCGAGGGCGCCTCGGCCGGTGGAGGCGGCGGAGTGGCGGCCTTCTGTTCCGGCAGGCCGGCGCCGGTTTCGCTGCACTGGCCCATCGCCGCGGCCAGCAGGGCCAGCGCCAGCAGGAACACGCTGGGCCAGCCATGGCTCTTCATGCGCGAAGCGGGCGACGGGGAAGGCGAGGGGCGCGTGCGCATGATGGCGGCCTCAACGGTTGGTGTAGGACACGCTCAGATAGACGATGTTCTGCGAGACGTCCTGGCCCAGATCGGTGCTTTCGCGCTTGTAGCGCTCCCACAGCAGGCCCAGGCTCCAGTGCCGCGACCATTCGTAGCGCAGGGTCGCGCCCAGGCGGGTGGTCTTGTCCTCGCGATTGAGCACGGTGTATTCGAGCTTCTCGTGGGTCGCGTAGGTGCCCAGGGTCAACGACTGCCGCACCAGCCAGTGCAGGTCGAAGCGCGCGCCGCGGTTCTTCTGGTCGAACTCGTCCGAATCCACGTAGTTGCGCTTCTGCACATAGGGCGAAATCGAGAAGTTGGTGCGGGTGCTGGTGAACTGGTAGCCCAGGTCCAGGCTGCGCACCTCGTAAGGCGACGCGTTGACGATGGCGTCGCCGGTCAGCACGTGTTCGGGCACGGTGGCCGGTGCGTCGGTATCGATGCCGCGCAGTGCGTCCGTGGCGGTATCGGAGAACTGGCTGGCGATGGCGGCGGTGAACTGGCTGCGCGAGGTCGGGTTCCACTCGGCGTCCAGTCGGATCAACGGATCCGAACGGCTTTCGCCCTGGCGGTAGTCGATGCGCGAATAGCCCAGGTCGGCGCCGAGCTCGAAATGCGCGAGCGTGCGCGAGTAGCGGGCGAACAGGTCGTAGCGGTTGTAGTCGCGGGCGACGACATCATTGTCGAAATCCACCCGCTGTGCCTGGAAGTTCGCCGACATCCGGCTGGTCGCCGAGAATTCCTTGATCGCGCGCAACGCGGCGGCGACGCGCTGCGAGTTGAATTCGTCGGTGATCTCGGCATCGCTGTTGACGTAGCGCAGCTCGGCCTGGCCGCGCAGCGCGGAACTCCAGTTGAACAGCAGGGTCGGGCCGAGCGAGAACACGTTGACCTGCTGGCGGTTGCCGGGCGCATCCGGCGCCAGCGCATTGACCGGCTGCACCGACAGGTTGTCCTCGACGGTGAAGAACAGGCGCTCGGGAATGGCAATCCAGTTCATCCGTCCGCTGAGGGTGCCGTCGACGGTGTCGTCGAACACGTCGTCCTCGTAGTCCCGGTATTCCACCCGTCCACCCAGGCTCAGCTGCAGCGCCGACAGGTTTTCGGTGACGGTGAATCCCAGGCCCGCGCGCAGGTAACGCTGCTGGATCGGATCGAAGGGCGCGAGGGTGACGTTGTCGTTGTCCTCCACGCCCAGGTCGACGGTGTAGTCGACCCGGGCGGCCCAGGCGTCGGCCGGGATCCCGGCGAGCGTGGCGGCGGTGATGACCGAGGCTCCCACATACTTCATCGGCATGCGCCTGCTCCTTGCGTATCAGGGAATCTGGTTGAAGACCACGCCGGCGACCTTCTCGTGCGGGAAGCTGGCGACGGCCTTCTCGATGTTTTCCGGGGTTGCCTTGCCGTAGCCGGCCACCAGCACGACCAGATCCGCCAGTTCGGAGAGGATGCGCGCGTCCGGCGAACCCAGCACCGAGGGGCTGTCGAGGATCAGGTAGCGGTCGGGATAACGGCTGCGCAGCGAATCGACCATCGCCCGCATCTTGAACGAACTGTAGGCCTCGCCGCTGGTCTCGCGCTGCGGACCGCTGGGAATCAGGCGCAGCCGCGGCACGCCGGTGCGGTAGATGATCCGCGCCAGGTCGCCCTCGCTGTCCTCCAGGTAATCCATCAGCCCGCCGTGGCCGGCGTCGATGCGCAACGCGGTGTGCTGGGTGGGATGCAGTGCGTCGCAGTCGACCAGCAGCGCCGACTTGCTGTCGTCGAAGGCGAACGCGGCCGCCAGGTTGCGGGCGACGAAACTGCCGCCGCAGCCGTGAGTGACCGGCGCGACCAGGGTGACGAAATTGCGCTCGCCGCCCAGCGCCAGCAGGCGCGTGCGCAGCTCGCGGAAGGCGTCGGCCTGTTCGCGTACCGAATCGTTGCGGTGGATGACCCGGCGCTCCTCGAGCTCGCGCGGCGTCAGCGCCTTGGGTTCATCCATGAGGGCCAGGGAGCGGGCGGTGTCGGCGCGGTTGGGCACGCCTTGCGAACGTTCGTTGTCCGGGGTCACGAGCGGTTCCAGAGTGGCTTGTTGCATGGCATCGTCCTCAGGCTGCGGCCATCTGCTTCAGCCCGAAGGCCAAGGCATAGGCGAGGACGACGACGACGAGCATGCCGATGCTCAGCGCGTTGCGCTTGAGCTGCAGGCGGCGATCGTGCGGCGACGCGTAGGCCGGCACCGAGGTCAGCAGCACCAGGCCGGTGGCCTTCTGCAGCTGGCGGGCCGAGCGGATGCGCGGGTCGAAGCGGGCGCGCAGGAACAGCAGGCCGATCGGCAGCGCGACCGCCACCAGCAGGCCGGCGATGGCGAAGTGCAGGAAGCGCAGGCCGGTCGGGCGCAGCGGCATCGTCGCCGGATCCTGCACGCGCAGGGTCAGGCCGCGCTTCTCGCGATCCAGCTCCATCGACACGCGGGCGTTCTCGCGCCGGCGCAGCAGATCCTGGTAGATGTCGCGGTTGACTTCGTAGTCGCGGGTCAGCTCGGCCAGCGCGCTTTCCGACTCGGCGATGCGGCGGCTGCGGTTGAGTTCATCGTTGAGCATCGACTCGGCGATCGACATCCGCGACTGGGTCGCGGCGACTTCGCGCCGGGTCTGTGCCTGCTGGCTGCGCAGTTCCTGGTACAGCGGGTTCATCTGGGTGTCGTCGAACGGGCTGTTGCCCTGCGGCGCCTGCGCGCGGCGCTGCTGTTCGTTGGTCATGGCCTGCTGCAGGTCCGCCATCTGGTGGCGGATGCGGACCACGTCAGGGTGCTGTTCGGTGTAGTTGAGCAGCAGCCGATCCAGCTGGCCCTGCAGTTCCAGCAGTTGCGCGCGGTACAGGCTTTCGCGGGTGGCCACCGCGGTCACCGCCGATTCGCCCGACAGCTGGGAGGCGATCGCGCCTTCGCGCGAACGCTGTTCCAGCAGTGACATCCGGGTCTGTTCGACCTGGGTGCGCAGGGCGCTGATGCGGGTGTTGGCGTCGGTGGCGCTGCCGGGCTGGGCGTCGGCGTTGGCCGAACGGTAGTCGCGCAGCTTGTTCTCCGCTTCCATCAGCTTGGCGTGGTAGTCGGTGACCTGGCTGTCGATGAACTCGTAGGCCTCGCGGCTCTCGCGTTCCTTGGCGGCCAGGCTTTCCTGGATGAACAGCGCGCCCAGCCGCTCGGTGACGTCGAAGGTGCGCTTGGCGTCGGTGTCGCGGTACGCGATCTGGACCAGGTTCGGGCGCGGGCTGGTGATCGCGATGCGGCCCTTGAGCTGTTCCAGCAATCGATCCTGTTCCACCGGGGAAGGCTTGCTTTCCAGCCAGCCGCCGGCCTTCATCGCTTCTTCCAGCACCTTGCGGCTGTAGATGACCTGGCGGGCGATGCCGGCGCGGTCCACCACCTGGGTGGCCACCGCGCGGCCTTCCAGCAGTGGCTGGATGATGTCGCTTTCCTGGGCCAGGATGGTGGTGGCGGCGGTGTAGTTCTTGGGCAGCACCAGCAGCCCCACGACCAGCGTCAGCAGCGCGATCGCGGCGAAGATCGCGGCCATCGCCAGGCGGTTGCGCTTGGCTTCCTCCAGCAGGATCGGCACCAGTTCGTTCGGGGTCAGCGTGGTCGCGGCGGCCTGCGGCGCGGTGATCGCGCGGCGGGCGACGGGAAGGGGATTGTTGCTCATCAGAACGTCCGCTCGGGCACGGTGATCACGTCGCCGGGGGAGACCGGGTAGTTGGTGCTCAGGTCACCCCGGTTGAGGATGCGGTCCAGCCGCACGGCGTAGGTGCGGGTTTCCTCCGCGCTCTTGCGATGCAGGTCGGAACGATCCGGCGCGGCGAACTCGGTGATGCCGCCGGCGGCCAGCACGGCGTCCAGCACCGTCATGCCGGGACGGTAGGGCAGCGACACCGGCTGGCGCACGGCACCGGTCACGCGCACGCGCGAAAGGTACTCATGGCTGCGCAGGTCGGTGAGGATCACCGCCACCTGCGGATCGCGCACGAACGCGGCCAGTTTGTCCTGGATGTCCTTGGCGACTTCCTGCGGGGTGCGGCCACCGGCGGAGACATCGCCCACCAGTGGCACGGAGATCATGCCGTCCGGGCGGACCGGCACGGTGATGCCAAGTTCCGGATTGCGCCACACCGAGACCTGGACGATGTCGTCCACGCCGATGTGGTAGGCGTCGGTGGCCATCGTGGTGGTGGCGACCGGCGGCGGCGCGTCGCTGCCCGAGGTGGTGGCGCACGCGGCGAGCAGTAGCGAAAGACCTGCGGCAGCAAGGCCGGCAAGGGCGCGTCTCATCGGAAGTTTCCCCTGTGGTGTGGATTACCCGGGAAAACGCGGCGGACGGCCGAAACCGGCCAAGCGGAAGGGGTCAGACCCGGTAGAAATCCCGGTACCAGTCGACGAAACGGCGCACGCCGGTCTCGATCGGCGTGGACGGCGCGTAGCCGGTGTCCCGGCTCAGCGCGGCGACGTCGGCATAGGTGTCCGGCACGTCGCCCGGCTGCAGCGGCAGCAGGCTGCGCTCGGCCTTGCGGCCCAGGCAATCCTCCAGCACCTCGATGTAGCGCAGCAGTTCCACCGGCTGGTGGTTGCCGATGTTGTACACGCGGTACGGCGCGCTGGAGGTGGCCGGGCTGGGCGCCAGCGGGTCATAGTCCGGGTCCGGCCCGGGCACCCGGTCCAGGGTGCGGATCACACCCTCGACGATGTCGTCGATATAGGTGAAGTCGCGGGTGTGGCGGCCGTGGTTGAACACGTCGATCGGTTCACCGGCGAGGATCCTGCGGGTGAACAGGAACAGCGCCATGTCCGGCCGGCCCCACGGTCCGTAGACGGTGAAGAAGCGCAGGCCGGTGGTGGGCAGGTCGAACAGGTGGCTGTAGGTGTGCGCCATCAGTTCATTGGCCTTCTTGCTGGCCGCGTACAGGCTGACCGGGTGGTCGACGCTGTCCTCGACCGCGAACGGCAGCTTGCGGTTGGCGCCGTAGACCGAACTGGAGGACGCGTACACCAGGTGCTCGACCCGGCGATGGCGACAGGCTTCCAGGATATTGGTGAATCCGACGATGTTGCTGTCGATATACGCCTGCGGGTTCTCCAGCGAATAGCGCACGCCGGCCTGCGCGGCCAGGTTGACCACCCGCTGCGGGCGGAAGCCGTCGAAGGCCTGCTCCAGCGCGGTGCGGTCCTCCAGCGCGGCGTTCACGAACTGGAAGCCGGGCTGCGGCAGCAGGCGGTCCAGACGGGCCTGCTTCAGCCGCGGGTCGTAATACGGGTTGAGGTTGTCATAGCCGAGCACCTCGTCGCCGCGCGCCAACAGGCGCTCGCTCAGGTGATAGCCGATGAAGCCGGCGGCGCCGGTGACCAGTACGCGCATGGAAGCCCTTGGACGGTTCGGATGGGGAGTCCGACGGTAGGCGGAGCCGTGTCTAGAGGCTGTCGTCGACCGCCGCGCGCGGCAGGGCGCGCTTGACGTCGAATAATACCGCGCCGGGCTTGCCGAAGCCGCGGATGCCGTCCACGCCCAGGGCGATGAACTCGCGGTGCGAGACCGCCAGGATCACCGCGTCGTACGCGCCCGGCTGGGGGTCGGCAACCAGTTCCAGCCCGTATTCCTCGCGCGCCTCGGTCGCGCTCACCCACGGGTCATGGATGTGCACGTTGGCGTTGTAGCTGCGCAGTTCGGCGACGATGTCCACCACCCGGGTATTGCGCAGGTCCGGGCAGTTCTCCTTGAACGCCAGGCCCAGGATCAGCACGTTGGAGCGGGTGGTCTGCAGGCCGCGCTGGCCCATCAGCTTGGCCACGCGCTGGGCCACGTGCCCGCCCATGCCATCGTTGATCCGGCGGCCGGCCAGGATCACGTCCGGGTGGTAGCCGATCTGCTGGGCCTTGTGGGTCAGGTAATAGGGATCCACGCCGATGCAGTGGCCGCCGACGAGGCCGGGGCGGAACGGCAGGAAGTTCCACTTGGTGCCGGCGGCTTCCAGCACCTCGTGGGTGTCGATGCCCAGGCGATGGAAGATCAGCGCCAGCTCGTTGATCAGGGCGATGTTGACGTCGCGCTGGGTGTTCTCGATGACCTTGGCCGCCTCGGCCACGCGGATGCTGGAGGCCTTGTGGGTGCCGGCGGTGACGATCGCGCCGTACAGCGCATCGACGAAATCGGCCACTTCCGGAGTGGAACCGGAGGTCACCTTGGTGATGGTTTCCAGGCGGTGCTGCTTGTCGCCCGGGTTGATGCGCTCGGGGCTGTAGCCGGCGTAGAAATCATCGTTGAACACCAGCCCGGACTCGCGCGCGATGATCGGCACGCAGACTTCCTCGGTCGCGCCGGGGTAGACGGTGGACTCGTAGATGGCCACGCCGCCGGGACCGATCGCGCGGCCGACGGTGCGGCTGGCCGATTCCAGCGGGCGCAGGTCCGGGCGCTTGTACTCGTCGATGGGGGTGGGCACGGTCACGATGAAGACGTTGCAGCCCTTGAGCGCTTCCGGATCATCGCTGAAATCCAGCAGGCTGGCGGCCTTGAGCTCAGCCTCGGAGACTTCCAGGGTGTGGTCGTGGTGGCGGCGCAGTTCCTGCACGCGCTTGCCGTTGATGTCGAACCCCAGCGTGGGGAAGCGGCGCCCGAAGGCCGTGGCGAGCGGGAGGCCGACGTAGCCAAGGCCGATCACGGCGATCTTGACCTGGTCGAGCGCGGGCAGTGAGGCATTCATCAAACGTCGTTCCCCTGTGGTGGACATGCGACCGCTGAAGTCTAGCGGGTGTGTACGCCGGGAAACGCGCAAACCATCGCGGAGAGGACACGCCGGGGCCCGGACGCGGGGTTGGCCTGTCCGGCGCGGTCCTCGCGTATCACGGGATGGAGCACGGCCCATCCCGGGCCGGGCCATGGGACGAATCGACGGGACCGGGGAATGCGTATCCTGCTCTGTGGCGGTGCCGGCTACATCGGTGCGCACACCTATGTGGAACTGGCCGCGCGCGGTCACCACGTGCACATCGCCGACAACTTCTCAAACAGCTCACCGCGGGTGCTGGGCCGGCTGGAAAGGATCACCGGCCAGGTGCCGGTCTGCCATACCCTCGATCTGCGCGACCGGGCCGCCATCCACGCGCTGTTCGACGCGCACGCCTACGACGCCGTGGTCCATTTCGCCGCGCTGAAATCGGTCGGCGAATCCTGCGAGCGCCCCCTGGACTACTTCGAGAACAACATCGGCGGCACCATCCACCTGCTGCAGGCCATGCGCGCGTCCGGCGTGCGCCGCCTGGTGTTCAGCTCCTCGGCCACGGTCTACGGCGATCCGGAACAGGTCCCCATCCATGAAGAGGCGCCTCTGCGGGTCACCAATCCCTACGGCCGCACCAAGCTGGTGATGGAAGAGCTGATCGGCGATCTGTGCCGCGCGGATCCGGATTTCCATGTCGTCAACCTGCGCTATTTCAACCCGGTGGGCGCGCATGTATCCGGATTGATCGGAGAGGATCCCGCCGGCATCCCCAATAACCTGATGCCCTATATCTGCCAGGTGGCGGTGGGCCGGCGCGAACGCCTGCACATCTTCGGCGGGGATTACCCCACCCGCGACGGCACCGGCGTGCGCGACTACATCCACGTGACCGATCTGGCGCGCGCCCACGCCGACGCGCTGGCCGCGCCCGCGCATGCGGGCGGCAACCTGACCGTCAACCTGGGAACCGGGCAGGGTGTCAGCGTGCTGGAACTGGTCCGGGCCTTCGCACGGGCCTCGGGGCGGGAAATCCCGTACGAGATCGTTGGCCGCCGCACCGGCGATGTGGCCGAAGTCTATGCGGATCCTTCGCGCGCGCAGGCCATGCTGGGCTGGCGCGCGGGCCTGGATGTCGACGCCATGTGCGAAGACGCCTGGCGCTGGCAGTCGATGAATCCGCGCGGATACGAGGCGGCCTGACCCGACGTACGCGGGCGCACGGCGCCGACGCATGCCTTCGCCGCTGGACGCTGCCGGCCCGTTCGCGGAGAATCCGCCGGACGGAGCCACCGACCGCTTGTCTTGCCACTGGAACGCGCGAACCGCATCGACGAGCAGACCCGCAGCCGCTTCGGCTTCCGTACCTATCGGATGCGGGTGCTGGGACTGGGGCTGGGCACCCTCTGCGTCGGCGCGGTCCTGCACGAACACGGTGACGGTCCCGGCCTGTGGCTGCTGCTGCTGTTCAACGGCCTGGTCTGGCCGCACCTGGCCTATTGGCGCATCCGCCGCAGCGCGGACCCGATCAACGACGAATACCGCAACCTGACCTTCGACGCCGCGATGGGCGGTTTCTGGGTCGCCGCGATGCGCTTCGATGCGCTGCCCAGCGCGCTGCTGGCGGTGATGCTCACCATGGACAAGGTCATCATCGGCGGTCCGCGCTTCGGCGCCCGCACGCTCGGGGCGATGGCGCTGACCTGCCTGGCCGCGAGCGCGGCCTGGGGATTCGCCTTCGAACCGCGGACCAGCTATCCGGTGGTGCTGGCCTGCCTGCCGTTCCTGGCGATCTACCCGATGGCGATCGGCTTCGCCACCCATGCCATCTCGCGCAAGGCGCAGCAGCACAAGGATCTGCTGGAGAAGATGGCGCGCTTCGACGCCGCCACCGGCCTGATGAACCGGCAGCAGTGGCTGTACGCGGTGTCGGTGGAACTCAACCGCTACCAGCGCGCACGCCGGCCGGCGGTGCTGGTGTTGATCGACATCGACCATTTCAAGCAGATCAACGACACCCGCGGGCACACCATCGGCGACGGCGTGGTGGAGGAATTCGCGCGCCTGATGAAGGCCTGCCTGCGCGATGCGGACACCGGCGGGCGCTATGGCGGCGATGAATTCGGCATCGTCATGCCGGAGACACAATGGGAGGACGCGATCGTCGCGGCCGAGCGCCTGCGCCGGCAAGTGGCGGCCTACGCATTCACCCGCGACGGTCTGCGCTGCACGGTCAGCATCGGCCTGGCCGAGATCAGTCCGTCGATGGCGACCGTGAGCGACTGGATCGACGCCGCCGACCGCGGCCTCTACCAGGCCAAGCGCAAGGGCCGCGACTGCATCGTGGTCGGCTGAGCCTCAGTCCGCGTCGTCCGTTCCGCACAGCGCGGTGGCGACACCGTCGGGTTGCTTCATCCAGGCGAAATGATCGGCGTGGGTGCCCAGCGCGCGGGCGTCCAGCCGCAACACGTGCTTGCGCGCGCGCGGGAATTTCACCAGCAGCCCGGCCAGCGAGGCCGGCGGCGCCAGCCAGTCGCGGTTGAACAGCACGCCGCGGATCGCAGGAGCCGCCCCGGCCATGGCCGCGTCCAGATCCGCGTCCAGCCCGACGGCGGCGTAGTGGCCGCTCAGGCCCACCGTGGCCCAGTCGCCGATCAGGCCGCGCGCCTCCTCGCCGCCGAAGCCCAGCCGCCGGCCGGGAAAGGTGCCGCGTCGGCGCGCCAGCCAGATCGCGAACTGGTAGAACCACGGCAGCAGCCAGCCGCGTGGCGGGGCGAAGGTTTTCCAGTACGGAGTGCCGCTGGCGACCAGCCACAGCCGCTCGAACGCCTGCGGATGCAGGCCCAGGTAGCAGGCGGCCAGTTGCCCGCCCAGGCTGTGCCCGCCGATGAAGCTGGCGGAGCCGGCGGCCTGTGCCCGCACCAGCGCGTGGCTGGCCGGCAGATCCTCGGTGAGCAGTTCGCGATAGCCCCAGTCGTGCCGGCGATCCGGGCGCAGGTTGCTGCCGCCGTTGCCGCGCCATTCGTGCAGGTACACCGCGACGCCGCGCGCGGCCAGCGCCTCGGCGAACGGCAGATAGTGACGGGCGGCGACGCCGAGCGCCGGCAGCCAGAGCAGATGCGCGCGAGGTTGTTCCGGCACGCGCGCGGCCAGTGTCCAGGCATGGCCATCGGCGCTGGCCGCCGGCAGTTCGCGGGCGTCGATGTTCATCGGCAAGGCGAGGCTCCGAAATGGTCCAGGACGACGACCGCGCTGCGGCCGGGGCGATAGCCCTGCTTCAGAGCGGCATGCACGTAGTCGGAGGCGGCGAAGCAGGCGTCGGCCAGCGCCATGCCGCGGCACAGGTTGGCGGCGATCGCCGAGGCCAGGGCGCAGCCGGTGCCGTGCGCTTCCAGCGCCAGGCGCGGATGGGAAATGCCGCGCACGCCGGAGGCGTCGGCGAACAGATCGGTGACGTCGTCCGCGCCCGGCAGGTGTCCGCCTTTCAGGAACACCGCCTTCGCGCCCAGCTCGCGTAGGGCGAGCGCGGCGGCATGCATGTCGTCCAGGCTGGTGATCCCGCGGCCACCGAGCAGCAGCTCGGCTTCCGGCAGGTTCGGCGTGACCACGCTGGCCAGCGGCAGCAGGTGTCCGCGCAATGCCTGCAGGGCGCTGTCCTCCAGCAGCTTGGCGCCGCTGGTGGCGACCATCACCGGATCCACCACCACGAATGCCGGCGCGCGCGCGCGCAGGACCCCGGCGACCGTGCCGATGACGTCGGCAGTGGCGAGCATGCCCAGCTTGGCCACGCGCACGTCGAAATCCTCGAAGCAGGCGTCCAGCTGCGCGCGCAGGAAATCCATCGGCGGCACGTTCACCGCGATCACGCCGCGGGTGTGCTGGGCGGTCAGCGCGGCGATGGCCGACAGGCCATGCACCCCATGCGCGGCGAAGGTCTTGAGATCAGCCTGGATGCCGGCGCCACCACCGGAGTCGGAGCCGGCGATGGTGAGGGCGGAAACCACGGAAGGATGCGTCATGGCCGACATTGTGCCATCCGTCCGCGCCGCGGCGACCCGGGCTATCCGCGCGCGGACCGGTGCACGCGCCAGTGCCG
Source organism: Pseudoxanthomonas sp. 22568 (assembly GCF_052044485.1). Classification (NCBI taxonomy): domain Bacteria; kingdom Pseudomonadati; phylum Pseudomonadota; class Gammaproteobacteria; order Lysobacterales; family Lysobacteraceae; genus Pseudoxanthomonas; species Pseudoxanthomonas sp. 22568. The sequence continues at coordinate 401,653 of NZ_JBQENC010000002.1, forward strand.
GTAGATCACGTAGCCCAGTCCGGTCATGCCGGTCAGCAGGGCCGGCGCGAACAACGCTTCATAGCTCCAGCGCCGGAACAGCCAGGCGCCGATCACGCCGCCGGCCAGGAAACCGCTGATGATCAGCCCGCTCAGGGTGAGCCGGCGCATCGGCAGCGGACGTCCGCGGATCAGGTGGCCCAGGCCGATGCCCAGGTCGGTGAACATGCCGCTGAGATGGGTGGTGCGGACCAGCGCGCCGCTGTAGGTGGTGACCATCGCATTCTGCAGGCCGCACGCGGTGGCGGCCAGCAGCCCGCCCCAGATCTGTTCCTGCTGGAACAGCGGCACCGATGCCGCCAGCAGCAGCGCTTCCACCGTCAGCACCACGCCGTAGCGGCGCCCGAGCTGCAGGGTCTGGTCCTGGATGATCAGCCCGCTCAGGGTCGCGCCGAGGCAGAAGGCGATCAGCACGCCCCACAGGTGGGCGATGGAACGGCCGTCGCCGGCCGCCAACGCCGCGCCGAGCAGGCTGGTGGTGCCGGTGAGATGGCTGATCGCCTGGTGTTCGAAGCCCAGGAAGCCGATGACGTTGACCATGCCGGCCACGCAAGCCAGCGCAATCGCGCCGATCCAGACCCAGCGCGGAAGTTGCATGCCCATGTGCAGGATGGATTCGCCGAACCAGCGGACGAGTCTATGCGATCAGCCCCGTATCCGCCTTGCCGCGGGTGCGCGGCGGCGATGCCGGCGCGAACCGGCATCGCCACCGGCGTGCTTCTTACAGCACTTCCGAAGCGTAGTCCGCCAGTCGCGAACGTTCGCCGCGGCGCAGGGTGATGTGCGCGCTGTGCGCCCAGCCCTTGAACCGATCCACCGCGTAGGTGAGGCCGGAAGTGGTCTCGGTCAGGTAGGGCGTGTCGATCTGCTCGACGTTGCCCAGGCAGACGATCTTGGTGCCCGGGCCGGCGCGCGTGATCAGGGTCTTCATCTGTTTGGGGGTCAGGTTCTGCGCCTCGTCGAGGATCAGGTATCGGCTCAGGAAGGTGCGGCCGCGCATGAAGTTCATCGAACGGATCTTGATCCGGCTGGCAAGCAGATCGTTGGTCGCCGCACGGCCCCAGGCACCGCCTTCCTGGTTGTGGGTGAGCACTTCCAGGTTGTCGGTCAGCGCGCCCATCCATGGGGTCATCTTTTCCTCCTCCGTGCCGGGCAGGAAGCCGATGTCCTCGCCGACGCTGACGGTGGCGCGGGTCATGATGATCTCGCGGTAGCGCTGCTGGTCCATCGTCTGGGCCAGGCCGGCGGCCAGCGCCAGCAGGGTCTTGCCGGTGCCGGCGGTGCCGAGCAGGGTGACGAAATCGATCTCCGGATCCATCAGCGCGTTGAGCGCGAAGTTCTGTTCGCGGTTGCGCGCGGTGATGCCCCACACCGCATGCTGGCCGTGGCGGAAATCATCGACGATGGTGAGCGTGGCCTTGCGATCCGCGCCGACCTTGACCACCCGCAGTTCGACTTCGTCGTCGCCGGGCAGGTACAGGTACTGGTTCGGATGCCAATCCTCGTCGTCGGCCAGGGTGATCTCGTAACTGGTGCGGCCCTTGTCGCTCCAACTGCGCAGATCGGCGTTGTGCTTGTGCCAGAAATCCTCGCCCAGCTCGGTGGCGCCGGTGTACAGCAGGCTGAAATCGTCGAGCGCGCGATCGTTCTCGTAGTCCTCGGCGGCCAGTCCGCTGATCGAGGCCTTGATGCGCAGGTTGATGTCCTTGGACACCAGGATGACCGGGACTTCCGGATGCTCCTCGCGCAGTTCCAGCACCGCCGCCAGGATCTTGTTGTCCGGCGCGACAGTGCCGAAGGTGCGGCCGGGGTCCACCGGCTTGACCTGGAAATACAGCTTGCCGATCTGTCCACGCGCCTTCAGCTGCAGGCCCTGCGGATGGGTCAGGGTGATGCCGGCCTGGATGTGGTCGGCGCCGGCGCCCACGATCAGTTCGTTGAGGAAACGGCTGACCTGGCGGGCGTTGCGGCTGACTTCGGAGGTGCCCTTCTTGGCGTTGTCCAGTTCCTCGATCACCTGCATCGGCAGGAACACGTCGTGTTCTTCGAACTTGAACAGCGCCGTGGGGTCGTGCATCAGCACGTTGGTGTCCAGCACATAGATGCGCTTGCTTCGGGTCATTCAGGCAGCCTCATGGAGGATGATATGTGTGAACACGCGCCGCGGAGAGCGCACAGCAGCGAACCACCACGCCCGCCGCGACTCGGGATGGTGGAGAAAAGGGAGCACCGTTCGATCACTGGGTTTGGAGCGCCTTCAGTGCATCCAGCACGGCCTGGGCATGGCCGGGAACCTTGACGCCGCGCCACTCCTGGGCGAGGCGGCCGTCAGGTGAAATCAGGAAGGTGCTGCGGACCACGCCGAGCACCTTGCGGCCGTACATGTTCTTCTCGTGGATCACGTCGAAGGCCTGGCACAGCGTCTCGTCGGCATCGCTGACCAGCGGGAATCTGAAGCCCTGCTTGGCGCAGAAATTGTCGTGCGACTTGACCGAATCGCGCGACACGCCGAGCACGCTGGCATTCAATTTCTTGAACTTCGGCAGCAGCGCGTTGAAATCCAGGCCCTCGGTGGTGCAGCCGGGCGTGCTGTCCTTCGGATAGAAATACAGCACCAGCCACTGGCCGGCATGGTCGGCGAGGGTGGCGGTTTCGCCGCCGGACAGCGCCAGCGGCAGCTTGAGGGTAGATTTGGGCAGGGATTTGCCGACGGTAGCCATCGTGTTCAGGCGTCCAGGGCGGGGGTGGGACCGACATCCATGCCATCGTAGGTGCCGATGCCGTGGTCCGCAGCCAGCGCGTAGAAGTGTTGGTTACGCTCGTGGAGTGAAAGGACCGAGTGCGACTCGATGCGTTCCATATGCAGAAAGTAGTACTCATCCTGCCCTTCGTCGAGCTCTGGCACAAACAAATCGACGAACGAGTAACCTTCCCGTTCCAGCACTTTCCTCAGATTCCCAAGCTTGACCGGCGAGGAATCCGTGAAGAAATAACCCCACAGCATCGGGCCATCGATATTCCAATCCGTCTTCTCGCGGATATCACAGAACATCGCTTCGAGGGCCGGAATGTCAATCGCCATCAGAACTTCATCGGATCCATGATCGCGTCCAGGTTCAGATGGTCGCAGAATTCGAGGAAATCGTCGCGCAGCGCGGCGATGTGCATGTTGGCCGGCACCCCGATGGTCACCTGCGCCGAGAACATCTCCGCGCCGGTCTGCATGGCGCGGTAGCGGGTGCTCTGCAGGTTCTCGATGGTGATGCCTTGGCGGTCGAAGAAGTCGGCCAGCTGGAACAGGATGCCCGGCTTGTCGGCGGCCACCACTTCCACGATGTACGGCAGCAGGTTGGACTGCACGACCTTGGGACCGGTGCGGTACCAGACCAGCTTCAGGCCTTCCTCGCGCTCCAGCCGGGTCATCATCGCCTCCAGCTTGGCCACCGAGTCCCAGGAACCGGTCGCCAGCGCGGTCACCGACACGTCCCGGCCCACCGTGGACAGGCGGGCATCGACCAGATTGCAGCCACTGTCCGCGATCCGGCGCGTCACCGCCAACAGCGGGGACTCCGGATGCGTCGTATAGGCGTTGATCAGGAGGTGGTTTTCGTTCGGCGAAGGCCGGGGCGTGGGATCGGTCAAAGCGGCTTCCGGCAGGGCGGCGAGTCTGAATGGCACCCCGGGCGGGCGCCCGGCACGGGATCCAGCATACTTGCCCGCGCTTTCACGCCGCAAGTAACATCGCAGGGTGCGCGGATTCCGCGCCGCCCCTGTTCAACGAAGACGTTCAAGAAGGCAAACGCTTGTCCCTTTCCGGCAGCATTACCGCACTGGCCACGCCGTTCACGGCCGCTGGCGAACTCGACCTCGACGCCTGGCGCCGACTGCTCAAACGGCAGATCGACGGCGGCACGCAGGGCGTGGTCGTCGCCGGTTCGACCGGCGAGGCGGCCGCGCTGTCGGACGAGGAATACGAGCGGCTGCTGCGCGTGGCGGTGGAAATCCTCGGCGGCCGCATTCCCGTGCTGGCCGGTACCGGGCAGATGAACACCGCCAAGACCATCGCCCAGACCCGCCGCGCGCAGGTCGCCGGCGCCGACTACGCGCTGGTGGTCACTCCGCCTTACGTGCGTCCCACCCAGGCCGGCCTGGTCGCGCATTACCGCGCGGTGGCCGAGCAGGGCGGCCTGCCGGTGGTCCTGTACAACGTGCCGGGCCGCACCGGTTGCGATCTGTTGCCGGAGACGGTGGCCCAGCTTGCGCCGCACCCGCACATCATCGGCATCAAGGAAGCCCGTTCCGAGCCCGAGCGCATGACCGCGCTGCTGGCGCTGCGCAACGACGGTTTCGTGATCCTCAGCGGCGACGATCCCACCGCCGGCCGCGCCATGCTGGCCGGTGCCGACGGACTGATCTCGGTCGGCTCCAACGCGCTGCCGCGTACCTTCCGCAGGCTGTGCGATCGCGCCCGCGCCGGAGATGCCGCGGCGGTCGCCGCGCTCGACGCCGAACTCGGCGACATCTATGGCTTCCTCGGGGTGGAATCCAATCCCATCCCGGTCAAGGCGCTGCTGCAGCGCCAGGACGTCGGCAGCGGGCTGCGCCTGCCGCTGCTGCCGCTGTCCGAGGCCCACCACGACACCGCGAACCGTCTGGCCGAACAGGCGAGCCGGCTCGAAGAACAATCCAGCCGCGAAACGATCGCGGCCTGAACCCAGGAGAACACCATGCGTTTTTCGCCTTCGCTCATGCGTCCGCTCGCCCTCGCGCTGCTGGCCGTTTCCATGGCCGGCGGCCTGTCGGGCTGCAAGTGGTTCAGCAAGAAGGGCGCCAAGGGCGACTATGCGCTGAGCCCGGAAATGCGTCCGCTGGAAGTCCCGCCGGATCTCAACCTGCCCAGCACCGCCGGCGCGATGAACCTGCCGGCCACCGCTTCGCAGGTGCAGTCGCAGGGCCAGGGCAGCGCGCCGGCCGCCGCTTCCAACACCGGTTTCAACGCCACCGGTAGCCGCGACGAGGTGTTCACCAAGGTCGGCGACGCGCTCGGTGGTATCGAAGGCGTGACCATCGCCAGCCGCGCGCAGCTGCTGGGCACCTACGACGTGAACTACGAAGGCAGCAACTTCCTGGTGCGCGTGGTCGGTGTTCAGGCCGGCGCCTATGTCTCGGCCGTGGATCCGCGCGGCCTGCCCGCGCAGGGTGACGCGCCGACCAAGCTGATCGCCGCGCTCAAGGCCAAGCTCGGCAACTGAGCCCGGGCATCGCCTGAAACGGAAAAGGCGCCGCAAGGCGCCTTTTTCATGCCCGTCGCGCGCGGCGCGGGGCGGATTCGCCGGCGTGCCGGCGCATGGCGATCAACGTTCCAGCAGCGGCAGCTTGCCGGGCTTGCCTTCCCATTCCTTGGCGTCGGGCAGCGGTTCCTTGCGGGTGGTGATCACCGGCCAGGCCCGCGATAGCTCCGCGTTCAACTGCACGTAGTTTTCCTGCCCGGCGGGGACGTCGTCCTCCGGATAGATCGCGTTGATCGGGCATTCCGGTTCGCACAGCGTGCAGTCGATGCACTCATCGGGATCGATCACCAGGAAGTTCGGACCCTCGTGGAAACAATCCACCGGGCAGACTTCCACGCAATCGGTGTACTTGCATTTGATGCAGTTCTCGGTGACGACGAAGGGCATTGGCAGAACATCAAAACGGAAAACCCGACAAGTTTAATGCAACGCACTCATCCGGATGACATTGATTGCGTTTTGCGTCCCTGGAGCGTCGCCGGGCTCCCGGCCCGGCCTGGAGTGGTGCCGGGCAAGCGCAGGAAGCGGGCGGCGGATACGGGTGTCGACAGGCCAGCGCGGGCGCCGATTCGTTCCGTTTCTTGCGAATCGATGCGGTCTGGAAGTCCTATTGTCTCGAAATTGGAACAGCCCATTGGCCGGCGGCCCGTTTATCCTGCGCGGGCGGAACCACATCCTTTCGCCAACGTTTCCCGTGGAGGTTCCCCGATGATCACCCTGCGTCCGGCCGCCGAGCGCGGCCACGCCAACCATGGCTGGCTGGATTCCTGGCACAGCTTCTCGTTCGCCGGCTATTACGACGACAACCACGTGCACTGGGGCCCGCTGCGGGTCATCAACGAGGATCGCGTGGAAGCCGGGCGCGGTTTCGGCCAGCACGGGCACCGCGACATGGAAATCATCAGCTACGTGCTGGAAGGCGCATTGGGCCACAAGGATTCGATGGGCAACGCGTCCAGCATCGTGCCGGGCGATGTGCAGCGGATGAGCGCCGGCACCGGCGTGCAGCATTCGGAATTCAATTACAGCGAATCCGGCGCCACCCATTTCCTGCAGATCTGGATCATCCCGGACCGCCAGGGCATACCGCCTTCCTATGAGCAGAAGGCGTTTTCCGCCCAGGAAAAGCAGGGCCACCTGCGCCTGATCGCCAGCCCGGACGGCGCGGACGGTTCGGTGGGCATCCATCAGGACGCGCGCGTCTACGCCGGCCTGTTCGACGGCGACGAGAAAGCCGAACTGCGCCTGGCCGAGGGCCGGCTCGGGTACGTGCATGTCGCCCGCGGCGAGCTGACCGTCAATGGTCATGCGCTGGCGGCCGGCGATGCCCTGCTGTACGACGGCGAGCCGCTGGTCACCGTCGCCGGCGGCCGCAGCGCGGAAGTGCTGGTGTTCGATCTGCCGAGGATCTGATCAGGGAATCTGCTCGGGGAGGCCGGGCCGGACCGCGGCTGGCATCGCGCCAACCGCGGCGCCCGGGCGGAAGTGGGATAATGCCGGGCGACCGCTCCAGCCCCGTTTCCACTTGCCCGGACATTCCCGCTCCATGTCGCACCGTCACTGGGTGGCCGCGTCCATCCGCAGGATCGAAGCCGATTTCAACCGTTCGGCCGACACCCACCTGATTCCGCTGTCGCTGCCGGGCTATCCGGACATCGATTTCTATTTCAAGGACGAATCCAGCCATCCCACCGGCAGCCTCAAGCACCGGCTGGCGCGCTCGCTGTTCCTGTACGCGCTCGCCAACGGCTGGCTGCGCGAGGGCGCGCCGGTCATCGAGGCGTCCAGCGGATCCACGGCGGTGTCGGAGGCCTACTTCGCGCGCCTGCTCGGCTTGCCGTTCATCGCGGTGATTCCGGCCAGCACTTCGCCGGAGAAAATCGCCGCGATCGAATTCCAGGGCGGTCGCTGCCACCTGATCGAACGCGCCTGCGATCTCGACGATGCCTCGCGCCAGCTCGCGCGCGAGACCGGCGGGCATTTCATGGATCAGTTCACCTACGCCGAGCGCGCCACCGACTGGCGCGCCAACAACAACATCGCCGAATCGATTTTCAAGCAGATGGCGGCCGAACCGCACCCGGTGCCGGCCTGGATCGTCTGCAGCCCCGGTACCGGCGGCACCGCCGCCACCCTCGGCCGCTATGTGCGCTACCGCCAGCACGCCACCGACATCCTGTGCGCGGATCCGGAAATCTCGATGTTCTACGACGGCTACCGGGAAGCATTGGCCGGCCGGCCGTGGCGCGAGCTGTCCAGCACCGGCGGTTCGCGCATCGAGGGCATCGGCCGGCCACGGGTGGAAGCCAGCTTCCTGCCCAGTTGCGTGGACGCGATGGTCAAGGTGCCGGACGCGCTGTCGCTGGCCGCGATGCGAGAGGTCAGCGCGCGGCTGGGACGCCGGGTCGGCGGTTCCACCGGCACCAACTTCGTCGGCGTGCTGTGGGCGGCGCAGCGGATGAAACAGGCTGGACGCGCGGGTTCGATCGTGACCATCCTGTGCGATGCCGGCGAGCGCTACGCGCACAGCTACTACGCCCCGGCGTGGTACGCGGACAACGACATCGAGGTGAGCGGCAGCGATGCGGCGATCGCCGCCGCCACCGCCGGCGGGGAGCTGCCGGATCTGCCCTGGACGGCGCAGGGCGCGGCCTGAACGACATCGCGCCGGCGCGGGCGCACGCTTGCATCCGCGCCGGTCGCCTCCACTCTGGAAGGATACTTCCGCCTTCCGACGGCTGATTCCAGGAGCCCCGACGTGACCCTTCCGCTGCTCGATTTTTCCGGCCTGCCGCGTTTCGACGCGATCAAACCCGATCAGATCACGCCCGCCATCGACCAGTTGCTGGCCGAGGCGGACGCGGCGGTGAAGCGGGCCGAAACGATCGCGCCGGTGAGCTGGGAGAGCTTCGTGGTGCCGCTGGACGACGCCACCGAGCGGCTGTACCGGGCCTGGGGCCAGGTCACCCACCTGCAGGCCGTGGTCAACACGCCGGAACTGCGCGAGGCCTACAACGCCAACCTGCCCAAGGTCACCCGATTCGGCAGCGCGCTGGGGCAGAACCTGGCGCTGTACGCGCAATACAAGGCACTGGCGCAGTCGCCCGAAGCGAAGGATTACGACGCCGCGCGGCGCAAGGCGCTGGAAAACGCGTTGCGCGATTTCCGCCTCGGCGGCGCCGAACTGGACGAGGCCGGCAAGGCCCGCTTCACCGCCATCCGCGAGGAACTGTCGGCGTCGGCGGCGAAGTTCTCCAACAACGTGCTGGACGCGACCGATGCGTGGGCGCTCTACGTCGAAGACGAATCGCGGCTGGCGGGCCTGCCGGCCGACGTGCTGGCGGCCGCCCGTGCGCAGGCGGAAAAGGACGGGCGCGCCGGCTGGAAGTTGACCCTGCAGATGCCGTGCTACCTGCCGGTGCAGACCTATGCCGAGGATCGTGGCCTGCGCGAACAGCTCTACCGCGCCAGCGCCGTGCGCGCCTCCGAACTGGGCGACGACGCCGGGCTCGACAACAGCGCGCTGATCGATCGCATCCTGGCGCTGCGCACCGAACTGGCGGCGTTGCTCGGGTTCGCCAGCTACGCGGACTATTCGGTCGCCACCAAGATGGCCGACAGTCCGCAGGCGGTACTGGCGTTCCTGCGCGATCTCGGCGCACGCGCGCTGCCGCACGCGCGGCGCGATCGCGCGGAACTGGAGGCGTTCGCCAGGGACGAGCTCGGACTGGACGATCTGCAGGCCTGGGATCTGGCCTGGGCCAGCGAGAAGCTCAAGCAGGCGCGCTACAGCTATTCCGGGCAGGAAGTGAAGCAGTACTTCATCGAGCCAAAGGTACTGGCCGGCCTGTTCGATCTCATCCATGCGCTGTACGGCCTGCGGGTCGAACCGGACCAGGCGCCGACCTGGCATCCGGACGTGCGCTTCTACCGGCTGGTCGGCGACGATGGCCAACTGGTCGGCCAGTTCTATCTCGATCTCTACGCCCGCGAGGGCAAGCGCGGCGGCGCCTGGATGGACGATGGCCGCAACCGCCGCGAGCGCGGCGCGGGACAGGGCGCGCAGACGCCGCTGGTGTACCTGGTCTGCAACTTCGGCCGTGGCGCCGAGGGCAAGCCGGCTACCTTCAGCCACAACGAAGTCACCACGCTGTTCCATGAAATGGGCCATGGCCTGCACCAGTTGCTGACCGCGATCGGCGAGCTGGCGGTCGCCGGCATCAACGGCGTGGAATGGGACGCGGTGGAACTGCCCAGCCAGTTCATGGAGAACTTCTGCTGGGAGTGGGAGCGCGTGCGGGCGATGACCGCGCATGTGGACACCGGCGCACCGCTGCCGCGCGATCTGTTCGATCGGATGCTGGCGGCGAAGAACTTCCAGAGCGGCATGGCGACCGTGCGCCAACTGGAATTCGGCCTGTTCGACATGCTGCTGCACGCCGGCGGCCTGGATCCGGCCGGCGACAGCGTCCTGGCGCTGCTGGAACGCGTGCGCGACGAGATCGCGGTGAACCGGCCGCCGAGCTGGAACCGCTTTCCGCACCAGTTCAGCCACATCTTCGCCGGCGGCTACGCCGCCGGTTACTACAGCTACAAATGGGCCGAGGTGCTGAGCGCCGACGCCTATGCCGCGTTCGAGGAAACCCCGGGGCAACTGGCCGAAACCGGCGCGCGTTTCCGCCGGGAAGTGCTGGGACGGGGCGGCAGCCGCGGGGCGGCCGAGAACTTCCGCGCATTCCGCGGGCGCGAGCCACGCATCGACGCGCTGCTGCGGCACAGCGGCATGGGCTAGGCGAGGGGAACGGCCGGCGGGTGTGCGGACGGAAAAGCCGCCGCCGGCGCCTCGGGAGCGGGTCCGCGAGGTGACTTCAGCCGGAATGGCGCTCCCTAGGGGACTCGAACCCCTGTTTTAGCCTTGAGAGGGCCACGTCCTAACCACTAGACGAAGGGAGCGTTTGGGTGATGCCGGCGAAGCGCATTAGTATAGGCGGCTACCCCGGCGTTCGGCAATCGCCCGCCCCGGGGCACGAGACCACCTGACGGAACCGCCACCATTACCCCGAACACCGCCCTGCGCATCATTCCCCGCGACCAGCACCCGATCTCGCGCAAGGACATCAGTCCCAATGCCCTGCGCGTGCTGTACCGGCTGCGCGATGCGGGCTTCGCCGGCTATCTGGTCGGCGGCGCCGTGCGCGACCTGCTGGTCGGCGGGCATCCCAAGGACTTCGACGTCGCCACCGACGCCACCCCGGAGCAGGTCAAGCAGTTGTTCCGCAACTGCCGCCTGATCGGCCGCCGGTTCCGGCTGGCGCACGTGGTGTTCGGCAGCGAGATCATCGAGGTCGCCACCTTCCGCGCCAACAGCGACGATGGCAGCGGCGATCGCGAAATGGAGAACGGCCGGCTGGTCCGCGACAACGTCTACGGCACCGTCGAGGACGACGCGGTGCGCCGCGACTTCACCGCCAACGCGCTGTACTACGCCATCGAGGATTTCTCGGTGCGCGACTACGTTGGCGGATTCGAGGACGTGCAGGCGCGCACGTTGCGGTTGATCGGCGATCCCGAGCAGCGTTACCGCGAGGATCCGGTGCGCATGCTGCGCGCGGTGCGGTTGGCGGCCAAGCTGGATTTCTCGATCGAGACGGCGACCGCCGAACCGATCGCGCGGCTGGCCTCGCTGCTGTCCGACGCGGCGCCCGCGCGCCTGTTCGAGGAAATCCTCAAACTGTTCCTGTCCGGCCACGCGGTGGCCAGCTTCGAGGGCCTGGAACGGTTCGGCCTGCTCGCCGTGCTGCTGCCGGAAACCGCGGCGGCGCTGGCTTCCAATCGCAGCGGAGCGCTGCGGCGCATGCTGATCGAGGGCCTGGCCGGCACCGATCGGCGGGTGGCCAACGACGAGCCGGTGTCGCCGGCGTTCCTGTTCGCGCTGCTGCTGTGGCCGGCGTACTGCCGCGCCCTGATGGCGCTGCAGGCGCAGGGCGTGCACGCGGAGGAGGCGCAGCGCCGCGCCGCCGATCGGGTGACCCTGCACCAGCTCAACACGGTCGCGCTGCCGCGCCGGTTCTCGCTGCCGATGCAGGAGATCTGGCTGCTGCAGACCCGCTTCGGCAACCGCCAGCGCAAGCGGGTCATGCGCCTGCTGACCCATCCACGCTTCCGCGCCGCGTTCGATTTCCTGGTGCTGCGCCTGTCCGCGTCCAGCGAACACGCCGAGGACGTGGCGTTCTGGCGCGAAGCGCAGGCGCAGTCGCCCGAGGCGCTGGCCAGCGCGCTGGTGTCCGCCGCCGGCAACCCGGACGAGGAGGGCGGTCCACAGGGCCGTCGTCGCCGTCGTCGCCGTCGCCGCAGCAGCGCCGCCTCGCCGGAATGAACCGGCCGAGATGACAGCGCCGGGCGATGCGTTCGTCGGCCTGGGCGCGAACCTGGGGGATGCCCGGGCCACCCTGCTGGCCGCCGCCGCGCGCCTGGCGCGGCTGCCGGACACCGAATGCGTGGCGGTGTCGCGGCTCTACCGCACGCCGGCCTGGGGCCTGGAGGCGCAGCCGGACTTCATCAATGCGGTGGCGATGCTGCGTACTTCGCTGGAACCGCTGGCGCTGCTGGAACACCTGCTGGCGATCGAACGCGAGTTCGGCAGGGATCGCGCCCGCGAACAGCGCTGGGGACCGCGGCGCCTGGATCTGGACCTGCTGTTGTTCGGCGATCGGGTGCTGGACGTGCCCGGCCTGCAACTGCCGCATCCACGCCTGCACGAGCGCGCCTTCGCGCTGGTGCCGTTGCTGGAACTGGCGCCGGACATCCGGATTCCGGGCGTCGGTTACGCGCGGGATGCAGTGTCCGGCCTGGAAAGCTCGAATATCCAGCCGTTATGAGCGGATAATGCATCCCCATGAGCACTCACGCCGATAGCAAGCCCTGGACCGTTCCCGCCCTGGCCGAGGCCAAGCGGGACGGACGCAAGCTGGTCATGCTGACCGCCTACGACGCCGGTTTCGCCCGGGTCTTCGATGCCAACGGCGCCGACCTGATCCTGGTCGGTGATTCGCTGGGCATGGTGGTGCAGGGGCATGACTCGACCCTGCCGGTGACCACTTCCGATATCGCCTACCACACTGCAGCGGTGGCGCGCGGACTGAACCGCGCGCTGCTGATCAGCGATCTGCCGTTCCAGTCCGACGCCACGCCCGAACGCGCGCTGGACGCCTCCATCGCGCTGCTGCAGGCCGGTGCCGAGATGGTCAAACTGGAAGGCGCGGGCCATAAGCTGGACGTGATCCGCTTCCTGAGCGAGCGCGACATTCCGGTCTGCGCGCACCTGGGCCTGACCCCGCAGTCGGTGCTCAAGTTCGGCGGCTACAAGGTGCAGGGCCGTGACGAAGCCGCCGCCGCGCGCCTGCGCGCCGATGCGCGCGCGGTGGCCGAGGCCGGCGCGGCGCTGCTGGTGCTGGAATGCGTGCCGTCGGCGCTGGCCGCGTCCATCACCGCGGACATCGCCATCCCGACCATCGGCATCGGCGCCGGCCCGGGCTGCGACGGGCAGGTGCTGGTGCTGCACGATTTCCTCGGCCTGGACACCGGCCATCGCCGGCCCAAGTTCGTCAAGGATTTCCTGGCCGAAGGCGGTTCGATCGCCGGCGCCGTGCGCGCCTATGCCGACGCGGTGCGCGACGGCAGCTTCCCCGACGCCAGCCACTCCTACTGAGCCGCGCACCGCGCGGCGATCCAGCGGACTTCTGCGGACAACTTCATGCTAGAAACCATCACCGAACTGCACGATCTGCGCGCCCGCGTCAGGCAATGGAAACGCGAGGGCCTGAAAGTCGCGCTGGTGCCGACGATGGGCAACCTGCATGCCGGCCATTACTCGCTGGTCATGCTGGCGCGGCAGTATGCCGACCGCGTGGTGTCCAGCGTGTTCGTCAATCCGACCCAGTTCGGTCCCAACGAGGACTTCACCCGCTACCCGCGCACGCCGGAAGCGGACATGAGCGGTCTGGAAGGCGCGGGCTGCGATGTCCTGTGGCTGCCCACGGTGGAATCGATGTATCCGTTCGGCGTGGAACTGGCGGCCAAGGTGCACGTGCCCGGTGTCAGCAGCCTGCTGGAAGGCGCGCATCGCCCCGGCCATTTCGATGGCGTGTGCACGGTGGTGACCCGCCTGTTCAATCAGGTGCAGCCGGATCTGGCCGCATTCGGCAAGAAGGACTACCAGCAACTGGCGGTGATCCGGCAGATGGTGGCGGACCTGGCGTTTCCGATCGAGCTGCTGGCCGGCAGCATCGTGCGCGAGAGCGACGGGCTGGCGATGAGTTCGCGCAACCAGTACCTGTCGGCCGACGAACGCCCGCGCGCCGCCGAAATCCGCCGCGTCCTGACCGCGATGCGCGACGGCGTCGTCGCCGGCCGCGCGCGCGTGGAGGTCGAGGACACCGCCGCCCGCCACCTGGCGGACAACGGTTTCGCGGTGGACTACACCACGGTGCGCCGGCCCGACCTGAGCGAGCCTGCCGACGGCGAAGCCGGTCCCCGGGTCGCGCTGGTCGCCGCGCGCCTGGGCCGGACCCGGCTGATCGACAACCTGGAATGGTGAACGCGGCGCCTGCCGCCCGCTTCGCCTCCCGCGCGGCCCCTCCCGCCGCATGCACGTCGGCCGCCCGCGGCCGCTGCTAAACTTCCGCTTCCTCCGTGGTCCGTTCCCCCCGCCATGCAACTCAGCCTGCTCAAGACCAAGATTCACCGCGCCACCGTCACCCACGCCGAACTGAACTATGAAGGCTCGATCGCCATCGACGGCCTGCTGCTGGACGCCAGCGGCATCCGCGAGTTCGAGCAGGTGCACATCTGGGATGTCACCAACGGCGCGCGTTTCTCCACCTACGCCATCCGCGCCGACGAGGGCAGCGGGATCATCTCGCTCAACGGCGGCGCCGCGCGCCACGTGCAGATCGGCGACCTGATCATCATCGCCGCGTTCGCCGGCATGAGCGAGGAGGAAGCCGAGCGCTTCCAGCCCAAGCTGATCTACGTGGACGGCAACAACAGGATCACCCACACCAACCACAGCATCCCCAAGCAGGCCGCATGAGCCAGACACCGGGTTTCGACGCACTGCAGTCCCACGCCGCGCGCCTGCGCGGGCAATCGCTGCCGGCGCTGCTGGCGCAGGATCCCGCGCGCGCCAACGACTTCGCCCTGCGCCACGGCCCGCTGTACTTCAACTTCGCCCGCCAGGGCTATGACCGCGAGGCGCTGTCCGCGCTGGTCGCACTCGGCGAATCGCGCGATCTGAAAGGGGCGTTCCGGCGTCTGTTCGATGGCGAGAAGGTCAACGTCACCGAAGGCCGCGCCGCGCTGCATACCGCGCTGCGTGGCAATCACTCCGGTGCCGCCGCCGCGCGCGAGGCATTCGCCACCGCCAGCGCGGTGCGCGAGCGCATGGCCGCGCTGATCGCGGATCTGGAAGCCAGCGACGTCACCGATATCGTCAGCGTCGGCATCGGTGGTTCCGACCTGGGCCCGCGGCTGGTCGCCGATGCGTTGCGCGGACCGCTGCCGGGCCGCTTCCGCGTGCACTTCCTGTCCAACGTCGACGGTGCCGCCGCCCAGCGCGTGCTGGCGCCGCTGGATCCGCGCAAGACCGCGGCAATCCTGATTTCCAAAACCTTCGGCACCCAGGAAACCCTGCTCAACGGCGGCATCCTGCGCGACTGGCTGGGCAGCAGCGAGCGCCTGTACGCGGTCAGCGCCAATCCGGAGCGCGCCGCCGCCGCGTTCGCGATCGACGCGGCACGGGTGCTGCCGATGTGGGACTGGGTGGGTGGCCGCTACTCGCTGTGGTCGGCGGTTGGCCTGCCGATCGCGCTTGCCATCGGCTTCGAGCGCTTCGAGGCGCTGCTGTCCGGCGCATCGGATTTCGACGCGCATGTACTGAACACCGCGCCCGCCGACAACATCGCGGTACGCCACGCGCTGACCGCGATCTGGAACCGCAATGCGCTAGGCCACGCCGCGCACGGCGTGATGACCTACGACCAGCGCCTGGCACTGCTGCCGGCCTACCTGCAGCAACTGGTGATGGAGAGCCTGGGCAAGTCGGTGAAACTCGACGGCAGCCCGGTCGGCGTGGATACCGTGCCGGTGTGGTGGGGCGGTGCAGGCACCGACGTGCAGCACAGTTTCTTCCAGGCGTTGCACCAGGGCACCGGCATCGTGCCGCTGGATTTCGTCGGCACCATCCGCAACGACGATCCCTATGCCGAGAACCACCTGGCGCTGATGTCCAACCTGCTGGCGCAGACCGAGGCGCTGGCGAACGGGCAGGGCAGCGAGGATCCGCACCGCGCGTATCCGGGCAGCCGCCCGAGCACGCTGATCCTGCTCGATGCGCTGACCCCGCAGACCCTGGGCGGCCTGATCGCCATGTACGAACACAGCGTCTACGCGCAGTCGGTGCTGTGGGGCATCAACGCCTTCGATCAGTTCGGCGTCGAACTGGGCAAGCAACTGGCCAACGGCCTGCTGCCGGCACTGAAGGGCGAAGCGCAGGCCAACGACCCGGTCACCCGCGTACTGCTGGACGAGTTGCGCAAGCGCGGTTGATTTTTCCGCGGCGACCTTCTGTCTTGTGGGAGCGACGTCAGTCGCTCTGGATGTCCGAT